>DGDY01000033.1 GCA_002385675.1 Anaerolineales bacterium UBA3940 | reverse complement strand
AGATCTACCGTAGCCTCTGCGTCGGAAGCGTAAGATGTGTATAAGAGACAGTGATAGCGCCTCGTAGAGGGGTTGGATGTTCTCGGTTTCGTTGTACAGGGGGATGACGACGGAGAGTCGGGGCTGAGGGGCAGGGGACTTCTGCTGTGCTTCGGAGAGCCTTAATTCCGGTACACCTGCTTTGTCGGGCTCTATTCGCGGCGACTGCGGAGTACTGCTGCCTGCAGGTACATCAACCTTTACCATGGCACTACCTCAAGTAACGACCAGCTTGCTATTGAACCCGTCTCACAACTCCCTGATTGCTACCGTGTCAATATTTGTATTATAGGGCTTTGGCATGGTGGGATCACACGCTCGCCCGCCAGCAACATGACGTTGCTGTGGTGGTTCTCTGAATATCGGGTTTGACGGGAGATGCGCTGCGGATGTGCCTCAGCGAGCGGAGGGCTCGTAGTAGCCGGTGATACCCAGCGCGCCGGGGCCGATATGTGTGCCCATCACCGGCGAGATGGGGGTGACGAGAAGCTCGGCGGGGTTGTACTCGGCACGGATGCGCTCGGCGACGGTCTGTGCCAGTTCCTCGACGTTGCTGTGGATCACGGCGACGTGCACCGGGCGGGACAGGTCCATGCGCTCGAAGAACAACTCGTACACCCGCTCAAGGGCACGGCGGCGCGTGCGCACCTTCTCGCCCGCCTCGATGCGCCCGATGTCGTGGTCAACGTAGAGCACGGGCTTCAGGTTGAGCGCCGTTCCGATCAGCCGGGCCGCCCCGCCGATGCGCCCGCCCCGGTGCAGGTACTCCAGGCTGTCCACGTAGAAGATGATCTGCTCGGTCTGGCGGACCTGCTCGATGGCCTGCAGCATTTCGGCGACACCCCCGCCCGCCTCGCGCACCCGCGCAGCGGCCAGAAGCTGCCACCCGAGCGCCATGCCGCCCGTCCGAGAGTCGACGACGTGAACCGGGATGTCGACCATCTCGGCGGCCTGCCGCGCCGAGATGATCGTGCCGCTGAGCTGGCTGCTGAGCGGGAGGATGATCGCTTCCTGCGCGCCCTCGTCGATGACCTGCTCCAGCAGGTGCACGAAGTCCTCGGCGCGAGGCTGCGAGCTGGTGGGCAGCGGCCCGCCTGCCGCAAGACGCCTGTAGAACTCGTCGGGCTGGATGTCCACGCGGTCGCGGTACGGCTCTCCACCCCAGATGAGCACCAGTGGGATGAAGCGGATGCAGTACCGCTCCAGCAGTGGAGTGGGGATATCACAGGTACTATCGGTAATAAGTGCAATGTTGCCGGGGTGGTGCATGTGTGGTGTCCTCAATGAGCGGGTTAAGTTCGCTTATATTTGCTCATATTGTAATCCGAAGTGATAGAGGGGCAATGGGGAGAGGGTTGATCCCTCACGCCGAAACAAAACAAAAGCGGAGCCGGGACACCCCGGCTCCGCTGGTTATCACACAGGGACAGCGAACCCACTAGTCGACCGGCTGCGGGCCGCCCTTCTCCTTGATCGCGGCGTGCGCCGCCGCCAGCCGCGCGACCGGCACGCGGTAAGGCGAGCAACTCACGTAGTTGAGGCCGATCTTGTGGCAGAACTCCACGCTGGCCGGGTCACCACCGTGCTCACCGCAGATACCGATCTCCAGGTCGGGCCGCGTCGCCCGGCCTTCCTTCACGGCGACTTCCATCAGGCGGCCAACGCCGATGGGGTCGATCGTCTGGAACGGGTTGACCGGCAGGATGCCCTTCTCGACGTACGAGAGCAGGAACTTGCGCTCGGCGTCGTCACGGCTGATGCCGTAGGTCATCTGCGTGAGGTCGTTCGTGCCGAAGCTGAAGAACTCGGCCATCTCGGCGATCTCACCCGCCGTCAGCGCGGCACGCGGGATCTCGATCATCGTGCCGAACTTGTAGGTGATCTCGATGCCCTTCTCTTCCATCACCTGCCGGGCGGTTTCCTCAAGCAGCGGCTGGATCTGCTTCAACTCGTTGATGTGGCTGGTCAGCGGGATCATCACCTCGGGGTGCACGTCGACGCCTTCCTTGGCGGCATCGCAGGCGGCCTCGAAGATCGCGCGGACCTGCATCTGGTTGAGCTCCGGCGCCATGATGCCGAGGCGGCAGCCGCGCAGGCCGAGCATCGGGTTGAACTCCGACATATCCTCAACGGTAGCCAGCAGTTCTTCGACCTCGGGCTTGCTCTCACCCAGAGCGCGCGCCGCTGCTACCTCCGCGATGAGCTCCTCCTTGGAGGGCAGGAACTCGTGCAGGGGCGGGTCAAGCAGGCGGATGATGACGGGCAGGCCGTCCATCGCCTTGAAGATGCCATAGAAGTCCTCACGCTGGAGCGGCAGCAGTTCCTCGTCCAGAATGCGCTGGGCCTCCTCGTCGTTGCCCTTCTGCTTCTCCAGAATGGCGCGCTGGAACTTCTCGGTGCGCTCACCCAGGAACATGTGCTCGGTACGGCACAGACCGATGCCGCCCGCACCGTAGTTGCGAGCGCGGGTCGCCTGCTGAGGATCGTCGGCGTTAGCCCAGACACCCAGGCGGCGGATCTCGTCAGCCCACTCCAGAATCTTCTTGAGATGCGGCTGCTCGTCGAACGACGGGGCGACGGTGGGGAGCTCGCCGAGGAACACCTGCCCGGAACCGCCGTCGAGCGAGATCACATCGCCTTCCTTGACGACGATGCCGTTCACAGTGAACTGGAGCTTCTTCAGATCAATGTGGATCGCTTCGCAGCCGGCGACGCAGGGCTTACCAAGCTGGCGGGCGACCACTGCGGCGTGGCTCGTCGCACCGCCGTGCTGGGTCAGGATACCCTGGGCAGCGAGCATACCGTGCACGTCGTCCGGCGTCGTCTCCGGGCGAACCAGAATGACGGCTTCACCCGCCTTGGCGCGCTCTTCGGCGGTATCGGCGGTGAAGTACACCTTACCGACGGCAGCGCCCGGCGAGGCGTTCAGGCCGGTGGCGAGCACCTGGGCCTTGGCCTTGGCCGCTGCGTCAAAGTGGGGGTGCAGAAGCTGGTCGATCTGGCTGGCCTCAATGCGGGCGACGGCCTCTTCCTTGCTAATCAGGCCCTCTTCCACCATGTCGACGGCGATCTTCACCGCGGCTGCCGCCGTGCGCTTGCCGTTGCGCGTCTGGAGCATCCACAGCTTGCCGTGCTCAATGGTGAACTCGATGTCCTGCATATCGCGGTAGTGACGCTCGAGTGTCTGCGCGATCTGGTTCAGCGTTTCCCAGGCCTCGGGGGAGTCCTCGGCAAGGTGGTGCACCTCGATGGGCGTGCGGGCACCGGAGACAACGTCCTCACCCTGCGCGTTGAACAGGTACTCGCCGAAGAAGTCCTTCTCGCCGGTCGAGGGGTTGCGGGTGAACGCTACGCCGGAGCCGGAGTCCCAGCCAACGTTGCCGAAGACCATCGTCTGCACGTTGACGCCCGTGCCGAGGTTGTGGGGGATGCCGGTGGCGTTGCGGTAGTCGATGGCGCGCTTGCCGTTCCAGGACTTAAAGACGGCCTCAACAGCCAGACGAAGCTGCTCCCACGGATCCTGCGGGAATTCGCGCCCGGTGTGTTCCTTAATCAGCTCCTTGAACCACCCCGTGACCTTCTGCCAGCCTTCTGCCGAAATTTCGGGGTCGGTCTGCACGCCCTCTTCCTGCTTAATGCGGGTGATCTTCTCCTCGAAGGCGTGATCGGGCACGCCGAGCACAACGCTGCCGAACATCTGCACGAGCCGGCGATAGGCATCCCACGCAAAGCGGCGGTCGTCGGCCTTCTGCGCCAGCGCCTCGACAGACTCATCGTTCAGGCCCAGGTTGAGGATCGTGTCCATCATGCCGGGCATCGAGAACTTCGCGCCGGAGCGAACCGAAACCAGCAGCGGGTCGCTGGGGTCGGCAAACTTGCGGCCCATCTTCTCGCCGAGGCGTTCCATATTCTCGACAACCTGCTGCCACATCCCCTCGGGGAACTGCTCGCCCTGGTCGAGATACGCCAAGCAGGCTTCTGTTGTGATTGTGAAGCCCGGCGGCACCGGCAGGCCAATGCTGGTCATCTCGGCCAGGTTGGCGCCCTTGCCTCCGAGCAGGTCTCTCATGGAAGCGTTACCTTCTTCGAAGGTGTATACCCACTTTTTCGCCATGCTTTAGCTCCTCTGTAAACTTATGGAAGGTAGATTACACACGCATCTAAAGCGAAGTTACTACAAAAGGGGCCGCGCGTTGGATGCGTGAGTGCGCTTGCACGGGCCAGCGACGTTTACACGGTATTGAGGATACCCGAATTATTGTATCCTATTAAAGAGCGTGATGTCAGATCAGGCAGAAATTCAGCCACTATTGTGATGTTTCTCACTTCTGCCGATCTGCTGCATCACCTGCTCGACGATATCAAACACCGCACGCGGCCTGCCGACACGCTCGGCGGCGGCGGCACACTGTGCGAGTTCGTCGCTTTTATCGCCCAGCCACGCGTAGACGGTCGTCAGCGCGCCGATGACGCCCGGCGACCACTTTCCCGCGCCGCACTCGACGACGTAGCGCACGTTGCCAACCTCCTGGCCGGGGAGGGCTTCATACAGGATCATCGGCAGGCCGGACGCGAGTGACTCGGAGACGATCAGCCCGCCCGCCTTGCAGATGATGAAATCCGCCGCGCGCATCATCTCCGCCATGTTATCGACCAGCCCGTAGGTGTGAACGCGGCCCTTCCACTGCGTACGCTGCAGTTCCTCGGTGACCTCCGCGTCACCGCCCGCGACGGCGGCGATCTGGAGCGGTAGCCCGGCGCGGTCGAGCAGGCGGGCGATGTTCGCTGTCTGGCGGGAGCGGGACGAACCGACGATCAGCGCCGTGGTGAGGTCCGGGTCCCACCCGAGTTCGGCACGGACTTCGCGCCGGTCGCGCTGTTTCAGGTAGGCGAACCGGGGGTGAACAGGCAGGCCGCTCAGGTACACACGCTCGGCGCGCAGGCCCTGGTCCTGCGCCTGACGCTGCACGTGCTGCGTCGGGACGAAGGTGAGGTCAGCGTCCTGATGAAACCACACGCTGTGCACGCCGATGAGGTCGGTGACGACCACATCCACCGGAGCGGAGAGCTTCGCCTTGCGAATGGCCTGGATGATGGCCTGCGTGTAGACCGGGTAGGTGGTGATGACGGCGTCCGGCTGGAGTTCTCTGACCCACTTGGTCAGCGTCCGGTTCAGGACGGTCGTGCTGACCCGCTGCATCAACTGGGCGACAACGGGGGCGTCGGTGGCAGCATAGGCAATCTGGTAAAGCGTGGGGTCGTCGACGACGATCTCGTCGTAGCCGGTTTCGATGCTGCGCAGGAGGCTGGGAAGGTCGGGGTCGTCAAGCGGGTTGCGTACCTCGACCACGACCTGCTCGCCCACTGTCTCGAGGAATCCGGCTTCAAGGGCCTGCGCGGCACGCCGGTGCCCAAACCCCGCATCCGAGGTGAGAATGAGAATCGTGTACGTCACAATGTCCATCCTTGAACCGCTCGGACAGGCTGCGCGTTACCGGGCGTGCCACTCGCCCTTTGAGAAGCGCTGCCGGGCAGAGGTAAGCTTATAGCAGACACCACGTACGCCATTGTAGCGAGAATTCTTGAACAGGTCGACATATGAACCTACCCGAACTGAGGTTCCCCACACCCTTCCGGTGGGGGACCGCCACCTCCTCGTACCAGGTAGAAGGTAACCTCACGAACAACGATTGGTTTGCAGCGGAGCAAAAAGGCGGATTTATCTATCAGAACCAGCGTGCAGGCTGTGCGTGCGACTGGTGGAACCGCGCCGAAGAAGACTTCGACCGCATGGTTGAGCTTAATCAGAATGCGCACCGGCTCTCGATTGAGTGGAGCCGCGTCGAGCCGCAGCCGGGCGTGTGGGACGATGCGGCGCTGGGGCGCTACCGAGAGATGATCGCCGGGCTGCGAGCGCGCGGCATCGAGCCGATGGTCACGCTGCACCACTTCACCAACCCGCTCTGGGTTGCGGAGCAGGGTGCGTGGGAGAACGAGAAGATCGTCGGCTGGTTTGAGCGCTACACGCGCAAGGTTGTCTCGACGCTCGGTGACCTTGTCTCGTTGTGGTGCACGATCAACGAGCCGGGGGTGCTGGTTGCGCAGGCTTATGCGCGTGGGGCCTTCCCGCCGGGCAAGGCGGACATTCGCACCGCGCTGCACGCAGGCATCAACGTGATGCGGGCGCATGCGGCGGCCTACCACGCGATCCATGAGCTTCAGCCGGATGCGCGGGTCGGGCTGGCCAAGCACATCATGATCTGGTCGCCCTGGCGGTCCTGGCAGCCCGGCGACCAGATTGCCACGCACCTTGTCGATTATGTGTTCAACAAGCTGCCGCTCGGGCTGGTGACGGACGGCGTGGTGCGCATCCCCGGCTTGCGCCGGGTCGTGTTGCCAGAGACCCGGCACTCGCTCGACTGGCTCGGCGTGAACTACTACCAGCGCTTCCGCATCCGCTTCAGCCTGCTGTCGGGGCTCTCCGGCGGGAAGCTCATGCAGCACCTCAAACGACCGGGCGTGCTTGTAGGCCCCGGCGAGTGGGGCGAGATCCACCCGGACGGGCTGGCGCTAACGCTGCGGCAGCTATGGCGGCGCTACCACCTGCCGCTCCTCGTGACGGAGAACGGTATCCCCGATGCGACAGATAAGCTGCGCCCCGGCTTCATCGTGTCGCACCTGCGGCAGGTGTGGCAGGCCATCAAGGATGGGATACCCATCTGGGGCTACTACTTCTGGAGCCTCGTCGACAACTTCGAGTGGACGGAGGGCTATGACCCCCGCTTCCGCTTCGGGCTGATTGGTGTGAACTTCGAGACGCAGGAGCGCCACATCCGGGAGAGCGGGCGTCTGTACGGCGCGATCAGCCGTGTGGGCGGTATTACGCGGGAGATCGTCGAGAGGTTTGCGCCGGGGATCGCGCCGGACGTGTTTGCTGTCTGAGGGCGAAATCAGAAATCAGGAAATCTGTCACAGGGAATAATGGCAAAGGTTACTCGCCATGCTCCGTGAAATATGCGAGGTTGAGAGTGGGCCACCGCACCTTGCGGTAACTTCTATCACTGCCTGACTCTAGCCGAACATAAGCAAACGGAGAGAATCAATGGCGATACAGTGGTCCGAACACTACGCATCCCGCACACGGGCGATGCGTAGTTCGGCAATCCGCGAACTGCTCAAGCTGACGCAGCAGCCGGATATCATCTCGTTCGCAGGGGGCTTGCCGGCCCCTGAGTTGTTTCCGCGGGAGCGCGTGTTAGAGGCCTCCCGGCGCGTGCTGTTAGAGCAGGGCTGCCAGGCACTCCAGTATGGGACGACGGAAGGCTACAACCCGCTCCGAGAAATGATCGCCCGGCAAATGGCCGACAAGGGCTTCGACTGCACGATTGACAACATCCTGATCACGGCTGGCTCACAGCAGGCGCTTGATCTCCTCGGCAAGATCTTCCTCGACCCCGGCGACGTGGTGATCGTCGAGGAGCCGTCCTATCTCGGCGCGCTGCAGGCGTGGCGGGCGTACGAGGCCAGGTTTGTGTCCGTCAAGATGGACGAGCATGGCATGACCCCGGACTCACTGGAGGAGGCGCTCCAGGCGGGCGGGGCGAAGTTCATCTACGCGCTGCCGACCTTCCAGAACCCGACCGGGCGCACCATGCCCGTCGAGCGGCGCGTGGAGATCGTGCGGTTGGCTGCCGAGTACGGCGTGCCGATCGTGGAGGACAACCCCTACGGCGATCTGTACTACGAGGACGAGCCGCTGCCGCCGCTGATCGCGGTTGACGCGGAGCAGGGCGCAGGCGGCAACGTGATCTACCTGGGAACGTTCTCGAAAACGCTGTGCCCCGGCTTCCGCGTGGCGTGGACGGTCGCGCCGCAGGAAGTCATCGGCAAGATGGTGCAGGCCAAGCAGGGCGCCGACCTGAACACCGGCACGTTCGCGCAGATGGTTGCCTATGAGACGGCAACCGACGGCTTCCTCGAAGAGCATGTTGCCATGCTGCGCAACGTCTACCGCGAGCGGCGCGACCTGATGCTCAGCCTGATGGATGAGCTGTTCCCGCCGGGCGTCACCTGGACGCGCCCCGGTGGCGGCCTGTTCCTGTGGGTGACGATGCCGGAGGGCATCGACAGTGCGAAGCTGCTGGAGCGCGCCGTGGAGAAGAAGGTTGCGTTTGTGCCGGGCAGCCCGTTCTACGCGAACGGTGGTGGTGAGAACACGATGCGCATTAACTTCTCGAACGCCACGCCGGAGCAGATCCGCGAGGGTGTCACCCGGCTGGCTGCTGTGTTCGCCGAAGCCACTGCCGCTCAGCCTGTTAGCTAACTACTAAGGCCATCTGTCTCCCGCACAGCCCCGCCATCCCCCCGGTGGGGCTGTTGCGTTTGTAATACGGTTGTTCTGATTCCAAGGGGTAAGGTATAATCGGTTCGCGTAAATCTCTGATTACGCTCTGAAAAATTCTGGGAATTTTGTAGTCCGGGTAGCAGCTTAATGTCATCAGTGATTTATCCCTTCACGGCCATTGTCGGACAGGAGCGCATGAAACGCGCTCTGATTCTGAATGCCATCTATCCTCAAATCGGCGGCGTGCTGATCCGGGGTGAGCGGGGCACGGCGAAAAGCACCGCGGCTCGCGGTCTGGCGGCCCTGCTGCCGGAGATCGAGGTTATCGCGGTTTGCCGCTTCGGCTGCAACCCCCATCGCCCCGAGTCCTGGTGCGATGAGTGCTGCGAGCTTTTCAAGGACGGCGCGGAGATACCGATCACACGGCGGCGCATTCGCCTTGTCGACCTGCCCGTGAGTGCCACCGAGGATCGCGTTGTCGGCACGCTGGACATCGAGAAGGCCATCCAGCGCGGCGAGCGCCACTTCGAGCCGGGTGTGCTAGCGGCGGCCAATCGCGGCATCCTGTACGTGGATGAGGTCAACCTGCTGGACGACCACGTCGTCGACCTGCTGCTTGACTCGGCGGCAATGGGCGTGAATGTTGTCGAACGGGAGGGTATCAGCTTTACCCACCCCGCGCGGTTCATCCTGATCGGCACGATGAATCCGGAGGAGGGCGAACTCCGCCCGCAGCTTCTGGACCGCTTCGCGCTGTCGGTGACCGTCGAAGGGATAAAAGACCCGGAAGCTCGCATGGCCATCCTCGAACGGCATATCCAGTTCGAGCAGGACCCTGCCGGGTTCCGCGAGAAGTGGATGCCGCGCGAGCAGCAGCTATCGGACGAGATCTCGCGGGCGAGGGAACTCGTTGAGCAGGTTGAGTATACCCGCGCGGACCTTGCCACTATCGCCAACCTGACGGCGGGCCTGAGCGTGGACGGCCACCGGGCCGACCTCGTTATCCTGAAGGCGGCGCGCGCGCATGCGGCCTTCCAGGGGCGTGGCGCTGTAACCGAGATGGACATCCTGCTGGCGGCGGAGCTTGCGCTGCCGCACCGCTTGAAGCGCACCCCGTTCCAGGAGACGCATGTCAGCATGCAGGAGCTTGAGCAGCGGGTCGAGCAGGCGCGCGCCGAGGCGGACGCGGCAGAGATGTCCGATCCGATGAGCGAACCCACGCCAAACGTAAAAAAAAACCTCAGCAGAGGGTAGAAGAGGACTCTGAGGCCGAGGAACTGCCCGACGTCGAGCCGACCGAGCCTGCCCGCCAGAACGTCTTTAGCCACCAGGACGAGCGCTGGTGGGAGGGGGGCAAGCAGGTCGAGGTTGGCAGCCAGTTCCAGGTCGCCCGGCGTAAGGAAACCTCGCTGGACCGGCTGACCCGCCGCCAGAGCGGTCGCCGCACGCAGACACGCACCGACCGCAAGCGAGGGCGCTACATCCAGGCACGGCCAGCCAACGGCAAAGTAACGGACATCGCCTTTGACGCGACGATCCGCGCTGCCGCGCCATACCAGCTTGAGCGCGATCGCGGCGGGCTGGCCTTTGCGCTGCGCCGCCAGGACCTCCAGCGCAAAGTGCGCGTCACCAAGCAGTCGAACCTGATCCTGTTCGTCGTCGATGCCTCGTGGAGCATGGCGGTCGCCGAGCGTATGCAGGCGACGAAGGGCGCTATCATGTCGCTGCTGACGGATGCCTACCAGCAGCGTGACCGGGTCGGGCTGGTCGTGTTCCAGAAGAACCGCGCCATCGAGATCCTGCCGCCGACGAACTCCGTCGAGCTTGCGCAGAAGGCGCTGGCGGACATCCCGGTCGGAGGTAAGACGCCGCTCTCGGCAGGGCTGACGCTGGCGCACCAGATCATCGAGCGCGAGCGCCTGTCCAACCCGGACGTGATGCCCATGCTGATCATTCTGACCGACGGCGCGGGCAACGTCTCGATGACCAACATGCCTCCGCAGGAGGAAGCGCACTTTATCGCGGAGCAGATTCAGCACGACAACGTGAAGTCGGTGGTCATCAACATGGAGCATGTGAGCTTCGACCAGGGGCTGGCGCAGAAGCTGGCCGATCACCTGGGCGGGCCGTGCTACACGCTCGCCGAGCTGCGCGCCGACCTGCTGTACCAGACGGTCCGCTCGGAGATGGCGGGGTAGGGGGCCAGAGGCTCCATCGACGAGGATGCCAATGGAGAGCCCCCGGTTTTTGACCGGGGGCTTTTGCTGTCTATGCTTTGAGGCCGCCGGTGCGGCTATTCCGCCGGCTCATCGCCAGTGACGAAGTCGAAGTCCTCGGGGTTGCCCCAGTCGGGCGGGTAGTCGAGCACGGGCAGGCCGTAGTACCGCTCGACGATGCGGCGGAAGATCGGCGAGGCGACGCTTGAACCCTGCCCGCCGTTCTCAACCAGAACGGCGATGGCGATCTCAGGGTTCTCATAGGGCGCAAACCCGGCAAACCACGCGTGCGGCGGGCGGGGGCAGTTCGCGCAGACCTCGGCGGTACCCGTCTTGCCAGCAACGCCGATCTGCATGCTGCCCAGCCGGTACTCCGCCGTGCCGATCTCCATGTTCGTGGCGACCTCGTGCATGGCCTCACGCACGAGCTGCAGCGTCTCGTCGGAGATGTTTGCTTCGTGCAGGACGACCGGCTCGGTCACAACCGTTGGTTCTTCGCCCAGCAAACCGATGCGGTCGATGAGTTGTGGCTGGTACACCGTGCCGCCGTTGGCAACCGCCGCGACCATCGTGGCGACCTGCAGCGGCGTGACCTGCACGCTGCCCTGCCCGATAGCCATGTTTATGCTGTCATCGAGCGTCCACTCCAGGCCCTGTGTCTGCCACAGCCAGTCGGCATCCGGGATGACGCCCGGCGACTCGGGGATCTGGATGCCCAGCCGCCTGCCGAGGCCAAGCTCGCGGGCGTAGGTTGCCAGCAGGTTAAAGTCCTTTTGCCCCGTCCGCATGCCGATCTCGTAGAACCAGGGGTTGCACGAGGCGGTAAGGCCCTGCATCAGCGTTAGCTCGCCGTGCCCGTCCTCCTTCCAGTCGCGCCGGACGAAGTTCCCCAGCCCGTTCCACGTGCCGGTGCAGGTGAGGGTGGAATCCGGCTCGAAGGTGCCACTCTCCAGCGCGGTGATGATCGAGACGATCTTGAAGATCGACCCGGGCGCGTACTCGCCCTGCGTCGCGCGGTTCAGCAGCGGCTTGAGCGGGCTGGAGAACACGTAGTTCAGGTAGTTGTCCCCGAAGGTGACGAGCGGGTGGTTGTTGTTCGGGTTGAGCGCGTTCGGGTCGAAGGTCGGGTAGCTGTACATGGCAAGCACGTCGCCCGAGTTAACGTCCAGCACGACGACGGCTGCTCCGCCCGCTGTCGGCGCCCAGGTTTCGCCGCTGACACGGTAGGCTTCCTCAACGGCATCCTGCACGATCATCTGCAGGTTGCGGTCGATAGTGGTGTAGATGCTCTGGGATGGCTCCGGGGCGCGGCGGGCGACCTCGGCGTAGTACTGGCCGTCGGGCGTCCAGGCGGTCAGTACGCCGCCGGGCTTGCCGGCGAGATATTCCTCACCCCAGAGCTCAAGCCCGCTCTGCCCGATGATGTCATCCCGCGCGTAGCCCTTGGCAAGGTACTCTTCAAGCTGCTCGGTCTGGATCTGCCCGGTGTAGCCGAGGACGTGCGGGGCGAGCACGTTGAAGTAGCGCCGCCCGCTCTTCTCCATCCAGCCAATCGGCGGGTAGCTCTCAAGCTGCTTGGCGTACTCCATCAGGATCTCGGCGTCCACATCACCGAGCGCGACCCTCCAGTCCGGGGGTGCACCGGCGTACTGCTGGCGGATCTGCTCGGGCGTCATGCGGAGGATCTGGCTGAGCAGGTTCAGCATGTCCTCCTCATAGCCCTCGCCAATCTCGCCGGGGACGATGGTCAGCGTGTAGGTGGTCGCACCGGAGGAGACAAGCCACAGCCCGTTGCGGTCGTAGATGTTGGCGCGGGCGGGCCGCTCAACCGAAAGCTGGAGCGTGTTGCCACCAGCCAGCTCAGGGAAGATCAGCGCGGGCGTCCAGACAATGCCCCAGCGGTCGCCGGTGTTGACGAGCTGCATGTTCAGCTCTTCTTCGATGGGCCCCAGGATGCTGGACTCGTATGTTACCCGGAAGGCCGCCTGTGCGGTGTTGCCGGTTGGCGCTTTGAGCACGGAGAGCAGGCTAGTCTCAAGGCCGACCTGGACGATGGTGTTTGCCGTGCGCGTATACGTCTCGGTAAATTCCTCCAGCCGGTACTCAGCCTGGCTGTTCGGCGAGAGGAAGCTGTACATCGCCTCGTAGTTGCCCTGCTCCCACGCGTCGAGGAAGGACTGTGCAACGCCGTCCGGCTGGCCGACATCGGGGGTCGGTTCGCCACTCTGCTCTGCCGGGCGAGGCGAGCCAATCTCCGGCGGGTTGGTAATGAAGTCGCAGGCGGTCAGCATCAGGATCGCGGCAGCGGTGGTGATAATCAGGACGACGAGTGGTCGTTTCATAAGCGATTGCTCACAGTGGCAAGTATAAAAGGCCGGGCAACATGGCTCCGGCTGGCCCAGCGTTTACAACGCGGGGAGATTATAGCCCGCGCCATGGTGCACAGCAATTTGATGCGGCTGCGCACCCTTCCCAATTCTGTGAAGGTAGGTACAATAAGTATGGATGCAGCGACGCCCCGTGCACCGGGAATGAGCGGTGCGCCCTGTGGGCAGGCTGGTCCGGAGGTGTCGGGGCGTGACGGAACGGAATGAGCCGGTGACCACTGCTTCACCGGCAGCCAGGAGAGAGAAGGGCTTTATGAGTAACGGGGATCCCATTCGGGTACTCATCGTCGACGATCACGCAGTTGTGCGGAGCGGCCTGGCAGCGTTCCTGCTCGCATATGACGATCTTGAGCTGGTAGGCGAGGCAGGCAGCGGGGCCGAGGCGCTGCGCATGGTGGGGGAGCTTCAGCCCGACGTGGTGCTGATGGACCTCGTCATGCCGGAGATGGACGGCGCTGCCGCGACCAAGCTCATCCGCGAACAGTACCCTGACGTGCAGGTCGTGGCGCTGACGAGCTTCCCCGAGGAAGACCTCGTGCAGACGGCGCTTCAATCCGGCGCGATCAGCTACCTTTTGAAGAACGTGTCTGCCGACGAGTTGGCGGATGCAATCCGTGCCGCACGGCTTGGCCGTTCCACCCTTGCGCCGGAAGCCGCGCAGGCGCTTATCCACGCTACGATGCGCGCGCCGGAAGTCGGGTATGACCTGACCCCGCGCGAGCAGGAGGTGCTGGCCCTCATGGTTGAGGGTCTGAGCAACCCCGAGATTGCCGACCGGCTCGTCGTCAGCCGCTCGACAGTCAAATTCCACGTCAGCAGCATCCTCTCCAAGCTGGAGGTGAACAGCCGCACCGAGGCGGTTGCGTTTGCCCTCCAGCACAACCTAGTCGACTGACCAGGTTCCAATCCCTACCGCCGTCCAGTAAGCGATCTCCCCAGATGCAGGGCGCGTCTGGGGAGATTTGCTCATATGCTGTATCCGTGAGTTCTGGTACATCGCGGCAATAGGTAGCGACGCGACGCAGAAGGGTGGGGTACAGCATGTTGACGGATCAGGAACTGGTTATTCGCACGTTGAAGGGCGATCACCAAGCATTCGCTGAACTGGTCGAACGGCATCAAGGGGTGGTGTACAACGTCTGCTACCGGATGCTGGGGGATCGTTTCGAAGCCGAAGATGCGGTGCAGGAGACGTTCCTGCGGGCCTACCGTCACCTGCGGGGTTACGACCAGGAGCGCCCGTTCAAGACGTGGCTGCTCTCCATCGCATCGAACCACTGCATCGACCGGCTGCGCCGCCGGCGCTTCACCAAGCTGTCGATCGAGGAGGTTTTGCCTTCACACCCCGCTCTCGCCCGCCCCTGTCTCTTATACACATCTTCACCCGCCCC
>DGDY01000175.1 GCA_002385675.1 Anaerolineales bacterium UBA3940 | reverse complement strand
CCCACATGTCCACCCTTTCCCCTGCGGCGGCCGGTGTAGGTTGTAAAAAAGAAAAAATTCCCCCCCCCCCGGGGGGGCTCCCCCCCGGGGGGGGGCGGCCCCCCCCCCTGCCGATACGAGCCGGTAGACATCCTCCCGCACCCACAGGATGGCCCGCATCTGCGTGGGCTCGACCGGCGTGGTGCGGTAGATCAACCAGCGTAGTGCATCGCTGAACGAGAGATTGCGCGGTTGCCACCTCGCCTCGATGACGAAATCCTGCCCGACGTAGCTGGAGCCCAGCGCTGGGTCCACCCCCTCGACGGGCGTCACGACCAGTTCAGCCGACACGGTAGGGTCAACGCGCGAGACGAGCGTCAGGTCGTCAAAGTCGCGCAGCGCCCAGGCGAGGGCGCTGCCCGGCTCCGCCTGCACGGTGACGCTCGCCGCGTGCTCGTGCCCGGCGGTGAAGTCGCTGATCTCCTCGGCGGTCTGCACGAGGCGGGTCAGCCCGGCCTGCGCGGGCGCTGCGTTGAGCGGCTCGGCGGGGCTGTCCGGGCGAAAGAACGCCAGCGCGCCGCTCTGCCCCACCGCGATCATCCCGGCGAGCACCAGCCCGGCGAGGCCCGTGCTGTGCCAGGCCAGCCGGGGCTGCCACAGGCTCGCCGCGCTGAACCACAGGATGACGAGCAGCGCCGCCCACAGCCCCACGAGCAGCAGGTCAACCGGTAGGCTGACGGCAGCCGTGCCGCTCGGCGGGATGGGCAGCACGCGCGGCGCGGTGAGGTAGTGCGTCAGGCTGGCGAAGCTCATCGCGACCAGTGCAAGGATGGCGAGCGCGAAGCCAAACAGTGCCGAGCGCGGCGCGTCGTCCTCCCACGCGAACAGGTCGCGCACGGCGAGCGCCGCCAGCCCCGCCAGCGGCACGACCGCCCACAGCGCGTGCTCCGGCGCTGCGCCCCGGTACACGATGGTCAGCAGCGTGGCAGCGATGGCCCACCCCGCCAGCACGCGCTGCCAGGGCAGGGGGGACTGCGTGGTTCGCCACGCGCCGATAAACCCGAAGATCACCAGCCCTGGATCATAGACCAGCAATGCAATGATCGGCGAGACGCCGGGCGCGTCCTCAACGAAGCCCGTGAGGAAGCGGCCAAGCTGATCGGCGCCCGCGCCTAGCCCGCGCGGCGCGGCGAAGAACAGCGTCGCGAGCAGTACAAATGCCCCGGCAAATGTGGCGGCGAAGGTACCCCAGGGCACCCGGCCCGCCGCCGCCCGCAGCGCATTCCGCGTGAGCAGGTCTTCCTCGTCGGTGATGAACGCAAACACCCCGCCCGCGAGCAGCGCAAGCGCGACGGCAAACGCCCCGTGATCGGCGAGCCATGCGGCGGCAAGCGCCGCGCCTGTGACCACCGCGTAGCGGCGCGACCGCCCCGCGAGCAGGTTACGCGTGGCCGCCAGCGCGACGAGCAACGCGAGCATTGCCAGCGTCACCCCGTTCAGGCGGCGGGATGCGCCGACGGCGACCGGCGAGATCGCCAGCCACGTGGCGGCGATCAGTGCGCCGGAGCGGCCAAGCTCCCGCCGGAACAGCCCCGGCGTGAGCGCCAGCCCAACGCCTGCCAGCATCGAGACGAGGCGGGCGGCGGCGTCCGTCGCGCCGAACAGCGCCATCGACAGGGCCGTCCCGGCGAAGGCGAGCGGGCTGTGGATGGCGCGTGAGTTGAATATCCCGTCCTCTACGAAGCGCAGCGCGGCAAGCGCCTGCCCCGCCTCGCCCGTGCTGAGCGGTGCGTGCCCTAGCTGCACGGCGCGCAGGAGCAGCGCGACGAGGGCAACCAGCCCGTAAGCGAGGGGTTCAACGCGGATCGTCGTGCGCCAGCCTGCGACGCTTGCGAGGCGGCTGGTGGATGTACTGGCCATCAGAATTCCTCCTCGATGCGCGGTTGGTCGGCACGGTAGATGGTCACGCCGTTTGCCTGGTACACGGGCGTGAGGAAACGGTCGAACTTGGCGATGCCTGCCGGCGAGGCGAAGGACGGGTCGCGCTCCAGCGAGCCCACGAACACGTACGTCACGCCGTACTGCTCAAGAAGCTCCTGTGCGCGGCGAGGGCTCTGCGTGTTGTAAATCTCGCGGATGTCCTGCTCGCGCGTGCCCGCGAACTCGTCGTAGCGATCGCCGCGCCACTGGCGCTCGTGGTTGGCCCAGCCGAGCAGCGTCGGCAGGCCGGTGGTGCTGGCAACGCGCCCATAATCCGAGTACGCTCCGCCAACCGCCTCCAGCACGATAGCGTCGGGCTCGGCGTTGGCCCGCAGCCACTCGATGGCGGCATAATCGCCGGGGCGCTCGCGCCGGATGTAGTCGATGCCGTCGAGCGTTGGCGGTGCGCTTGACTCTGCCGCCTTGCTGGGGATGGCAAGCGCCGGGTAGACCATCCCCACGAGCACGAGGAGCGCCAGCAGCCCGCCGAGCGCGACCTGCACGGCTCGCCCGCGCTGTGTCAGCAGGACGTGCGCGGCGTATGCCCCGGCCACCGCCCACAGCACCCACGCCGCATAATAGAACTTGAAGATCGTGTTGAGCCGCTGCCCGAAGTTGTCACGCAGGTACACGAACTCCGAGCCGAGCGTGAGCATTGCACCGGTGACGACGAGCAGCAGGGCGAAGCCGGTCGCCGCGCTGATGGGCGGTGCGGGCGGCTCGTCCTCGGAGGCGGGCGGGCGCGGCAGCAGCCCGGCCAGTGTCGTGACGATCAGCGCGGTGAGCAGCAGCGGCGTGAGCGGGTGCGCCAGCCGGTGTTGCAGCACGCGCACCATCATATTGCCGTCGCTCCCGCCGAACGCGCTGGTGGCAAAGGCTGCGATGCCCGGGTCGGCGCGCATGGCGACCGCGCCGAGCATCATCATCAGGGCGATAAGCGTCAGCAGCAGGCCCACGCCGAGCATTGTCGCAAGAGACCAGTCGGCGCGGCGGGCGCGCGTCTGCCGGAGGGCGGTATCAGCCGCCAGCGCGATAGCGAGCACCAGCAGCGGGCCGAACATCACAAAGAACTGGTGCAGGCGCGTCGGGAAGAGGGCGTTGGGCAGGATGCCGCCTGCCTGCGAACTGAAGCTGATCAGCCAGGGCAGGTAAGCCAGCAGGCCCGCCACCCCGACCCCCGCGCCTCGCAGCAGTGGGCGGGTGAGGTCCGCGCTCTCGAACCAGCCGCGCTGCCGGATGTTCCGGATGGCCATCGCGCCGACCAGCACGAACAGGTAAATCGGCAAATCCCACGTGTTGAGAAAAGCCAGCCCGCCAAAGGCCAGCACGTACAGCACAGCCTGCGCCGTGCGGAAGCGCCCGGCCTGCGGCTCGCGCTCGGTGAGCACGTTGAAGGCGAACATCAGCGCCAGCAGCCCGAACGGCAGCGCCAGCACGTGCGGGTGCATGTCGCCCAGCAGGAAGCTGAAGAACGGGAACTCGTCGATAGGCTGGAGCCCGATGGACTCGCCCGCCGGGGTACGGTCGTGGATCACGCGGGAGGCGCGCCACCACCACCAGCCCTGCGACGGGCCGGGCAGCCGGGGCGTGCCGCCCGTTGGGGCGCTCAGGCCGTTGATGTCGAGCCACGCGTACAGCCGCCCGCCAAACGGGGCGACGTTCAGCGAGCGCAGCAACTCAAATAGACCTTCAAGGTTGCCCATCACCGCGACGAAGAGCGGGCCGAGCAGCGCCCACAGCGCCGCCGGGCCGGGCGGTGCGTCCGGCTCTGTCTCGCGGCGGTGCACGGCGATCAGGTTGTAGGCCGCCCCGTACGCGCCGATGAGCGTCAGCGCGAACAATAGCGCAATGCCGAGGTTAAAGGCGACGCCCGTCGCCGTACCCGCGAGGTCCGCCAGCAGCGCGATCATCACATAGCCGAAGTAGTAGTAACTGATGGCATAGCCTGCCAGCCACGGGTCGCGCGGGGGGAAGGCTGGGCTGAGGCGCACGCCGTTCAGGAAGGCCAACTCCATCGGCTTCTCGGTGAAACGGATCTCCGGGGTGTGGGCGCGGAAGAGCACCCAGCCGAAAAAGCCGGCAAGGAACAGAGCCTCCGCGATGAGCAGCACGCGCCGGTTCGCGCCGAGCCATGCCATCCGCTCCTCGCGCTGCGTTCCTCCGTGATGGAGCCACCACGCCCCGGCGACGACGATCAGCGTGGCGAACAGCACCCCGCCGAGCGAGTTGTTCAGCAGGCCGAGCACGCCGAGCAGCCAGTACACATAGCCGACGAGCAGCAGGCCGAGCGCCCGGCTTGCCGTGTAGCCGCGGTCGGGCAGGCCAGGCAGCAGACGGAAGGCCAGCGGCCAGATCAGCCAGCCGAGCGCGGTGACGAGGATATACCAGCCGAGCACGGAGAAGATCTGCCCCATCATGATTCTGCGCTCTGCGCCTCCCTTACGCGGTAGATCGCCGTGCCCTCGCCCTCGTAGGCCAGATCCAGCAAGCCGTCGGCGGCCATTGCTTCGAACTTTGCCAGCCCGGCGGGGTCGTAATAGGCGCGCTCCAACTCGCCGACGACGATTAGTTCAACGCCGTACCGGCGCAGTAGCTCCTGTGCCCGTGCGAGATCAGTGGTGTTGTATATCTCGTTCACGTCGGCGATGCGCTGCCACACGTCCTGCTGCTGCCAGCCGCGCTGCTGGCGCTGGTGCCAGTTCCAGCCGATGACAGAAGGCAGGCCGGTGTACACGCTCACCCGGTTGCCCCACAGGTATTCACGCCATGAGAGCCCCTCCAGCATGACCGGGTGGCCCTCGACGTGGGTTTGCAGCCAGCGGATCGCCTCGTAATCGCCGCGCAGGCTGAACGTCGCGCCGTTCTCCGCCCACTCGACGGTCGGCATGTAGGCCATGCCGTCGAGGGTCACCGGCGCATTGGGGTTCCAGCGGTCGGCGACCTTGGCCCGCGTGGCGGTAAGCGTGTAGAGCCCGGCCAGCGCGACAAGCCCCGCGAGCACAAGCAGCCACGCCGCGCGCAGGAGGCCGCGCCCGGCGCGCAGGGCGGGTAGCAGCCACGCGAGCGATACTCCGGCGACGATCGCCAACAGCAGCCACACCTGCAGGTAGAACTTGAACACCGTGTTCATCCGGCTCAGGTCCCCGGCGAGCACGACGACCTCGACGAGCAGCGTCAGTGAAAGCGCCGCCAGCAGCAGGACGAGCACGAACCGCGTTTGAACTGCCTGCCCATGCCGCAGGAAGAGCGCCAGCGCCGCAGCGAGTAGCGGCAGCGCCGCCGCCGCAACCGGGGTGACGCGAGTCGCCGCGAATGCGGTCAGCGCGATGAGCGCCCCGCCGCCGAGCAGGATCAGCATGGTATGCCGCCGGTTGAGCCGCCCGCCGAGCCAGCGCCACAGTTCCAGCACGAGCCACGAGGCGATGATGAACAGGAACAGCCCGTGAATGTCGAGGTAAGCCCACAGCGGCGTCCGCGAGCCTTCCCACGGCAGGATCTGGTCGTAGCCGAGGCGGTACGTCTGGATGTACGGCAGGTACAGCAGGGCGGTCGCCCCGGCGAAGAGCGCGATCAGCCCACCGGCGATGAGCAGCGACAGCCAGTGTGTGAGCATGCTGCCTTCCGCACGGGTTACGGCGAGGCCGACCCCGTAGCCGAGCAGCAGGCCAAGCGCCGCCCCGCCCCCGGCGATCGGCAGCGCTGTCGGTGTCCCCGCGGCGAGGGCGAACCCCGCCCCGCCACCGAGGATCGCGCCCAGCCCGCCAATGGCGAGTGCGGGCAGGGCCGCTTCGTCGTCCCGCCAGACCAGTACCGCAACCGCAATCGCGGCGGCGGCGAGCGCCAGGTATGTCGGATAGTCCCATGTGTTCGTCGGGCGGAGCGCGCCAACGACCAGCGCGCCCATAAAGCCAGCCAGCAGCACGCGCAGCGGGCGCAGGCCATCGGCGAGCCTTGCGCCGCGCACCGTGCCGATGGCCCAGCCGAGCGCGGTGAGCGTCAGCGGCATGGCGATCATATGGGCGTGCAGGTCGGCATATAGGAAGGTAAAGAACGGGAACTCCGTAATGGGCTGGACCTCGGTCGCCGCGCCATCCGACCCGATCGGCACGGGGATCACACGGGTGGCATTCCAGTACCACTCGCCGACACCGACTGGCAGCAGCCGCCCCTCGCTCAGGGTGATGCGCAACCCGCGCCACANNGTATAAGAGACAGCCGTAATGGGCTGGACCTCGGTCGCCGCGCCATCCGACCCGATCGGCACGGGGATCACACGGGTGGCATTCCAGTACCACTCGCCGACACCGACTGGCAGCAGCCGCCCCTCGCTCAGGGTGATGCGCAACCCGCGCCACACCTCGTCAAGTGGCGGCAGCAGGTCGAAGGCCCAGCGCGGCGCGCCGTACGCCAGTTCGGCAAGGCCCCACAGCAGCGTGCGGATCTGGTCGAGGTTGCCGAGGATGATGGCAAGCAGTACGGCTGCCCCCCCGGCGATATAGGGCTGCCATCCTGCCACGTAAGGCTTCCAGCCGGGCGTGTCAAGGCGCGGATCGAGCGGCGCGACGAGGTTGAACGCCGCCGAGAAGGCCGCGCCGCCGGTCAGCGCGAACAGCGTCGGCAGGACGAGGTTGTAGCCGACAGTGGTCGGCACGCCGAGCAGCTTGAGCGGCAGCCCGACGATCACAAAGCCGAAGTAGTAATAGTTGATCGTCTCGCCCGCAAACCACGGGTCATAAGGCGGAAAGCTCTCCGAGCGCAGTACCGCGTTCAGGTAGGCGAGGTCCATCGGCTTCTCGCCGCCGTAGGCCGG
>DGDY01000134.1:2339-18193 GCA_002385675.1 Anaerolineales bacterium UBA3940 | reverse complement strand
GCGACATGATCGGGCGCGTCGTGCTGAACCTGCTCGACAACGCGCTCAAGTTCTCGCCACCGGGGCGGCCCGTCACGCTGAGCGCCGCCATGCGCGCTGTCAGCCCGCACGAGTCGATGCTGGCGATCTCCGTCGCCGACCGCGGGCCGGGCGTGCCGGAGGAGTACCGGCACATCATCTTCGACCGCTACCGGCAGATCCCCCGCCTGCGCGGGCGGCGGCGCAGCGCCGGGCTGGGGCTGGCCTTCTGCAAGCTGGCGGTGGAGTCACACGGTGGCGAAATCTGGGTGGAGGATCATGCCGAGGGCGGCAGCGTCTTCACCTTTACGCTGCCGGTGTCCCATCTGCCGGACGCACCCCGCTAGGGCAAGCCGCTACACGCCGGGCAGGCGCGGCTGGTCATCATCCGGCGTGCGGAAGGCCACCCGCCCGCGCTCCCGCGCCATAACCCGCAAAGCGTTGATCACGTGCGAGTACGAGCCCCGGTACCCCTCGGCGGCCATGTACGCCTCGATTACGTTGCCCGGCAGATGCCGCAGCAGTATCTCGAAGATGCGGCTGGCCTCGCGGAGATAGGTCGCACAGGTCTCTTCGCTGATCTCACCGCGCGCGTGGCGTTCTGCCAGCCACTCCTGGTACTGGTGGAGGATCGTTGTTGTGCCCATGCACCTTCTCCCTATTGAACTGCCAGCGGATCAATCCTTGCCACCTGCCTCCGGAAGCCAGATGACAAAACACGCGCCCTGCCCTTCGTGACAGCTATCGTCGAGCATCATCAGCCCGCCGTGCCGCTCGACGATCTGCCGCGCGATGGCGAGGCCCAGCCCCGTCCCCGGCGCGCCCGATGCCCGCCCGGCCTGCCCCCGGAAGAAGCGCTCGAATATGCGGCTCCGCTCCTCCGGCGGGATGCCCGGCCCGCTGTCGCACACGCGGATCTCCACACCGCGCACCCCGTCGCGCTCGCGGAAATTGGTCTGGATGATGACCTCGCCGCCGGGCGGCGTGTATGTAAGGGCATTCGTCAGCAGCACGTCGATGGCCCGACCCAGCGCTAGCGTATCGCCAGAGGCCAGCGGGACGTTGCTGCCGAGGCGCGCCTTGAGCGTCAGGTCGCGGCGCTCGGCGAGCGGCTCGCGGTCGGTCAGGTACAGGCTGACGAGCTTGTTCACGTCGATCACCGCGAGCTGCAGCGCCGCCTCGCCCTGGTCCATACGGGACAGGTACAGCAGGTCTTCGATGATCATCTCCAGCCGGTCGGTCTCGCGGTGGAGCCGTTCGAGGTAGGCGGCCTGCTTTTCGGGCCGGGCGGTCAGCAGGTGGTGGTACAGCTTGATGCTGGCGATCGGGGTGCGCAGTTCGTGCGACACGTTCGAGACGAACTCATCCTTAAGCCGCCCCATCTCCAGCAGCCGCTGATTGGCTTGCATCAGTTCGGCAGTGCGCTGCGCAACCCGCTCCTCCAGCACCGCGTAAGCCTGCGCCTTGGCGATTGCCAGCGCGGTCAGCTCGGCGACCTGCTCCGCCCAGGCGACCTCGTCGTCGTCAAAATTGTGCGGCTCATTGAAGGCCATCAGCAGCGCGCCGATGCGCCGCTCGACGATCTGCAGCGGCATGACGAGCAGCGCTCTCGCTCCGCCCAGATTCAACAGCGGCTGCGGCAGCCGGTCAGGGAGCGTGCTCGTATTGTGCACGTCCGGGATGACGAGCGGGCGACCTGTGTCGAGCACCTTGCGCGTGAGCACGACGTTCGCCGGTTCGACACGGACGTTGCGATGCGGAACCTGCCGGGACTGCTCGGAGGTTGCGACCGGCACGGCCATCTGCTGGTCGTCGTCCCACAGCGTGATCTGGCAGTAGTCGGCGTTGATCACGCTGGCCGCCGTACCCGCCAGCGTCTCGACAAGCTCCTGCACGTCCAGCGTGGCCGTACCCACCTCGGTGATGCGGTTCAGCACCTGAAGCCGGCGGTTGTGCTCGCGCGCCGCCGCGTAGAGCCGCGCATTCTTGAGCGCAATCGCGGCCTGATCGGCAAAGGCCATCAGCCGCTCGGCGTCCGTCGGGGTGAACACCCCCGGACGCGTGCTGTCGGCGTTGAGGATGCCGATCACCTCGTCGTCCACGATAATCGGCGCGGCGAGGTGCGAGCGGATCCACGCCGTGCGCTCGTGGCGGATCCAGCCGGGGTCGGTGTCGGTATTGGAGATGCAGATAGGACGGCGGCGGCGCACCATCTCGCGCAGCGTCGGTGTCTCGTCGATGGAGAACGGCTCATCGCTGGGCCACGTGCCGAGCGGGGACTTAAAGAAGCGGCGCGAGCGCACCACCCGCGCGCAGTCGCCCTCGATCAGCATGACGTTGGCGGCGTCGTGCGGGACGACCCGGCCCAGATTCTCCAGCACGCGGTCGAGCACCTCTTCGAGGTCCAGCGTGCTGTTAATGGCGACGGCGGTTGCACGGAGGGCCTCGGCGAGGCTGCGCTGCTCGCGCTCCGCCGCCTGCATCTCCCGCCACTCGGTGATGTCCTCATAGGTGCCGAGCACCCCGACGATCTCGCCGGTCGAGTCGCGCAGCGGGAGCTTGCTCGTGCGGAGCCAGGCGCGCACGCCATTGGCCTGTAGCTGCGGCTCGACGACATCCAGCTCCGGCTGTCCGGTCTGTATGACCCGCTGATCCGCCTCGCGGTAGGCCTCGGCATGCTCCGCGCCCCACGGCATGTCGTAATCCGTCAGCCCGACGATATCGAGCGGAGAGTTCAGCCCGGCATGAATGGCAAAGGTCCGGTTGCAGCCCAGAAAGACCGAGTTGCGGTCCTTCCAGAAGATCGCCTGCGGGATGTTGTCCATCACCTGCTCAAGCATCTGGCGAGACTCGTGGAGCGCCGCCTCGGTCTCCCGGTGGAGGCTCATGTCCTCGATGGTCGCCAGCACGCCGACGATCTCCTCCCTTACCCCCCGGATCGGCGACAGGTGCAGCCGCATCGGGAAGCGCGACTCGTCCTGGCGCACGCCGGTGGTCTCGTAGCGGACGATGGCGCCCTGGTTCACAACCGCATCGAAATGACGCTGGTTCTGAACGTCGTGCGGGCGCGCCAGCAGGTCCGATATCGAGCGCCCGGCAAGCTCCTCACGCTGGTAGCCCAGGATCGCCGCACAGCGCGGGTTGAGCTGGAGCATGCGCAGGTCGCGGTCAAGGATGGCGAGGCCGACAGGCAGCGCCTGCAGCACCGAGTCGCGGAAGCCCGTTTGCGCCTGCAACTGTTGAGAGAGAACGTGGTTCGCAGTGAGCGCGGCAAGCTGCGGCCCGAGGATCGCCAGCAGGTCACGCTCGTCCGGCAGCAGGGCGCGCGCCTCCAACCAGAACAGTACGGCAGCGCCGCCCGCCCCGAGCGGCAGCACGACCGCCGCCCGCCCGCCGCGCTGGCGGATCGCGGCGGTGAGCGCCTCGTCAAGCCCGGTGGCGTCATCGTCAAGGTCGGGGAACTCAATGCAGGCGGGGTCAGCGCCATCCGTAGCGAGCGGCAGCCAGATCTGTTCAACAAGCGGCGGGGGAGAGCCCCCGCGCGGCGCTGCCGCCGCCACGTGAGGCGCGACCTGTGCGGATGAATCGCCCCCGGCGTAGAAGAGATGTGCTTCGCACAGCCCTTCCGGTTCAAACGGCTGCACAAAGGCCTGCAGCAGGGCGTGCAGGTCAGGAGCAGCCGCCATGGCGCGACTCGTCTCTCCCAGCGACATGATCAGGTGGGAGGCGGGGTGGGTATCGCGCTCAGGTGAACGGCGGGACGTGCGGGTTCGGCGCATGCGGAAAGCTCCATCCAGACAGGCCGGCGGATCAACTCAACATGTGGCCAGTATAGCACGACCGCCGTAAGCGCGTAATAGAAACTTCACCCGCTATCATGCGGGGAGTTTACCTCAGGCCTGGGACGCGTCGGTCAGCGAGTGCCGCTTGACCTCGGGATGGTCCCGATAGATGCCCCGGTACTCCTCCGGAAGCAGCCGCGCAAGGCTGACCATAATCTCCTTGGTGTACTCCTCAAGCTCTGCCGTGCGTGCCTTGCCCTTCGGGAAGCGCATCGGCTCGCCGTAGCGGATATATACGTCCGCACGCCGGAGCCGCTTCCAGGCGGGGATGATGTTCTCCGTGCCCCATATCGCCAGCGGCACGACCGTCGCGCCGGAACGGGTTGCGAGGTACGCCGTGCCGAGCTTGCCCTCGGCGAGCGCGCCGGTCCGGCTGCGCGTCCCCTCGACGGCGATCGCCAGGGCGTTCCCGTCCTCCAGCACGTTGAGCGCCTGCCGCAGCGCGCTGCGGTCCGGCTCGCCCCGATCGATGAAGATCGCCCCGGCAATCCGGAGGATCGGCCCAAAGATGTGGTGTTCGTACTTCTCGGCGGCGAGCACCCAGGCCGGACGGGGGATGGTCACCCCGGCGGCCACGTCGAGGTGGTGCAGGTGGTTGGTCACAACGATGACCGGCCCCTCCATCGGGACGCGCTCCCGCCCTTCGACGTGTGGCTTGGCCAGCAGCTTGAGCAGCAGCCAGATAATGCCCGTCGCCAGCCGGTAAAGTTTTACATGGAGCGGTGGGTAGCGCCGCTTGGTACCGTTATTGCCAGACATGCTCCCTCACGTCTTGCTGATGGTGGTGGTCGGGTTTGCTACACCCGAGTATAACACGCCCCGCCGGTGATGGTTGCATTTCGCACAGCGGTGCAGGCTTCTGGCCCCCTCTGCCAGTGGTCACTTCGCGACCGACCATCTCCCCTTATGAGGGCTGGGGATACGCAATTTTGCCGAACCCCCACCCAACCGGGCGGAGCCCGGTTGCTGGTGATTCGCAGCGGCTTCTGCGATGGTTTTCCACTTGCCCTCCTCCATCTTTTCGGCGGGCGGCTTTCAAGTTAAACTTGCCCCATGCGAGTGACTATCGACGTTTCACCTGCCGTAAACGGGAAGGCCGGGCTGGGCCGTTACGCGGCCTCGCTGGCGGCTGCCGGGGCCAGACTGCACCCCGGCGATGTTCACCTTTTTGCCAACCTCACCGCGAACGCCGAGTGGCCGCCCGACCTCGCCCGGCTGCCGCGCACGGCGGTGCGGGTAGGCTACAAGCCCTGGCGCATGGCCGTGTGGGTCGCGCAGGTTACCGGGATCGGGTGGGATCGCCTGCTGCCGTCGCCACAGGTCTTCCACGCCACCGAACACCTGCTCATCCCGCTGCGCCACACACGGACGGTGCTCACCGTCCACGACCTGATCTACAAGCTGTTCCCCGAGCACCAGAAGAAGCTGAACTACTGGTATCTCAACATGGCGATGCCGCTGTACGTCCGCCGTGCGGACCACATCATCACGGTCAGCGAGTCGAGCAAGCGCGACCTGATGGCCGCCTACGGCACGCCCGCCGAGAAGATCAGCGTGGTGTACGAGGCCGCCGCGCCACACTTCCGGCCCCAGCCGCCGGAGAAGGTCGAGGCGGTGCGGGCGCGCTACGGCCTGCCGGAGCGCTACCTGCTGACCGTCGGCGTGATCGAGCCGCGCAAGAACCTCGCCCGGCTGGTCGAGGCGTTGAGCATCCTGCGCCGTGATGAGCCGGGATTGCGCCTCGCGGTCGTCGGGCCGGACGGCTGGCTCACGGGCAGCTTCTACCAGGCCATCGAGCGGTTCGGCCAGCAGGACGCGATCATCCGGCCCGGCTACATCCCCGATGACGACCTGCCCGCCGTATACGCGGGGGCAACTGTCAGCGTGCTGGCGTCTATCTACGAGGGGTTCGGGCTGCCGGTGCTGGAGGCGATGGCCTGCGGCGCGCCGGTGGCGTGCAGCCGCACGTCGAGCATCGGTGAGATCGCGGGGAGCGCCGCGCTGACCTTCGACCCGGAGAGCGTCGAGGACATGGTCGGGGTACTCAAGCGACTGCTTGACGACGCCAACCTGCGCGACGACCTGCGCCAGCGCGGCTTCGAGCGTGCCGCCGAGTTCTCGTGGGAGCGTGCCGCCCGCGAGACATGGGCGATCTACGAGCGTGTGGCGCGGAATACATAGACAGGGGAGGCGGTGAGGTTCCGGAGTACGGCTGCACCAGCATCAAGACCCCGCCCCCGTCGTTCCGCCTTCAGCGGCCCGACACCCTCTCCCGCTAGCGGGGAGGGGGCTCACTCACCTCACACCTGTTCCCAGATAGCGCCAATTCATGCGCATCTGTTCAAAGAGGGGTAAAATGGCCTTATTACGCCGATCAAGCTGTATAAAGGCTGGACGATGAACGAGGCATTCCAACGCCTGCTCGACAACGTCAACCACCCCGACCCTGAGACCCGCATCGCCGCACTCGATGCCATCGGCCAGTGGCGTGCTGAACACGACGACAGCGAACTGACGCGCCGCGCCCTGCCGCGCATCACCGCCGCACTGAGCGACGAGGTCCGCGATGTGCGCTGGGCTGCCGCCTACGCACTCGGCGCGATGGGCCATGTAGAATGCGTCCCGGCGCTGATCGGCGCGCTCTGGCGCTCGCAGGGCGACCCCGGCCTGCAGCTTGTGATCGTCAAGGCGCTGGGCAAAATCGACTGCCCAGACGCCATCCCGGCGCTTGAGGCGCTTACCGCATCGTGCGGCAGCCGCTGCGTCCGCGTCGCGGCGACCCGCTCGCTGGCGCGGCTGAACCGGGCCGCGGCCTGAGGTCCTTCCGGGGCGGCTCCCCTGTTCCACCCCTTTAATCAGGAACGGCAGAATGGCACAGGCACACATCGGCATCGACATGACCGCCGCGATCCAGCAGCAGGCCGGCATCGGGCGGTATGTGCGCGGCATGGTCCACGCCCTCGCCGAGCAGCACCCGGCGCTCGAGGCGCGGCTGTTCGTGGCGGGTGCGCGCCGTACCGACCTGCCACCCGCGCCGGGGCGCTTCCGCTACTGTCCCTCGCCGCTCTCCGAGATGACACATGCCCGCCTCTGGCACCGGCTGCGCGCACCGCTGCCCGTCGAGCTGTGGACCGGGCCGCTCGCGCTTTACCACGCGACAGACTTCGCGCTGCCCCCCACCCTGCCCGGCACGCGCACGGTCGTGACCATCCACGACCTCGCCTTCGAGCGCTACCCGGCGGAAACCATGCCCGGCATGCTGGACTATCTGCGCCGGGTGGTGCGCCGCTCGGCCCGCCGTGCCGACCGCATCATCACGATCTCGGAGGCGACCCGGCGCGATGTGATTGACCTGTACGGCGCTGCGCCGGAGCGCGTCTCCGTGGCCTACCCCGGCGTGTCGCCGCGCTTCTTCGAGACGCCCGCCCCCGCCCGGATCGATGATGTGCGCCGCAAGTACAGCCTGCCCGACGCGCCGCTCGTGCTGACCGTCGGCACAATGCAGCCGCGCAAGAACCACGCCCGCCTTGTCGAGGCGTTCGCGCAGGTTGCCGCCGACTATGATGCCGCGCTGGTCATTGCAGGCGGCAAAGGCTGGGGCTATGAGCAGGTCCATGAGTTGATCGTGCGGCTGGGGCTTGGCGAGCGCGTGCATTTCACGGGGTTTGTGGACGACGCCGACCTGCCCGCGCTATACGCGGCGGCAACCGTCTTCGCGTTCCCCTCGCTGTACGAGGGCTTCGGCTTGCCGGTACTGGAAGCGATGGCGGCAGGCGTGCCGGTCGTCACCTCGGATGTGTCGTCGCTGCCGGAGGTTACCGGCGCGGATGCCGGGCTGCTGGTCGACCCGCTGAGTGTGGATGCCATCGCCGGGGCGCTCGCGCGGCTGCTCGGCGACGCGGATCTGCGTGCCGCCCTCGCAGAGAAGGGCCGGGCACGCGCCGCGACCTTCACCTGGGCGCGCACCGCCGGGCAGGTCTGGGCGGTGTATGAGGGGCTGCTAGGCGGGGGACGAGAGTAGCGGTGCTGGCAGTTGCCCCAAAAATCCGCCGCGACTAAACGTCGCGGCTCCCCTCTCCCAGCGACCACAGGGAGCGTCCGGCATGAGGGGCGGTTACTCCCGCCGATCCCAGGCCCATTTCATCGCCCAGATGGCGAGCGGGCGCATGTAGGCCAGCGAGCGGTGCCCACCGTCCGCCGTCCACGCCTCCGGCGTCATGAACCAGTAGCCCCGCACCTCGTATGTCTGCTTGACCGCGCCCCATGCCGTGCGCCACGCCTCTGCGTCCATGCCAAGGTGCAGCATCGCGGCGGCAAGCCCATACGTCACCCCCGGCCAGACCTCCTGCGCCTGCATGCTGGAGACGTCAGGCTTGCCATCCGGGCGCATCCCGTTGACCGCGCCCGCCTCCCCATCGAGGAAGCCCATGACATTGAGGTCAAAGACCTTGCGCAGCGCGCTCCGGGCGTAGCGCTCCGGCACGATGCCGGGCAGCCCGCAGGCGCGGGCGTACCAGTCCCCGGCAAGCTGGTCCGCCATGACGCTGTCGTGGTGAGCGGATCCGCTCGCGTCGTAGTTGAAGTACTCGCCGTTCCACAGCGCCTCGGAGTACGCCTCCCGCGCGCGCTGGAACTGCCTGCGGTAGGCGTGGGCTTCGCCGGGGTGGTCGAGGATCGAGGCGATCTGCGAGGCGGCCTGGAGCGCCGCCAGCCACAGCCCGCCACAGTAGGCGCTCGGCCCCTTGACCGTCCACGTGTCGAAGGTCTGGTCGGGGAAGCCGTCGTTCTCGATCAGCCCATCGCCATCCCGGTCGAAGCGCTGCATCGTCTCCAGCGCCACGGTGACCGGCTCCCACATCTCCGCGAGAAAGTCCACGTCCTGCGTGGCGATGAAGTCACGGTAAACCTGCAGCACAAACTTCGAGTTGAGGTCCTTCCACCGGCTGACATCCTGATAGTCGTAGATGTTGACGCGGTACCAGGGGTCTTCCGTTGGGCCACCGAGGTCGTGCGGGATGATGCCCCACACTTTGCGGGGCACGCGCTCCCGCGAGAACATCAGGGGGATCATCTCGTCGTCTTCGCAGAGGAGCGCGCGGGCAAAGTCCCGCTGAAGGCTCAGTTCAAGCTCGGGCCAGAGCTGTGCCAGCGCGAATGACGCGTAGAAGTGCACGTCGTAGGTGTTGTACATGAGGTACTCGTGGCCTTCGAGGTACGCGAAGTGCCCGAACTCGCCGTTGTCCTGCCCGGCGTCGGGTGCGTCCTCGCCATCCGTCCAGATCGTGCCGCCGTCCACGAGGAAGTACGCCTCGTTGAAAAGCGCCTGCTTGTACCAGTCCGGCAGGCGGCGGTCCTCAAGTACCGGGGACTGCCAGTCCTCGATCTGCACTTCCCACGTCGGGTAATCAGCGAGCGCATCACGAGCGATGAGCGGCGCGGCATTGCCATCACGCCCGTAGAAGCGGGTATAGCGGCGGAACCAGGCGCGCCCCTCACCGAAGCGGGCGCGCGGCATATCCCACGCCAGCGCAAAAACCACCTCCCGCGCCTCACCCGGCGGCACGCTGACTGCCGCGCACACCGCGCCGCCAATCGTCTCGCCGGGGACGCTGGGGCGCACGTCAACGCTGTTGTCGAGGCGACCGTCCGCAGCGAAGTCCGCCCACAGCGCCGCGCCATCGCCATTTGTCGCAAAGCGGGTGCGGGTGCTCACCTCGACGTCGTCCCTGCTCTGCGCGGCGATGGCAAAGGTGAGCGGGTCTTCGTACACGTCGCCGGGTGCGGCCTTCCGCCCGCGCGGGGCCGGTCGGGGCTGGCGGTGGATGTGGTGCAGCGCCACCCCGACGACACTTCCATCCGCCCCGTCGAGCACGAACGGCTCGTTGAAGTGGCCGCCCGCCCGGTCGTTCTCGCCGCCCGTGCCGTTCTGGAAGGTGAACATCAGGCTGATGGTCGCGGGCACGTTGCCGGTGTTCTCGACCGTCCACGCGAACACGCCAACCGGCATGCTGCTCTCGCGGTAGTTGTGCGGGAGAACAGGCGACACCTGCCGGCAGGTCAGGCGCACGCCGCGCACAGGCTCCTCGTAGACCGTCCATGCCCGTGGGAACAGCGCGTAGTATGTGCCGCTCGCCGCCGGGAGGCCCCACCTCCAGCCGCGAAGCTCGCTGCCGCGCGGTCGCCCCGGGTACAGCACCTGCGCCTGCCGGGAGCCATCGGCACGCATCACGCACACCGAGAACTGGTCAGCGGGGACGGAGCGGTAGTGCGTGATGCCGGGCTGCATCTGCCAGCGGACGAAGTCGCCGAGCCAGCCCCGCGTGATGCTGCCCCCGCCCAGCCCGCCGAGCGGCACACCCATCACGCTGTCGGGCGCAAGCGGCTCGAACGGGTCCATGACGGGCATGCGCCCGGTCGAGCGCAGGCGCCGCCGCTGCCGCCACAACCGGACGATGGTGGGCAGCAGTCCCACAATACCGCGCAGCGAGGGGCGGGAAGGCCGCGCCGCGGGGATGGGCGCAGCGTCGAAACGACGGCTCCAGGCGGCTGCCGGGATCTGAGTTGGTGAGGTCATGTTCGTGCTCCTCGGCGGTCGAGAGGATATCATACAGTCCTGACTGTATGATATCCGGTTTGCCGCCGAGCGCGAGGTGGCTGAGGTAGGGAATAGGTAGTCGGCAACGCGAATGATGCCGGATTCGGCCAAGACTTATTCTTACCCCAAAGGATTAAGGGGAATATGCAATGTCACAAACAACTATCCGATTCTTAAGCTTCCCACGCACAATACCTCCTCCTGCAATCGCGTTTACTGTATGGGAGATATTTGCGGCGCACGAAACGGAGATTGGCACGCTTCACCAGAAAAGAGGATTAACTAGCGATGCTGTACTCAGCATTATCAGAGATGATCTCCGTAGGAGCGGCTTCCAAGTTGAAACTAGCAAGCTCAAAAAGGACTAGATTGAACGTCCAGTGTTTTTCGGAGAAAACGGCCAACCTGCTCTTAAGTATGAGGTCGATGCATACCATCCCGAATGGAAAGCTGGATTAGAAATTGAAGCTGGACGCGCGGTTATGGGCAATGCCATTTACCGCGATCTGGTGCAAGCGCTTGTAATGGTTGAAGTGGATAATTTCATTACTCGCTGTTCCGCATGTGTATCGCTATCAATCAGGTGGGCGCCCGGCAATCAGCAGAGATTATGAAAAGGCAATTAGTGTCGCTGAGACACTATTTAGCCACACACGTTTCCACTTTCCGTACCAGCTAGTCGTTATCGGTTATTTGAACTTCCTACTCTTCTCACGCTCGCTGGTACAGCACCCGGCCCTGGTCGAGCATATCGTCGCGGAAGTACGGGCAGAGGAAGTCCGCCGAGACGAGCGACACCGGGCGGCCCAGCAGGCGGCCAAGCTCGGCCTGCATGACGTAGAAGTCAAGGGCCGGGGCGTCCGCGTCGAACTCGACGAGGATGTCGAGCGATTCGTCGGGCGCGTCGTTGTCGGGTAGCGCGCTTACGAGCGACAGCCGCTTTATGTGGTACCGCTGGCAGAACTGCCGGATCGCCTCCGGCGGGGCCTGTGTCGTCCGCATCGCGCGCTCCTCTCTACTGCATCCCGGTAATTCATTGTACCGGCAGGCGAAGCAAAAAGACACCGCGTTGCGGTGCCTTGGAGAGAACGTGCTGGGACGGGTCAATCGCGCCCGTCGAGGTTCAGCCTCGGGAAACGCCCGGTTGTGTCGTCCGGGCGGGGCAGGCCCGCCTGCCGCCGCCGCTCACGGATCGACACCAGCTCCACCTCATCTGCCGCCGCTTCGGGCATGTTCAGCAGCGCCTCGATATCGACCGCGCGCTGGAGCAGCGCCTCAGCCTCGCGCAGCAGGCTCAGCCGCTCGTACAGCTTGGCGAGGTTGTAGCTTGTGAGCGCCTCACCCACCCGGTCGTCGATGGACTGGCGCAGGCGCAGCGCCCACTCATAATACGTCAGCGCGCGCTCGGTATCCCCCATCGCCTCGTAAAGCATGGCGAGCGCGTGCCGGCAACTCGCCTCGCCAGCCCGGTCGCGGAGCTGCCGCCAGATGCGCAGCGCGTGCTCGTGCGCCTCCTGCGCCGCCATGAAGTCGCCCCGGCGTCGCTGGGCGATGCCGATCACGTCGAGCGTCGCCGCCTCCCCCGGCTGGTCGCCCGCCTCCCACAGCAGCGCCAGCGCCTGTTCGTGGTAGCCAATCGCCGCGTCGAGGTCGCCCAGCGCGTCGGTGACCATGCCGAGGCAGTTGAGCGCGGTCGCCTCGCGGTCCTCAATGCCGAGTGCGTGGTACAGGGCCACCGACTGGGCGAAGGCGCTCGCCGCCTGCTCAAGCTCGCCGCACTGCCAGTAGGCAGCGCCCAGACTGGAGAGTGTCAGGGCTTCGCCGCGCGAGTCGCCCGCCTCGCGGTAATCATGCAGGGCCTTCTCGTAGAAGCCGATGGCTTCCTCGGCGCGGCCCAGGCTGGAGAACGCCGCGCCAAGCCGTACCAGCGTATCCGCCGCCCGCGAGCGGCGAACTTCATCGAGGAGGACGTTGCGCTCGCTCAAGCGGCGGGCCGGGGTCAGATCATCTCTTGGCAAACTTTAACCTCCGTCTCGAGCCTTGCATTCAGGCGATGTCGCATGGTGGATCAACAGCCAGCCGCGCGCCACGCTGCTCGACATGCGCTCGGTGCCGCTGGCCCGCAGGTTCACGGCAATCAGGTACAGGCCGGGGTCCATGCCCCGCGCGTCGACAAACACGCCGATCTCATCACCGTCCTCTGCCTCCTCGTGGCTCGTCCACACGCGCGGGCGGCCCGGCGCGTTCGCCGGTTCAATCGACACCTTCTCGCCTTCGGGCAGGTCGGATGCCTGCACGGTGAAGCTGCCAAGCTGCACGATCCCCGCGCAGCCTGCCTCGACGGACTTCATCAGCCTCAGCGAAACCGCCCCAACACTGGGGCGGAATTCGATAGCGGGGCGCCTGGGCGCCTCCTGAACCGCTCTTACGACCGGCAGGGGTGAGCCATCCCTGTTGAGAATGCCATACCAGCGCAGGTGGCTGCACAGCGGTTCATAGCTCTCGTCGTAAAGGTTCCAGTTCAGGTTCCACAGGAACATCGGGCCAGCCCAGCGCCAGTTACGGGCGGCGAACTCCAGCGCGCGTCCGGTGTAAGCCGCCTGCGTGTCCCGGTCGACCGCCATCCACGCAAAGTCCTTGAAGTTGGGATCGCCCGTGCAGTTGATGCCCTCTTCCGCCGGGTTGCGCACCCACCCGAACTCGGTGAGCCAGATTTGCTTGTTTACCCCGTTGCGCCGCAGCAGGTCGTAGAACAGTTCGGCCCGGCGGAAGGAGAACGGCTGCTGGTGCGGGTCGGCCTCTGGCGGCTGGTTGAACCCATAAGGATGATACCCCCAGGCGTCCATATAGTTCTGCGCGCCGAGGTTGATCATCTGCTGGGCGAACCACAGGTCATCCACGGCGGAGCCGTCGGGCAGACCGGCAGTCGGTGCAAGCCCGGCTGCCACAACGACAATATGCGGAGCCTCCTGCTTGAAGGCCGTGTAGGCCCGGCGCAGCACGTCAACGTACTTTGCAGGGTCGGGCTTCTGACCGCCCCACTCCTGCGACAGGTTCGGCTCATTGCCGATCTCAACCGCATCCACGCCGCGCTGATCGAGTTCGCGGGCCAGCTCATACAGACCGTTCGTCCAAGCTTCAAGGTCCCAGTCGGGCGGGTAGCCGTCGCGCTCCACGCGGAACAGCACGCGCTGGTCCGGGTAGTCACCGATCTGGGCGGTGTCATAAACCTTAACCCAGTCCATACCCATCTGGTTGAGCAGGTCGGGCTGGGAGTCGAGATGCGGGCCAACGCTGATGCCATAGCCGCCCCAGCGCGGAACCTCGCCCTGCACGGCAAACGCCGCCGGTTCGGCAGCGCGCCAGAAAGCGATCAGCACAACGAAGCAGAGCAGCACACTCGCAGCGAGACGCAGGAATCGCATCAGGGCCGAAGTTGACGGTGACGGTTTCTGCATGGCCCCAAAGTTACCAGTGCACGGGGGAATCTGCCAGTGGGAGTTGCATGTAGGGGTCAGCTTCCGCCCGGCAATAGAATTGCCGGGCTACAAGGGACAGCTTCACTGTCCCGCAAAGTGCCCGTCGGGGGTGGAGTCCGCCTACGGCGGGCGGACTTTGCGGCGGCGCAGCCGCCTTATAGCCGGGGAATTCCATTCCCCGGCGAACTCGCCGCTGCAACCCCACCCCCCTCCCCGCCGGCGGGGAGGGAGTGTCGAGCCGCCAAAGGCGGGACGACGGAGGCGGGGTTAAACCACCGGCATCTTCGTACGCCCATCCCCCCACCCCGAATCAAAACGGGGCGACCCGGTGAGGATCGCCCCGTCATGGTAGTTGCAGTTAGTGAACCGCCAGGCTGTGCGGCGTGAACGCCGCCGGGCGCGCGCCCAGCTCGGCAAGCCGCCGCTGGAACGTCTCGCCGTCCATGTCCTCGACCTCAAGCAGTTCCCGCGATAGCGTCTCGAGCACATCGCGGTTCTCAACAAGCAGATCGCGGACCCGCTTGTAGTTCTCCTCGATGATCCGCTTCACTTCGGCGTCGACGATCTCCTCGAGCTTGCCGCTGCCCATGTGCTGCTCCATGCCGGGCATAACGGCGTTGTCGCTGCGCGCGCTGAGCGACACCGGCCCCACAAGCGGGCTCATGCCGAACTCAGTGACCATGCGGCGGGCAAGCTCCGTAGCCTTCTGGAGGTCGTTGGCTGCGCCGGTCGAGATCTCGCCGAACACCACTTCCTCGGCGGCGCGGCCACCGAGCAGCACGGCCAGCCGGTCGTGAAGCTCGGCTTCGCGCATCAGGTAGCGGTCCTCCTGCGGAAGCTGCATCGTCACGCCGAGCGCCGCCACGCCGCGTGGCACGATGGATACCTTGTGAACCGGGTCGGCGTTGGGCAGCAGGTTGGCGGCGAGCGCATGGCCCATCTCGTGATAGGCAACGATGTGGCGCTCCTTCTCGCCGAGCACGCGGCCCTGCCGCACGAGACCCATCATCACACGGTCAACCGCCTCGTTGAGGTCCTCCATCGTCACGACCTCGGAGCCACGGCGTGCGGCGAGCAGCGCCGCCTCGTTGATGAGGTTCTCAAGCTCCGCGCCCGCAAAACCCGGCGTCCGCGCCGCGAGAACCTCGAAGTCCACGTCGTCGGCGACCCGGATGCGGCGGGCGTGCAGTTCAAGAATTTCTTTGCGGCCCGCGCGGGACGGACGGTCGACGACGACCTGCCGGTCAAAGCGGCCAGGGCGCAGCAGCGCCGGGTCGAGCACGTCGGGGCGGTTGGTGGCCGCCATCAGGATGATGCCGGTGTTGTTGTCAAAGCCGTCCATCTCGACGAGAAGCTGGTTCAGCGTCTGCTCGCGCTCCTCGTGCGTGTTGGGGGCCTTCGAGCCGCTGCGCTGGCGGCCAATCGTGTCCAGTTCGTCGATAAAGACGATGCACGGGGCGTGCTCGCGCGCCTTCTGGAACAGACGGCGGATGCGCGCCGCGCCGACGCCGACGTACATCTCAACAAACTCCGAGCCGGAAATGCTGAAGAACGGGACGCTGGCCTCGCCGGCGGTCGCACGCGCCAGCAGCGTCTTGCCCGTGCCCGGCGGGCCGACGAGCAGCACGCCCTTCGGCGCGCGCCCGCCCAAGCGCTGGTAGCGCTCCGGCGCTTCGAGGTAGTCGGCAATCTCACGCAGCTCCATCACGGCTTCGGGTGCACCTGCCACGTCGTCATACGTGACGCGGCGCTTGCCGCCTTCATAGGGCTGGGCGCCATTCTTGCCAAACGTCATCATCTGCTGGCCCGGCATGCGCCGCCACAGGACGTAGAACCCGCCGCCGATCACCAAAAACAGCAGGATGTTGCCAGCCCAGTTGTTCGTGCCCTTGCCGCCGAACTCGACGCCCTTCGCCATCA
>DGDY01000134.1:0-2015 GCA_002385675.1 Anaerolineales bacterium UBA3940 | reverse complement strand
TGCCTTCGCCACGGAAGAACGAGTGAAGATGCTTTTTCATGAGACTCTTTGGTGAGATTAAGGCTTAAGACACCTGCGTTCGTGATCTGCGCCACACTCCTGAGCGGCACGAAACTGAGAACATTGTGCCAGACGGCGAATCATAGGGCAGTCGGAATTTCACTTATCATACCGCCCGCGCCGGAGCGCGCACAGTTTCCGTTAACAAATGGGGGCGGCCCAGCAACCGCCGATGCCGCTCCCCACATGACCTCATTCACCGCCTGTCGCTGGTATCCAACGTTCAAGCGCACTAAACATACCAATACATGTTAAATCCCGCCAGTAATCAGAATATGAAGGTCATGAATATCCGGTAAAATGGGACAAATGTCACAGCCGTCACAAACCGCTCCGCCTCGCCTCAGGCGGCGACGGCGCCCAGGTGCCGCAGTTCGTTCCGCAGGCGCGAATTGGCCGTCTCGACCGCCTCGACGAGTTCGCCCTCACATGAGATTTCAGCGCACAGCGCCGGGTTGCTCCACAGCATGATGCCCAACTCGCGGTGCTGCTGCGTCTCCCGCATGAAGGTCAGCTTGTCGATGGCCTCGACGGTGCCCTCCTGAATGCTGCCCAGCCGCTCCTCCGCCAGCCGGACCGTCTCCTGCAGCAGCACGAGCTTCTCATCCGGCCAGACCACGCGCCAGGGCATCGCATAGCGGCGCAGACGCCGCTTCGTGCCACGCAGGTGCTCGATGTACGCCGCTTCCTGCTCGCGGAAGACATTCGTCACCTGCATGAAGCGGTCGGGGTCTTCCAGGTATGTCTCGCCCAGCCGCTCCAGCGACTCGTCGAGTTCGCGGCTCGCCTTCTGCAGATGCCGCTTCTTCACCGCCTCGCCGAGCAGCGCGCCGCCCACCGCTCCAGCGACCGCGCCCGTCACCGTGCCGATAATCGTGCCAATGCCGGGGACGATCACCGTGCCGATGACGCCGCCGACCTTGCCACCGACCAGCCCGCCGCTCGCCCGTGTCGCGACCTCCACAGCGGCAAACTCCAGGTTGCGGCGCAGGCTCGCGCCCTTCTGAGAGCGCCGCCACGCCCGGTATGTCGCAAAGCCGATGGTGACAAGCGGGATGTGCGCCAACAGCGCCGCCGCCTCTTCCGTTGCGCTCGCCTGTGCATCTGCCGCCGCACTGACGGCTGTGCCCTGCACCAGCGAGTCGACAACCGGAGCGCTTTTCGCCTCCAGCACCAGCATGCCGGACTCCACGCTGACGGAGGGCAGCCGGTCGATCAGGTCGTTAAAGACCTGTACCGCTTCCAGCCCGCGCAGGTGCTCGATGATGCTTGCGGCAGTCGGCAGGGCGCGGTCGCCCAGCGCTGACTTGAGCACGTCGAGGTTCTGGATGGCATCGGCGATGTGGTCGGCGGCAGGCCCATCGAAGTGATCCCAGATGGACGGGTCCGCCATGCTGTAGTGCCACGCGAGGTCCACAAACGTTACCGCGCCGATGGCTCCCATCTCCGCCACATCGGCGTTGGCGACCTTTGCAAGCACTTCGCGCACCCGCCCCGGCGCATTCACGCGCCCATGCAGCCGCCGCCGGATGTCTGCAATGTGCCGGCGGCGCGCCCGCCAGAAGAGGAACGCCCCGACCACCACGCCAACGATTGCGGCAACCGTCAGCACATCGGCGACGTTCTCGGCCAGTGAGTTTACAAATGCCTGGAACATACTCCTCCCCCGCCCAAGTTGGACTGGTACGATCTAATCATAGCGCAACTCTGGCCCCGAGGAACAGAAAAGGCCCCGCATTGCTACGGGGCCAGAAGGCGATTTTCACCGGAAAGCCGCTATCCTCACCCGCCCCCGCAGCCTGCGAACATCGGAGGCGGGTAAGGCCGCCCAGTCGCGTTTTAGTGGCTCTCCTGACCAAACGGGACGCCGGAGCCTGCGCTGCGCAGACGGCGCTCCGCCTCTTCGCCGAGGAAGTGATCAGGCTCGTCCGAGGTTGCTTCTGCACCGACGATCT
>DGDY01000097.1:4747-5123 GCA_002385675.1 Anaerolineales bacterium UBA3940 | reverse complement strand
TGAGGAACCCGCCTTTTTAACTAACGGCAGACGGCGTGGGACTTTCGCTTTAGTCTCGTGGGCGCGGAGATGCGTATAAGAGACGGGGCCAACCGCTATCACGTGCAAAGGTGCCGGCCTCTTCAACTTCGTGTTCAGCCTCCTCACGCATCCGCGCGAGGTCGTCTTCAGTTGCCAGGTTCTCGTCCAACAGGTACTGGCCCCAGCGCTCGATCGGGTCCTCAAGCTGCTTGGCCTGCACCTCCTGCGCCTGGCGGTAGCGTTCCGGGTCGCCCATCGAGTGGCCGCGATAGCGGTAGGTGATAGCCTCGATGAAGTACGAGCCGTTGCCGCTGCGGGCATACTCGATGGCCTCGGTGAAGATATCCATCAGCGC
>DGDY01000097.1:3890-4488 GCA_002385675.1 Anaerolineales bacterium UBA3940 | reverse complement strand
CGCTTGCTGACGTCGGCCAGGTGCATCGAGCCGCCCTTGCCCTTGCTGCTGCCCGTAATCTTGCCGAACATCTCCGCCATCACCAGCTTGGGCGGGATGCCGCGTGCAATCGCGATACCGTGGTCGCGGTATGCAGTGATAATGTTATCATCCTCGCGGAGCGCGTAATTCGCCGCGACAGCAATTGCTTCCTGCCCGATGTACAGATGCAGGAAGCCGCCAATATCGCCCGCTGCATATAATTCTGCGGACTTCTCTTCAAATCGCCGGATCAATGCCATGGTCCGGTAGGCATCTATTTTCTGTTGGTCAGTTAGTGACATAACCTCTTCTCCAGAACTGCTCGGATACGGGTGGGGACCAAACCAATTAATTGTAGCAAATTCACGCCATGAATTTCACCATTTTTTGTCCGATTTACGGCTGGTCAACCCATCTGCGTGAATCATTAGTATTATTTATTAATTGTGACACAAAAAAGCTACTCCGTGTACAGGAGTAGCGTGAAGAAGCTGTAATTTACTATCAAAAGCTATATTGAACCTGCCCATGCCTGTTACGGCAGGTTCACCTCGCAGAAGCCCGCGCCCGCCTGGCA
>DGDY01000097.1:2901-3587 GCA_002385675.1 Anaerolineales bacterium UBA3940 | reverse complement strand
CAGTGCCGGTCGGGGAAGGCGTTGAGCGGCGCGCCGAGCCACTCCGTCTGCCAGCGGGTTACGGGGAGGGCCTGCCCGCCGCGTCTCAGCACCAGCCGGCTGATGTCCAGCCGCCCGCCCGACACGTTGAGCAGCGCCAGCGAGGTGTTGTCATACAGCAGCAGCACATCGCGGCGGGCGTCGGGCGTGGGCGTTGGGAGCGGAGTGGGCGTCCGCGTTGGTGTGGAAGGAACCCCCGGCACGGGCGTCGCGGTGTCCGATGGGGCCGTCCCAGCAGGCACGGGCGCGGTGGGCGCTGCAGCGACACTCGGGAACCACAGCCCGCCCCGGCCCTCAACCACCCTGACAATCAGCTCGCGTAGCCCGTCCGAGAGCGCTACAAAAATCGGTGGGACGGTCCCGTCGGGCGGCGTGATAGCCAGCGTCCACGGGAGCCAGCCCTCCAGCGCAGACGGCCCGGCCTCAGAGCTGACAAGCTGCACGCGCGTCACCGCCTGCATCCAGTCGCCGGTCGCTGCCCAGCGGTAGCGCTCCGATGTCAGGTACACCTGCCGCGTCTCAACGTCCATCAGCGCGGGCAGCACGCCGGGCCTCGACCCAACGACAATGATATACAGGTTGCCGCCCCCGGCGACGGGCACCACTGCCGCGCCGACCTCGCGGAAGGCGTCGCTCAGCGAGATGTT
>DGDY01000097.1:0-2706 GCA_002385675.1 Anaerolineales bacterium UBA3940 | reverse complement strand
GTACCGGGCCTGATCCTGCGCCATCTCGACCAGCGTATCGTTCAGGCGCAGCGGCCAGCGCCCCTCGCTCATGCGCCACGCATTGAACTGCGCGACAAGCTCCAGCATGGCGGGGTCGTAGCGTGCCTCAGGCGGAACCGCCGTCGGCGATGGAGTCGCCGTTGGGCTGGGGGTGGGGCTTGGCGAGGGATCGGGCGGCTCATCCGCCGTGGCGCTGGCAGTGGGCGTTGGTGACGCGACCACTGCTGTACGGGTAGCAGTCGCCGCCGGGCGCGAGGTGGCCCCGGCTGAGCGCATATCCTCGGTGGGAGTGGGCGACAGCGCGGGCTGCACTGTCGAAGCGGGTTCAGGGCGCGGCGGGCTGGCGCATGCGGCCAGCAGGCAGGCAACAGCCAACGCTACCCTGAATACACGTGTGCTTCGCATACAATCCCTCGGCTGCCACACCTCAAACATCATGAATACGGTCTGGTTTATTGATTATACGACGATTGTGCTTTACACAAGCGGAAGATCAAAAAAGCCGCCCGGATAGGCGGCTGGAACATCACGATCCTGCCCTGATCAGTTGCCGTCTGGCAGCGACACCCAGCCGACCGCCAGTGTCTGCGGGCCAGCGTGTACGCCAATTGATGGGCCGACCTCAGAAAACAGGAAGACCTCTGGCGAGATTTCTGCGCACAGCAGGTCGGAAAGCTGCCGCGCCTCGTCCTCACAGAGCGCGTGTGCCACGCCAAGCCGCACGCCCGGCTGGCCCTTCGCGCCCTCCAGCGCCATGTCACGCAGCATGGCGATAGCACGCTTGCGCGTGCGGGCCTTGGTATAGCTCTCGACCGTGCCGTCCACCAGCGTGAGGATCGGCTTGATGTCGAGCAGCGAGCCGACGAGGTGCGACGCCCGCCCGATGCGCCCGCCCTTCGCGAGGTATTCCAGCGTGCCGACGACGAAGTAGGTCTGCATGTTGTCTCGCATGAAGGCCAGCCGTTTGAGCACCTCATCCGCCGTTGCGCCCTGCTCGACCATGCGCACCGCCTCCAGCACCGCCAGCCCCAGCCCGAGCGAGACGGAGCGCGTATCGAAGATGCGGATGTCGGCCTGAGGGTACTTCTCCTTGATCTGTGCTGCCGCCGGGCGCGCCGAGCGGATCGTGCCGCTGACCTCGGCGCTGGGGTGGATGCACAGCACCGTAGCGTCCGGGTGCTCGCTCAGGATTTCCTCGAACACCACCAGAAAGTCGCCAACGGAGGGCGCGCTCGTCTTGGGCAGCTCGGACGCCGCCGCCTGGCGCCGGTAAAACTCCTCGGTGCCGATATCGAACACGTCGCGCACCGCTTCATCGCCAAAATGGACATACTGCGGCACCATCGGAATACCGTACTTCTCCAGTTCTTCCGGTGGGAGTCCCGCTGTCGTGTCGGTGATGATCTTGATCATAAGTTCCACTTTCCTTTAGTCACATGGCTGCGGCACATACCAGGAGATGCCAAGCGCGCCCGGCCCGGTGAAAGCCGCCAGCGCCGCCCCGACCTCGGTCACCATCAGCACGTCGAGGTCCAGCGCCGCCCGCAGTTCAGCGGCCATCTGCGAGGCGGCGGCGTCGTGTACCGCATAGGCAATAGCCATACGGATACCGCGCGCGTTCTCGCCGGCGCGAAGCGCGAGTTTGCACAGCGCATCGAACGCCTGCCGCTGCGTCCGAAACCGGGCATAGGCCTCCAGCACGCCATCACGGACGGTCAGCACCGGCTTGATGTTAAGCAGCGAGCCGATCAGGTGTGCCGCCCGTCCGATCCGCCCGCCTTTGTGCAGGTAGTCGAGCGTGTCCAGCACGAAATAGGTCTTCACCCGGTCGCGCATGTCCCGCATGCGGGCAAGCACGTTCTCAACCGCCTCGCCGACCTGCGCCATCACGGCGGCCTCGCGCACCATCAGCGCCTGCCCGATGGCGAGGTTGCGCGTGTCGAACACGTGCAGCACGGCTTTTGGGAACGACTCCTTCACGCGCTCGGCGGCTTGCTGAGCCGACTGTACGGTGCCGCTGCCCGCGCCGGTGATATGCAGTGAGAGGATCGTCGCCTCCGGGTCGTCCGCGAGGATGCGGCGATAGGCCGCCTCGATGTCGCGGGGCGCGGGCTGGCTCGTCTTGGGAAAGACCTCCCCCTGCTTCAGCCGCTCGATCATCTCACCTGTGCTGATAGCCGTTTCCGGCATCTGCTCGTCGCCAAAAATAATGTATGCAGGAACAAGGGTAATGTTGAACCTGTCGACGACCTCCTGCGGCAGGTTGACGTTCGCGTCGGTGACGATCCTGATCATTGCCTTCCCTCGGACATGGCCTGGCATCCGCCGGTATCCGGCGACCCGTCAGGCGTGGAAACGGGTTCGAGAACCTGCCGCACTCCTTAGTTCCCGGTCGCACAGCCGTCCGTTAACTATAACACGCCGCACGTCGATCCGTAGCGCCCAAGTGACAAAAAACACAACCAACTGGCTGCTCGGCCCGACAGAGCAGATAGCTCACCCGGCTTGCCACCACTAACAAACGCGACTAGGATCAGCAGCAGGGGTTGAAACTGCGGACGAACGTTGAACAACGATTGTACCCGAAAAAAGGAGAAAGAAGAACTATGCAACTTGATAACAGCGCCCTTCTAAAAGCGACAGGAGTCGGAGCGGCAGTGGTGCTCGTGCTCACTATACACATCT
>DGDY01000203.1 GCA_002385675.1 Anaerolineales bacterium UBA3940 | reverse complement strand
AGACCCGCCCCTACATGTGCGTTTCGAGAGAATCTACCGCGCTACACCACCTCAACCACCGACGTATGCACGTCGAACACCGGCGGGTTTTCCAGGTGCTTCTTGACCGCGCACTGGTCCGCCGCGCGGATCACTGCCGCCTTGTACTTCTCAGGGAAGGTCGGCGGAACCTGAATATCCAGCTCTACCTTCTCGACCATGCGAGTGAAGGGGTTGGTCTGCATCCGCTGGACGATGCGGATGTTCTCGGTGGGCAGGCCGCGCTGCTTGCAGAAGTTCAGCACGTAGATGCCCGCGCATGTGCCAATCGACGCCAGGAACAGCGCAAACGGCGTGGGGGCCGTGCCATCCTGGTTCGTGGGGATGATCATGCCGCCCAGGTTCGCGTCAACCTCAAGCCCGCCGGGGAAGGTGATTTCTATTTCCATGCCGTGTTTAAACCTCGCTTAGGGAATGTCTGTCATGCGTTCACATGACGTTAGATGCAGGCGGCTGTGAAGGGTCGCACGATTGGAGCAGATTTTGCGAACAAGAAGGGCGCACCAGAGGATCGGTGCGCCCTGTGCCTTAGCTCTGCTGCTCCGCCTCCAGGCGGTCGCAGTAGATATTGATGGCCTCCCGCATGAAGGCGGGCAGGTCCGGGTGGAACTGCGAGATGGTCCTGTTGAAGTCAGGATCATCGTTGTACAGGTTGCCAAGACCGCGCAGCAGATCGATCGTCGGCTCGTAGAAGTAGCGCAGGTGCTGGTGCCAGCGCCCGATCACCTGCTGAACTTCCTCGCTGGCCGGGTCCTCACCGATCAGGTCGGCAAGCGCCTGGTAGTTGGCCCCGCCCTCCGCGAGGATCTGCTTCCGCTGCTCCGGCGAGTAGCTCTTCCAGCGCTGGTAGGAGAGGTCGACGTTCTCAGCGCCCCACCGCTCACGGGCCTCCTGCGCGTACCTCTTCTCTTCCTCCTCGGTAAAACCAGTAAACAGTTTCTTCTTGCTCATTTCCACGCCTCCCGTTACGTTTGCGATGGTCATGTCGATGGTTCGGATGAGACCCTTCAGCCGGTGGATGCGCGCCTCCAGCGCGGCACGATGCCCCTGCAGCGCACTGACCAGATCGAAATCGGGCGCGTCGAGAATCTCCCTGATCTCGGCGAGGCTCAGGTCCAGCTCGCGGTAGAGCAGGATCTGCTGGAGCCTGAACAGCGCGGCATCCTCGTAGTAGCGATAGCCGTTCTCGCCCACATACGATGGCTCCAGCAGCCCGATCTCGTCGTAGTAGTGCAGCGTCCGTACGCTGACGCCGGCCAGGTCGGCCAACTGCTTGACGGTATACATGGTGTTCGTGGTCTCATTCATGCCCACGATGATAAACTATCACGCAACGTGAGAGTCAAGGGGAAATGGCAAAATTGGCGTAGGAAATTTCAGCACTCCCTCTGGCGCTGTTTCGCTTCAAAACCCCACCCCTATCGGCCTTCGGCTGACCATGCAGTTATGGGGGCCTCCTCCGCGATTAAACATCGCGGCTGTCGGCCCCCGGGAATTTTGTTAATCTGGTGATGTAGGGCTATTCATGAATCAGGAGCCGCGAAGTTCATTCGCGGCTCTCTCCAATCTCCTCTATTCGCGGCGTGCTGCGACGCACCTAGTGCTGCAAGATCTGCGAGAGGAACAGCTTGGTGCGCTCGTGCTGCGGGTTGTTGAACAGGTCTTGCGGCGTGGAGTGCTCAACGATGAGGCCATCGTCCATGAAGATCACCTCGTCGGCGGCGGCCCGTGCAAAGCCCATCTCGTGCGTCACGCAGACCATCGTCATGCCCTCCCGCGCGAGGTCGAGCATTACATCCAGCACCTCTTTGATCATCTCCGGGTCGAGCGCGCTGGTCGGCTCGTCAAACAGCATGATCTTGGGGTTCATCGCCAGCGCCCGCGCAATCGCGACACGCTGCTGCTGCCCGCCGGAAAGCTGGCCGGGGTAGCTGTTCGCCTTCTCCGGGATGCCCACCCGCCGAAGCTGCTCCATCGCAATTTCCCGCGCCTCAGCGTCCGAACGCCCGCGCACCACCTTCTGCGCCAGCGTCACGTTCTCCAGCACGGTCAGATGCGGGAACAGGTTGAAAAGCTGGAACACCATGCCGATATCAGTGCGGATGCGGTTCAACTGCTTCTGGTTCGTCGTGAGCCGCTGGCCCGCCACCCAGATCTCGCCGCTCGTCGGCACTTCGAGGTGGTTGATGCAGCGCAGCAGCGTGGACTTGCCCGATCCGCTCGGCCCGATGATCACAACCACCTTGCCGGGTTTGATGGACAGGCTGACGCCCTTCAGCGCCTGCACGTTGTGAAAGTACTTGTGCACGTCCTTCACAACAATGATGTAGTCATCGCGTTCAGCCATCGGTCCTCATCCGTCTTTCAAGCAGCCGCACAAACAGGGACAGCACAACCGTCAGTGTGAGGTACAGCACGGCGAGCGTCATGTACGCCTCTGGGAAGCGGAAGGTCCGCCCGGCGTACAGCCGCGCAATCTGTGTAATGTCGCGCACGGCCAGCACCGAGACGAGCGAGGTGTCCTTCACCATCGCCACGAACTCGTTGCCGAGGGCGGGCAGCACGTTGCGGATGGCCTGTGGCAGGATCACGTACCGCATCGCCTGCGCGTAGCTCATGCCGAGCGAGCGCGCCGCCTCCATCTGCCCGCGCCCGATGGACTGGATACCGGCGCGAAAGACCTCCGCGAGAAACGCACCGTAGGCCACTGCCAGCGCGATGATCGCGCGGACGCTCATCGAGACGCTCTGGTTGTTGAGGCGGGCCAGCGGAGCACCCAGCCTGATCCCCTGGTCGAGCAGGAGGTTGCCGAAGGCATTGAGGGCGCCCATCACCGCCGGCACTCCCACGAACGCGATAAAGAAGATCAGCACCAGCATCGGGATGCCGCGGACGATCTCCACGTACAGCGTCGCCAGGTTGTTGAAAAACGGGCTCCCCGAAATACGCCCCAGACCGGCCAGCAGGCCAAAACACAGGGCAATGCCATAAGATGTGAGTGCGGTGATGATAGTAAAGCGCAGACCGGCGATGATAAAGCTGAGGGCCTGGGTAAAGTTGGGGTTGGTAAAGATAATGACGTACGCCGTGATCATGATGACCACGAGCGCCACAAACCACCACGGAAAACGGTTCAGACGATCCGCCAGAGCATCCCGGCGTAAGGGGATCTCTGTCGTGCTCTCCAGCGCGAGTGCCGCCTCCTCACGCCGCCGCTCGACTTCGCTGCTCTTGAACACCTGCTGCTCCCGTATGTTACAAATCGGTGTGCAGGACCTGGAGTCCTGCACACCGATCGACTCAACCAGGTAAGAACACGGCGGTCGCGCGTGTCAGGAGCTAAGTCCCTCGGCGTCAGCACCGAAGTACTTGAGGTTAAGCTCTTCCAGCGTACCATCCGCGCGCATCGACTCGATGGCCTGGTTCACCGGGTCAACGAGGTCGCTGCCCTTCGGGAAGATGAAACCAAGCTGGTCGCTGACGATCGGCGGGCCGATAAGCTCGACCTGATCCGCGTTCTCGCCGACGTAACCCTGCCCGGCCACCTCATCGATGATCACAGCGTCCACATCACCGTTGATGAGCGCCTGCACGGCGAAGGGGAACTGCTCAAAGGCGTTGATGCGGTCTTCCGACAGGTATCGGGTGGCGGTCTCGTAGTTGGTCGTCCCCGTCTGGGTACCGAGGATCAGGGAGTCGTCTTCGGCAAACTCCTCGATGCTGCCGAAGCGATCCTCACCCCGGCGCACGAGCAGACGCTGCTCGATGTTGATGTAACCAACCGAGAAGTCAACGATCTGGGCGCGGTCCTCAGTGATGGTGATGCCGTCAGCCGCCATATCGAACTGGCCGTCGGCAACCGCCTGGATCATGCCCTCCCAGGCAGCCTCCTGGAAGACCGGCGCGCAGTGCAGGCGGGTGCAGATCTCGTAGATCGCATCATAGTCCCAGCCGCCCGGTCGCCCGCTCTCAACATCAATGTAGTTAAACGGGGGGTAAGCGTTCTCGACCGCGATGGTGATCTCGCGGCAGTCCAGGTCCACAATGGCCTCTTCGGCGCTGCCCAGGCAGCCAGGGTTCAGGACGTCCTCACTGGCCGGGGGCATCGCGACACCGTCGCCCTCGTCCTCCTCACCGACAATGGGCTCCTCCACCTCTTCACCGGCTACGTCGCCCGCAGGCTCCTCACCGGCGCTATTCCCTGGCGCTGCACAGGCGACCAGCGTGATCGCCAGAATCAGCAGCAGCCATAGATGGAGCTTTCCTCTATGCATCTGTCTCCTCCTCGTGGCTCCCCTATGATAGAATTGTGTACAGAATGGCGCGGGCCGCCGTTCGTACCCGAGGCATGTGATCGTGTCCGGGGGTGACACGAATCGAAATAAGTATAAGTAAAGCGTGGTGGGTTGTCAATTTAGCGGAAACCCGGTAACGTAGGCGGATACTGCAGGGGTTATCAGCCGAAACAGCGTCCGGCATCCGCTCGCCGGTTGGAAAGAGCGCAGCAAGCAATTAGCAAGGGGGTAATCATGGACGCGATGGAACAGCAGCGTGTGGATATTTTTGAAAAGACGAAGGACTTTACCCGCGCCCGGGAAGCTCAAGCCATGGGCTTCTACCCCTTCTTCATCCCCTTTGAGGACTCGGAAGGCACGGTCGTCCGCTACGAGGGCCGCGAGATCATTATGATCGGCTCGAACAACTACCTGGGGCTGACCACCCACCCCAAGGTACGCGAAGCCGCCAAGAAGGCCATCGACGACTTCGGTACGAGCTGCACCGGCTCGCGCTTTATGAACGGCACGCTGAAGATGCACCGCGAGCTTGAGGAGCGGCTGGCGAACTTCATCGGCAAGGAGTCGGTTCTCGTCTTCTCCACCGGCTACCAGACCAACCTCGGCACGATCTCGGCGATTGTAGGCCGGGGCGACGTGATCATCACCGATAAGGAAGACCACGCCAGCATTATCGATGGCGCGATGCTCTCCCTCGGCGAGCTTAAGCGGTTCCGCCATAATGACATGGCCGACCTGGAGCGGGTGCTCAGCAAGCTGCCCCCCGATGTCGGTAAGCTGGTCGCGGTGGACGGCGTGTACAGCATGGGCGGCGACATCGCCCCGCTACCCGACCTGATCGCGCTGTGCAAGAAGTACGGCGCGCGCCTGCTCGTGGACGACGCGCACAGCATCGGCGTGCTGGCGAACGGTCGGGGCACGTCTGCCCACTTCGGCGTGACCGACGAGGTGGATCTCATCACCGGGACGTTCAGCAAGTCGTTTGCCTCGATCGGCGGGTTCGTCGGCGGGGATGACGACGTGATGCACTACATCCAGCACCACGCTCGCTCGCTGATCTTCAGCGCCAGCCTGCCCGCCGCCAACACCGCAACGGTACTTGCTGCGCTCGACATCATCGAGAACGAACCCGGCTACGTGCAGCAGGTGTGGGATAACGCGGAGTTCATGAAGAAGGGGCTGCTGGAGCTTGGCTTTGACATTGGCGACAGCCAGACGCCCATCATCCCGATCATCGTCGGGGACGATATGCGCTGCATCTTCTTCTGGAAGGCGCTGTTTGAGGCCGGGCTGTTCACCAACCCGGTGATCCCGCCTGCCGTTCCGCCCAACAAGGCGCTGCTGCGTACGAGCTACATGGCGACCCACACGCGCGACCAGCTTGAGCGCGCCCTGAACATCCTCGATGAGGTGGGGCACCGCCTCGGCATTATCTAGCGGGGCGTTACCCCCTGACTGGCGAGAAAGAAGGCCAAATAACATAAGAGGCGCGGAGAGTCTTCCCTCTCCGCGCCTCTTAGTTTACCCCTACGGTATCACCGGGAAGCGGTCAAGCGGGGCGTAGACCGCGCCGACCAGCCCCGGCCCGGTGTGCGCGCCGAGCACCGGCGCGACATCGCCAGTGGGCAGGAACGTGCAGTCAAAGCGGCTGTCCAGCAGGCTGACAAGCTGCTCCGCCGTGCGAGGCGCACCGGCATGCAGCACCTGCACGCGCAGCGACGCGCCCTCCCCGTGCTGCCCGGCGATCACATCCGCGAGGCTCTGCACTGCACGGTTGAAGGTCCGTGCCCGCCCCAACTGGTAGTACTTGCCGTCCTCTTTGCTCACGCCGATGATAGGTTTGATGTTCAGCACGGACGCCAGCAGGCCCTTCAGATGGCTGATGCGCCCCCCGTGAATAAGGTACTTCAACTCCGGCAGCGTGAAGATCGTCTCTGTCACGTCACGGATGGTCTCCAGCAGCGCCACGATCTTCTCACGCGTCCAGCCCGCCTTTGCCGCGCGTGCCGCCGCCTCGACCTGCCAGCCTTCCGCCCCGGAGAGCGTCATGGTGTCGAACACCGTGATGTTGGCCTCCTGCACCATCTCCGCCGCCTGCCGCGCCGAGTTCACTGTGCCGCTCAGCCCGGACGAGATATGCACGGAGAGGATGTCGGGGTCGGTGCGGGCGATCTCCCGGTAGATCTCCGCAAACTCCCCCGCCGACGGCAGCGAGGTCGTGGGCATGCCCTCAGCAGTGATGAGAAGTTCGTAGAACTCGTCATGCTGGATGTCCACGCCACTAACGTATGAGCGCCCGTCCAGCGTGATAGTCAGCGGGGCGAACGTAATATGATCGCTGAGCCCTTCAAGCTGGGATGGGGTAAGGTCGGCGCCGCGGTCGGTGACAATATGCATGGGTGTGATGTCCCCTCCTGGAAGCTGTCGCCATGATTACCGGCTGCGAGTAATCTGAATATACACGAACGAGCGTTCGTCCGCAAAATTAAAAACCTTTTTCACCGTAGGGGTGCCACTGCCCGCTAAGGTCCGCATCCCATTCACCGACACGCGGCCTTAACTTAATCACCTTTGATCGAGCAGGGGCCGACAGCCGCGACGTTCAGTCGCGGAGGAGGCCCTCACTATGACAACGCTCCCCGCTTGCTTAACTTTGCCGCCGGCAGGGGCGGATCTGAGAGCCACCCCTACCCTGAGGTGACCTCATCTCGCCACAACAAAACAGACCTCCCCGCCATTCGGGGAGGTCTGTCTATAGACAGGGCAAGGGCGCGCACTACGCGCCGGTGTCGGTCGCATCCTTGCTGCCGACGAGCGTATCGTTGTTCTCGCCCCGGATGAACGCCTCGGTCTTCTCATGCGCAACGTCGTCCGGGTACTGGATCGGCGGCGACTTCATGAAGTAGCTGCTCGGAGCGACAACCGTGCCCTTCAGGCCGCGGTCGAGCGCGATCTTCGCGCAGCGCACCAGGTCGATCACCACGCCTGCCGAGTTCGGGCTGTCCCACACTTCGAGCTTCAGTTCGACGTTGAGCGGCACATCACCGAAGCTGCGGCCCTCAAGCCGGATGTACGCCCACTTGCGGTCCGTCAGCCAGGGCACGTAGTCGCTGGGGCCGATGTACACGTTGTCGGATTCCATCTCGCGCGGGATGAGCGACGTGACCGCGCTGGTCTTGGAGATCTTCTTGCTCTCCAGCCGCTCGCGCTCCAGCATGTTGTAGAAGTCCATGTTGCCGCCGACGTTGAGCTGGCTCGTGCGCTCCAGGCGCACGCCCCGGTCCTCGAACAGGGTGGCGAGCACGCGATGGACGATGGTCGCGCCGACCTGGCTCTTGATGTCGTCGCCGATCAGCGGCAGGCCCTTCTCCGCAAAGCGGTTCTGCCAGTACGGCTCGCGCGCGATGAACACCGGGATGCAGTTGACGAACGCACAGCCCGCGTTCAGCACCTGCTCAACGTACCACTTCGTTGCCTGCTCGCTGCCGACGGGCAGGTAGTTCACGACAACGTCGGTGCCGGTGTCCTTCAGGATCTGGGTGATGTTGGCCGTCGGGCCGGGGGCCTTCTTGATCTTCTCCTTGAGGTACTTGCCCAGCCCATCGTGCGTCATCCCCCGGTGGACGGGCACGCCCAGGTGCGGCACATCGGCGAACTTGATGGTGTTGTTCTGGCCGCACCAGATCGCCTCGGAGAGGTCCTTGCCAACCTTCTCGATGTCGATGTCAAAGGCGGCACTAAACTCGATATCGCTGATGTGGTAACCACCGAGGTCAACATGCATCAGGCCGGGCACGTCTTCGTCGCGTTCGGCGTGGCGATAGTACTCGACGCCCTGGATAAGAGACGACGCGCAGTTGCCGACACCGATAATCGCCACACGAACTTTGTCACTCACGAGCATCCTCCTTATTAGTAGGATCTGGGTTGATGTGGAGCAATTCGCATTGGTATGACCGGGCTACACGACTGTACCCCGGAATGGCGGCAGGCACACAACTTCCCTGACTACCAAACAATTCGGGTCAAGCCAGAGGGAGGGGCGAGAGCCGGTGATGCGACCTAGCTGATCCAGTCGCGGTGGATCGCGTCCCAGCGGCGGTGCTGGTAGGTGCGATGGCACTCCCGGCAGATCAGCGTCGAGGCAAGCTCTCGCGTCTCATTGCGCCAGCGCCACCGAACCGTCACAAGATGGTGCCGGCACGTGGGGCGGTGGCAGATAGGGCATTCGCGTCCGTCGAGCAGGCCGGAGTTACCCAGCCGCCGCCCTTCAGTCGGGTCCTGGTCACAGATATAACAGTTTTTAACACTCATACTCACTCAGTGACTGGTGAACGCATTGATCCTGTTCGGCAGCCCGGCGGACTGTCAGGCTGCGGCACGGGTCAGTGAGGTCCGATTATACCCCCAGCCCCTGTTTAACGAAAAAAGGAAGCGGTGGGTATGGCAGCCCCTGGCCTCGCACCCTTGATAACACCCTACCCCGGCGCTCGTTGTGGATAGCATACTGCGATTTAAGGTACCCTTAGGCAGTTAACAAGTTACAGAACGTGAGAAGCAACAAGATGCCATTATCCCGTCTCAACGCCATACCTGTATCCCTGCGCGCATGGGCAAGCGCCTTGCTCGTCGTGGTAACGCTGCTTGCCGCCGGCTGCGTAGAAGCCCCGGCAGCGGAGGCGCTGCCCGCAACGGCGGACGTTGCCGAGCCGCAGGTGGAGAGCGCCACGCTCCCTGCTAACCCCGCCAACCCGGCCAACGCACCGACCACCGCGCCGACCGTCGCGCCGACGGCAACTATAGAGCCCACCGCCGCCCCGACCGACATCCCGGGCCCGACGCAGACGCCGGTCCCGTTCGGGGATGTCGCCTCGGGCGTGCCTTACCGCCTACCGCTGGTCGTGCAGCACGTCACCGAGACGACGGCGGTGCTCTTCTTTGAGCTGCACACCGCCGCGCCGGGCCTGCTGATCTACTGGCCGGAGGCCAACCCCGCCGAGCAGCACACGGTTTCGCTGCCCGCCGACCGGTCTTATCACCAGGTCGTACTGGAGGGGCTGCAGCCCGGCACGAGCTACGCGGCCATCGTCGGGATAGGGCCGGAGGCGTCCAACGGCGAGTACCGCGAGCCCTCCTACCGGGGCGAGCTATGGGGGACGGTCACCTTTACGACGACCGCCAACCCGGTGGAGTGGCCGCTGCGCGTCGGGGTGATCGGCGATTCGGGCTTTGGTGAGCAGGTGACGTTCGACCTCGCGCAGGACATGGCGGCGAGCGATCTGGACTTCACCGTGCACACCGGCGATGTCGTCTACCAGATGTACAACGAGGGCGACCCGTTCGAGTCTTACGCCTTCAAGTGGTACCAGCCGCTGGAAGCGATACTGGAGCGGATGCCCGTCTACCCGGTTATCGGCAACCACGACGTTGAGGAGTCGGCCATCTGGGAGGACGTGCCCTTCTACTACCGGGTCTTCCCGCCCTTCCCCGACCCGGCCTTTGAGCCGTCGGCCTATGACGGTCGCAATATGTGGTACGCGGTCGCCTATGGCGACGTGCAGTTCCTGCTGCTGGATACACAGGTGTTCTTCAGCGAGGGCGGGCGCGCCGAGCAGGAAGCATGGATCGCCGAGCGGCTGGCCGACCCGCGTTTCCGCATCACCATCCCGGTGATGCACGTCCCGCCGTACAGCTACGGCAGGCACGCGGGTACCGGGCTGACCGTTCGCGGCTGGACGACGCTGTATGAAGGGGCGAATGTCCCGCTGGTGCTCTCCGGGCATGACCACAACTACGAGCGCGTCACCATCAACGGGATCACCTATATTATCTCCGGCGGCGGCTCGGCGTCGCTCTACCCGCAGACGGAGGACATGCCCGAGGGCGGCGTGTTCATACAGCAGTCGCACTGGGTGCTGCTGGAGATCTACGAGGATCGCATCGAGGTCCAGGCGCGCGGGCGCGACGGCACCGTGCTCGACCGGGCGACGATTCCGCTGGGCTAGGCGCGCGCCTTCTTCTCGGAGCCGCGCGCGAAGCGCTCAAGGTCGATAATAAAGCGGGTATGCTCCCCCTCGCCGATCAACTCGTGCTCGTCCCATGCCTGCACGTGGAAGGTGACCTCACGCCCGTTCACGGCGATCACCTCCGCCCGCGCCCGCACCTGCTGGCCGAGCGGCGTCGCGGCGAGGTGGCGCACGCTGACCGCCGTGCCGACGCTGGCCTGCCCCTCCGGTAGCAGATGATCAATCGCATTGACGGCGGCCCTTTCCATGAGGGAGATCATCGCGGGCGTGGCAAACACGTTCACGCCCCCGCTGCCGAGGTGGCGGGCCGTCTGCTCCTCGGTGACGGTCGTCACTTGCTCTCCGGTCACTCCAGGTTGTATCGTAATCATGGTGTGGCTTGCGTTCTATACTCTATCCATTCGGCGGATCGCTATAGGCGAGAAGGATCACGCCCAGCTCGTCCTCCAACGCCCGGACCTTCTCGACCTGCTCGTCGGTGAGGTCGGCCAGGGTCACGCGCGGCTGCACGGCAAGAATGCACACGTTCTCCATCTGCGACTCCAGCTCGCGCACGCGCTCCAGGCTGGCTTCGTCCAGGTTGGCGAACGTAAACTTGGGCCTGTTTTTCATGGTAATCTCTCCACCCGGCTCCCATACTCGCGATCGTGAGGGGCCCTGATTATGAGGGCCCCCCCCCACA
>DGDY01000306.1:4895-8871 GCA_002385675.1 Anaerolineales bacterium UBA3940 | reverse complement strand
GTTGTAGGTTGCGTGCCGGGTTTGTTTGCTCATAGTAATCTAATTATATCACGGGAGAGGAAAGGGGCAAGCGCCATTCCCCACCGGGCTTTAGCCCGGTGTCCCCTGGCGCAATTTCTATGGAAGACGCAACGATAGCCCCCGTTCAGTACGAGGTGATCGTTCCGCTGCCTTCTGACCGTGCGTTTGAGGTGTTCGTCCACGAGTTCACGACGTGGTGGCCGCACGAATACACGTGGGCGGGCGACGTGCTTGACACGATCGTCATCGAGGCGAAAGAGGGTGGTCGCTGTTATGAGCGGGGTCCACACGGCTTTACGGTGGACTGGGGCCGCGTGGTGGTGTGCGAGTGCCCGGCACGGCTGGTGTTCACCTGGCAGATCAGCCCCGACCGGCAGCCCGTCCCCGACCCGGCGAAGGCGAGCGAGGTCGAGGTGCGGTTCGAGGTGGAGGGGGTGGCGATGACGCGCGTGCGGCTGGAGCATCGCGGGTTTGAGCGTCATGGCGAGCGCGCGGTAGCCTACCGCGACGCCCTCGCCGCGCCGGAGGGCTGGCCCTACATCCTCGACCGGTTCGCAGCGGCGGCGGCGAAGCAGGTTTCCGGCGTGGTGTAGCGGCCCTCACCGCCTTGTGCGGCTACGCCGCGTGATACATCAAGAATCGGTAGGGGCGGGTCTAATGTCACGCCCGCCCCTGCGATACCAACCAGTGTTTTTTCCCTACTGCCCGACCTCGTCGGCCAGACGCTCCGCCTCGCTGACCATCCCGTCGAGGATGTCCAGCCCGTGCGACCAGAAGTCCGGGTCGCGCAGGTTGATGCCCATCTTGCCGACGATCTCGTGCGGCCAGTCCGAGCCGCCTGCCGTCAGCATCTCGAGGTACTTGTCCGCGAAGCCGTCCGGCGATTCCTCATACTTGGCGTACAGCGCCAGCACCAGCAACTCGCCGAAGGCATAGGCGTACACGTAGCCGGGGTAGTCGATGAAGTGATGCACGTAGGACCACCAGATGCCGTAGTCCTCCGTCATCGTGACGCTGTCCTGGAACATGTCCTGCTGCGTCTTGAGCCACGCTTCGTTGAACTGCTCGACGGTCAGCTCGCCCTTCTCGCGCCGCGCCGTGTGGATCGCGTCCTCGAAGCGGTTCATAGCGATCTGGCGGAAGACGGTCGCGAAGCTGTCCTCCAGCTTGCCGGTGAGCATCGCCAGCCGCACGGCGGGGTCCTGCTCCTGCCGCATCATGTCCTGGAAGGTGAGCATCTCGCCGAACACCGAGGCCGTCTCGGCGGTGGTGAGCGGCGTATCCGAGTGGAGCAAACTCTGCGCGCGAGAGAGATACTGGTGGATGCCGTGCCCCAGTTCGTGCGCCAGCGTCATCACATCGCGTGACTGCCCCTGGTAGTTCAGCATGATGTACGGGTGCGTGGACGGCGTGAGGCCGTAGCTGTACGCACCGCCGATCTTGCCGGGGCGGACGGGCGCGTCGATCCAGCGCTTCTCGATGAACTCGTTGACGATGTCCGCCATGCGCGGGTGGAAGGCCCCGTACGCCTGCGTGACGATCCGGGTGGCGTCCTCCCAGGAGTAGAAGCGGTCGGCGGTGGGGAGCGGCGCGTAGCGGTCGTAATCGTACAGCTCGTCCAGCCCTAGCAGCCGCGCCTTGAGCTTGTAGTAGCGGGCGACGATGTCATACCGGCCCGTCACCGCCTTGACCAGCGCCTCGACCGACTCGTCATCGACCTCGTTGCTGAGGTTGCGCGAGCTGATCCAGGAGGGGAAGCCGCGCAGCCGGTCTTCGGAGGCCTTGTCGGCAAGCACCGTGTTGAAGATGTAGGTGGTCGTCCGGGAGATCTCGTTCAGCCCGGCGGTGATGCTCTTGGCCGCCCGCCGCCGCACCTCGCGGTCCGGGTTGTAAAGCTGCTTCAGCACGCGCTCAAGGGGGACCTCCTCACCTTCCCACTCGAAGCGCGCCGAGCCGAGCATTTCGTTGAAGTACCGCGTCCAGGCGCTGCGCCCGGTGACTTCCTTCTCCGCTAGAATGCGCTCTTCCGGCTCGGTGAGCAGGTAGGGCTTGCGCAGCCGCGCGACCTCCAGCCAGTGCCGGTAATCCGCAACTTCCGGGCTATCGATCAGCGACTTGGCCTTTTCGTCGGGCACGTTGGCCCACTCAAGCTGCACGAACACGGTCTGCTGCTGGAGGCGGGAGATGTATTCCTCAACCTTCTGCCGGAGCGCGCCGCGCGCCGGATCCTCGGTGTTGACCGACCAGCTCAGATAGGCAAAGCCGTTCATCTTGTACGCGACTTCGAGGATCGACTCGAACTCGGCCATCATCTCCCGCAGCCCGCTGGCATCCAGGTCAGCGATGCGGCCCTTGTACTGCTCAGCGAGCTTCTCGGCACGTGCCAGAGACTCCTGCATGTCGCGCTCGATCGCCGGGTCGTCAACGCCCTGATAGAGATCGGTCAGGTCCCATGCGACCTCTTCGGCGCCGGTGACGGTGGCTTCTCTCTCGCTCATGTATGTATTTTCTCCATTCATCTTCGGGACGGTTAGGGTGTTAGGTGCAGAGATTATATCACAGGGGCAGGGGCGCTACATCGAGCGGTATCTGTCCGCAAATGACACGAATAGTACGAATGATTTTATTCATGCCATTCGTGGAGCATCAGCCGGGAACCACGCGCCCCACAAAGTGGTATACTCTCGGAGCATTCCGCGTGAGCATGACGACGAGATGAATTTACCGGGGAGGACTATGAGCGACCGCGACCAGAACCAACCGATCCGAGCGGAGGGATGGGTGTGCCCCGTGCCCCTGCGCGCCTACCCGAACATCGTGCTGGGGCACGGCGGGGGCGGCAAGCTCTCCGCCGACCTCGTCGAGCACATCTTCAGGCCGCTCTTTGACAACCCGATCCTCGATGCGCTGGGCGATCAGGCCATCCTGCAGATAGGCGGCCAGCGGCTGGCCTTTTCGACGGACAGCTTCACCGTATCGCCGCTATTCTTCCCCGGCGGCGACATCGGTAGCCTGTCCGTACACGGCACGGTGAACGACCTCGCCATGAGCGGCGCGGTGCCGCTCTACCTGAGCGCCGGTTTCATCATCGAGGAAGGGCTGGAGATGGACAAGCTCGGCCAGATCACGGCCTCGATGGCGGCGGCAGCGCGTGAAGTCGGCGTGCAGATCGTGACGGGCGATACGAAGGTGGTCGAGAAGGGACACGGCGACGGCGTGTACATCAACACGTCGGGCATCGGGCTGGTTCCCGAAGGCGTGAACATCGACGCCTCAAACGCGCGCCCCGGCGACGTGATCCTGGTCAGCGGGGCGATTGGCGAGCACGGCATTGCGATCCTCTCCGTGCGCGAAGGGCTGACCTTCCAGACGGAGCTTAAGAGCGACTCGCAGCCGCTACACGACCTCGTCGCCGCGATGCTGGCGGTCCGCAAGGACATCCACGCGATGCGCGACCCCACGCGCGGCGGGCTCGCAGCCAGCCTGAACGAGTTTGCGCGGGCCTCCAACGTCGGGATCGAAATCGATGAGGCGGCGGTGCCCATCCCGCCTGCCGTCAGCGCGGCCTGTGAGATGCTGGGCCTCGACCCGTTCTATGTGGCGAACGAGGGTAAGCTTGTTGCGGTCGTGCCGGAGGATGCCGCCGAGGAACTGCTGGAGGTGATGCGGGCGCATCCGCGCGGGCGTGAGGCGGCGATCATCGGGCGTGTGGTCGAGGCGCACCCCGGCGTTGTCACGGCCCGCACCGGCATCGGCGGCTCGCGCGTGGTCGATACGCTCGTCGGCGAGCAGCTTCCGCGGATTTGCTAGCGTGTGCAAAACTGCCGCGAAGGAATTTCGCGGATGTGGGTGGATGGTTTGGTCTGTAGGGGCGGGTGTATTAAAGAACGCCGCGAATGAACTTCGCGGCTGCGTGTGTGTAAAACCATCGTGTAGGGGCGGGTCGTGATGCGCG
>DGDY01000306.1:0-4706 GCA_002385675.1 Anaerolineales bacterium UBA3940 | reverse complement strand
GTGATGCGCGATGCTTCGCATCGACCGCATCAATAGACCCGCCCCTACGAAACGCAATGTCCATCAGCGGGGTAGGTGTGTGAGAAACCGCCGCACCTATCCCCGCCCGATGCGCACCTGGAGAACGTCGCTCCAGGGGCCGACGCCGTTGGCGCCCTCTGCGCGGAGACGATAATACAGGCGTCCCGTCCGCCGCCACAGCGGCCAGGGCGGCGGGGACCAGCGGGTATCGTTGCGCCCTCTGACCGTGTACTCCTTTGGCGCGCGGAAGTGCGGGTTGTCGTCCTCCTGCAGGACGTACACCTCCGCGCCGGGGCTTTCCGTCCAGACGAGGTGCGGGCGGTTGCGGTCGTCGATGTGCGTCAGGTCGAGCAGCGGCTTGAGCAGCCCGGCCTGGTAGGCGCGGTCCTCCTCCGTTGCCCCGGCGGGCGCTTCCGGCTCATCCTCATAATCGATCTCGTCGCCGTACACGGCCAGCTCATCCTCCAGAGACGGCTCGTCGTACAACGCAGGCTCGTACTCCGGCCCCGACTCCTCCGGCTCGATCATCTCTACCGGCGCGGGGCTGTCCGCCTCGTTTGCCGCCTCAAACGGCTCCTCCGCAGCCGGGGCGGGCAGAACGTCCTCGCGGGCTTCGGCGGGCGGATCAGGCGCAGGCTCCGGCTCTTCCGGCTCCTCGGGCTGGGCCTGCTCCACCTGTGGCATGATCGGGCGGCTGCCCCAGCCGTTGCGCGGCGATGCGCTCTCGGCGGGCTTCGGTATGTCCAGCGGACGCCACTCGATCACCGGGCCGCCGGTCTGCGGCGAGGTCTGCACCTGGATCGGCCTGCTGGCAGGCGTGGGCGTCTGTGGTGAGGCCGGTGCGGGCGCGGCGCGCTGTGCGGCGGACGGCGGCGGCGAGGGCGGGGCAGGTGGCGTGGTCGCCTGTACCACGCCCGGTTGTGGAGCCGGTTCCTGCTCGGGCTGCGGCTGCGCCTCCGGCTCCTCTGCCTCGGTGGGTGGGGCCGGAGCGGGCGGCTCGACGTTGAGCGCCGGGCGCGGCTGCGGCGGCTCTTCCTGCTCTACCAGCCCCGGAATGGTCAGCGAGCGCCACTCCGGTGCGACCCGCGCGACGTTCTCGCGCTGGTACGCCTCGCTGATGACCTCCTGCCACGCCTTGAGCGGCGGCGCGTCGGCCAGCGTGTCGGAGAACCAGGCCGCTTCGAACAGGTCGGCCAGCTTGGGCGAGATGTCGTGGAGCACCTGCCGCATCAGCCGGTAGTGCTCGTTGTCCTGCTGCATTTCGTCGTCGGCGAAATAGTGCTCCTCCTCCGCCTGCTTGCGGATTTCGGGCACGTGCCAGGCGGCCATCTCGCAGATGATCACCGCCCCGCTGAAGCGGTCGGCATGAGGCCCCCAGTACCCGCCATTGCGCACCTGCTGATGTGCGTAGCCGTCCGTGCCCGCCGGCATGGAAGCGGGCGGGTTGAAGCCCGGCGCGTACAGGTCCTCGACATCGATCAGGTGCGCGCGGTTCGTGTTGGGGTTGATGATCACGTTCGCCGCCGAGATGTCGCAGTGGGCGAGGCCCGCTTCTTCCAGCGCGGCGAGCACCTGCGCCGTCGCGTTGGCGTAGGCCAGCGCCTCGAGGCGAGTGAGCGGCGTCATGCCGATCACCATGTCGTACCATGTCGAACCGCTGATCCAGGGCATCAGCACGGCGAACTCAAGATCGGCGTACTGGTTGAGTATGTCGGCGTGCTTGCCCTGGTGCAGGCAGATGCGGTTGCAGACCTCCAGGCCCGGCCACTGCGCGAAGCGCGCCAGTTTGTCGTTAATCTCGACAAGCTCCGGCAAGCGGAACGCCTTCTTGAACTTCTTCAGCGCATACAGGCCGTGATCCGGCCCGCCGGAGAGTTGAAAGACGAATGCCTTGCGCCCCTCCTGGCCGAAGGCGAACGTCGGCACGGCGGGGTGCGGCATAACCTGGTAGTTGAAGCCGCCTATCGTGAGCCGGTCGTGCGGCGATGGGTTGAAATCGGCCATAATGTTTCCGGTACTTTCTCGCTCTACTTAGGATCGCTACCTGTTCATGGTGGCTAATAGCGTATGGCCATCCGCCATATGCTATCCGCTATATGCCAACTGCCATCTACCACTTACTGCACCTCGACGGCCAACACCTCGCTCCACGGGCTTGTTGAGCCGTCCTCGGTGACGGCCTTCACCCGGAAGTACATAGTGCCGGCAGGCTGCCCCTCCACGCGCAGCTTCTGCTCCGGGTGGAAGACGCGCATCCGCTTGCTGTGCCCCGCTTCGAAGTCGCGGCTCCGCGACCCCTCGACCTCGTAGTAGGTGCAGTTGGGCAGGCCGCGCCACGCGATGGTGAACGGCTGTCCCGCTTTCTGCGGGTCGACAGGGTGCAGGCGCGGGGCGGCGGGCCGCCGTATCTCAATGGACTGTGGGTCGCTCGGCTCGCCGAGGATCCGGCTGCCCTCATGTACGTAGACGGCTCGCACGCGGAACCAGTAGCGGCCCATCGCGGGCGGGCGGATGCTCGCGCCGGTTTCCTGCCACCTGCCTGTTTTTACGCTGGAGAAGCTCTCGTCCTGCGCCATCTCGACGACGTAGTGATCTGCGCCGGTAATCTGGCTCCAGCGCAGCACGATCTGCCCCTGATCGTCCAGCTCAAGCTGGCCGAGGCGCGGGGCAGGCGGCGCAACCTGCACGCTCACCACCTCACTCTCAACCCAGGCGCTCTCAACGCCGGGCAGTTCCGCCCGCACGCGGAAGCGCAGCGCCGCTGCGCCCTCGGGCAGGTCGGTAAGCTCGTACTGCGTATCCGGCCCGCTGTAGATCATCTCGTAGTCGGGCTCCTCTGCGTCGGGCGCGACCTCCAGCCGGTAGCGGATGCGGCTGCCTGCCGAGCCCCATGCCAGCGTTACGCGGTCGCGGTTCTCGGAGACCGTCGCCTCGATCCAGTCGGGCGCGGGCGGCGCAATCGCGATGCGCTCGACGTTGCTCCACGGCCCCTCGCCGCCCTGGTTCGTGGCGCACACGCGCATGACGATCAGCCCCGGCTCGTGCCGCCGGATGCCAAGCTGCAGCCCCTCGACGGCGAAGATCCGCGCGTTGTCGAAGTCCATATCCTCCGACACCTCGACGTTGTACCCGGTCGCGCGGGGGACCGCCGTCCATGCCAGATGCAGTATGTTGTTCTCGTCCGGGCCTTCCACGGTGAGATCGGGCGCGTCTGCGGGCGGGCGCGGGGAGATCACGGCGATCTGCTCGCCGCTCCACGGGCTGCACCCGAACTGGTGGCAGGCGCGCACCCGGTAGACGTACTGCCCGACCTCCTGCCCCTCGACGTGGTAGCTCGCATCCTCGACGCGGATAATGCGCGGCTCCTCCTCGCTCTCGGCGAGGCGCTCCTCAAGCTCGTAGTATTCGGCCCGTGTGACGGGCTGCCAGCGCAGATAGTACTCGCCATAGGTGTAGCCGTAGCTGACCGGCGCGAGGCTGGGCGTCGCCGGGGGCGGCATGGTCACGACGACCTCCTGCGGCTCGCTCCAGGGGCCGGGCCCGCCATCCGAGATCGCCCGCACGCGGAAGTAGTACGTGCCGGGCTGGTCCGTCGGCGCGGTCCAGCTTGTGCTGCGCCCCTCAAACACAACCTCCGGCTCGGCGAAGTCCGGCGAGGTGGCGCGCTCCAGCACGTACTCCAGCATCTCGCCTTCCGCTCCCCACTCAAGCCGCGCCGTGCCCGCTACCTCCTCAAGCCTGAGTTCGGGCGCGGGCGGGGCGGGGTGCGCGACGCGCGTCTGGCGAAGCTCGCTCCAGGGCGATAGCCCGCCGAAGCGACGCACGGCGCGGACCCGGTAGTAGTAGTGACCGGGCTCGCGGGGGGTGCTGGGCCGCCAGCTCATCTGCCCCTGCGGCACCTCGATGGTGCGGGCATCGGTCAGCGCCGGGCTGGTGGCCTCCTGGATGATGTAGCTCAGGCGGTTGCCGTTGCCGGGCCAGCGCCAGCGCAATTCATAGGTCTTTGCGCCGGTCGGGTTCCAGATCTGGTCCAGCGATGGGCGCTCCAGGTTCGGGTCGGGCAGGTCCGGGTCGGGATAGCCCTCGTACTCCGGCGTGCGCAGCACCACGTCGATAAAGGCGACGTCGTCGCTGGTGGGCAGCAGCGCGCCCCTGCGAATCTCCCGGTCGAGCTGGGCGTCGGGGTAGTCGAAAACCCTGTCGGCGTGGGCTGTCAGCCCGTCGGTGAAGGCCACGACGCGGGCGATGTTCTCGCGGGACTGCATCCAGGCGGACATCGTGCCGCGCACACCCTTGCTCGTGGACCAGCGGTTGGAGTTGGCATACGAGCCGGGGATCTCGATCTTCTGCCCCTGCTTGTCGATGACGTGGATCTGCGTGTCGCCCATCCAGAAGATGGAGATCAGCCCGTCGGGGATCATCGGGCTGGGGTGATCGATGCGGCAGGCGGCAAAGACCGCTTCGCTGCCGTACGCACGCTGCCCCTCCAGCGCCTGCTGGATGAGCGGCGAGCCCATATCGGGGATCTCGTACTCCTCGACCTCAAGCTGGGCGGTCTTCTGCAAGCGGTTGAGGTAGCTTGTCGCCGCTTCCTGCAGCGCCGCCGGCCCGCCATAATAGGTGATATCCGCCGACCACAGCCAGTCGAGCAGGTTGTCGCCCAGGATGCGGGCGGCGAGGTTGCC
>DGDY01000165.1 GCA_002385675.1 Anaerolineales bacterium UBA3940 | reverse complement strand
AGGCGGCTTACACGACCGGGCCGGCTGCGATGCCGGCCCGGTTGGTGTCGTTTGAAGCAGGTGCCGTTTAGACGGCAGGCCGCAGGTTCGCCGAGAGGCGGGTGGCTAGCTGCCCGAGGATGTGCCCCATCACATACATGATGAAGGGCGTCGCGAGGATGCTGCCGATCCCTGCGGTGATGCCGGAGATTGCGCCAACGATCAGACCCGCGAGGAGAACATACAGGATGGCCATGCCGAACTCGCCGATGTTGTTGCGGACGAGCGCGATGTTGTCGCCGAACTGGAAGAACACGCCGAGCTGGGGGTTATCGATGTAGCGCACATAACCGCCGAAGAACACGATTGCGGCGGCGATGGCGTACAGGAAGATCACGCAGCTCAGGCACACGACCGCACCCACTCCGAGCGCCGCCAGGAAGCCCTCGCCATCACTGCCTGCGCCCATCGCGGGGAGAATCCACGAGAAAGACGCGAGACAGGCAAAAATGACCGTCGGGATCTGGTAGATGAGGTTTGCGATAAAGACCGTAAAGCCCTTGCCAACGTACTCGCCGAACTGGTCCCAGCCGGGCAGCGGCTCCGGGCTGCCGCGCTTGACGCGCTGGCTGATCTCAACCGACCAGCCCTGCAACACGATCTGGCCGAGGATGGGGATGAACTGGATAAGAGTTGCAATGCCCAGCTTCTTGAGCCACTCATCGTCGTCAAAAGGGAAGGTTAAGGCTCTCACGAAGTCCATGATGGTCTCCTCCACGGAGTGCAATTAAGGTTGGGATAGGGCTTTCATTATAGGTATAACCCGCCTGCAGGCAAGGAGTTGCCACACCACGTGGGAAGCTCGCTGCGTGACAGGCCCGGCAGCGAAGGATATTCGTAGAGATAGGGTTTATGACAGCCGCGATAGAACGGCTTATAATCACGGGGTCGTGGGTGGCATGGGCCACCGGGGGACGCTATAATGCGGCCCGTTTAAGTGGTGATTACGTCATTATCAAGTACATGGGTAACTGACAACGGTATGCAACGCTCTCCAGAATCCCACATGATTTACGACGACGCCGAACAGGTGGAACCTATCTCGGAGGCTCCGGGGCGCACGGCGCAGCTTAAGCGCCTGCTGTCATCATATGCTGTCATTGTGCTGATTATCGTCTGCGTTGTCGGTACGGCCCTGCTGCTGGCGGCGTGGGGCGGCCTCGTTGCCGGGCAGAACGTGCGCGACGCCCAGGCTACGCAGACGGCGGTCGCCGAGATGGACGTGCAGTTTCAGATGGGCCTTGCCGACCTTACGGCGGGCCAGTACCAGCTTGCGGTGCAGCGCTTCACGTGGATTCTGGAGCGGAACCCCGGCTACCCCGGCGCGGCGGAAAAGCTCGCCGAGGCGCGGCGGCTGCTTGAGAACGGCGGGATCAGCGCCGATGCAACGCCCATCCCGCCGAGCGAAGCCAATACGAACGAAGAGCGCTTTGCCGAGGCACAGGCGCTGTATAACGAGCAGCAGTGGGAAGCGGCCATCAACCGGCTGGAGATGCTCCGGGCGCAGGCGCCCGATTACCAGCCGGAGCAGGTCGAGGAGATGCTGTACGAGTCGCTACGGCAGCTTGGCCTGCGCTACATCCGCACCGACGAGCGGCTGGAGGAGGGCATCGTCCTGCTGGACCGCGCCGCGCTGATCCGCCCGCTGGACGACATCTCGGAGGGCGAGCGGCTGATCGCCTCGCTGTACGTCACCGGCAAGACGTACTGGGGGCTTAACTGGCCGATTGTCATTCAGAACTTCTCCGAGATTTACGCCGTCGCGCCGAACTACCGCGACGTGGAGAGCCGCCTGCTTGAGGCCTACATCACCTACGGGGACCAGCTCTGGCTGGGCGGCACGCCCTGCGACTCAGTAAGCCTGTACCAGAGCGCGGCCCGCATCCGGAACGACGCGCAGATTCAGGACAAGATCGTCGGCGCGATAGACGCCTGCGAGAACCCAACGCCCACGCCGACGCCGGAAGGCACTCCGCCCGGCGAGGAAACTCCGCCCCCGCCCGGCGAGCCGGTTGAGGGCGGCGAGGCCCCGCCTCCGTCGCAGGAGGGGTAGTTGACGTTAGACTCCGCCGCGAATGAACTTCGCGGCTGGGGGTCGGGTCTGGTGGGCCTCCCCCTCGTTGCCGAATCACTCCCGCGGCGGTATACTTCGCGGTGTACGGGGCGTGGCGCAGCCGGCCAGCGCGCTGCGTTTGGGACGCAGAGGTCGCCGGTTCGAATCCGGCCGCCCCGACAGGAATCGAAAGAGCAGCCCATCTGACAGGCTGCTCTTTTAGTTTGCGGAAACGCTTTCGCTCAGATGAAGAACGACAGCACAATCAGCCCGCCGATCAGCACGGCGGCAAGGATGCCGACGCGCCGCAGGTCGTTGATCACGTACCGGTACTCCTCCTCGAAGCTGAGGTCTCGCGGGGTTTCTCCCTGCGGCGAGCGGTAGCGGTTGCTGCGCTTTGAACGCTTGGCCATAAAATAGCTCCTGCTCAGTATCTACCTCGTGCGCGAGCCGCGCACAGAAGCGAGTCTACTCCACCAGTTCCGCCACGACCACAATTCGGTCGGTGTTGATGCGATACGGGTAGCACGAGATGAGCGTCACGATGGGCTCACGGGTGGGGTCCATCACGCTGACCTCGGTGGGCGGCACGATGCGCGTGTGTGCCACCCGGTACACGAACTCGCGCGTCTGCGTGTACAGGATGACCTCGTCGCCCGGCTGGAGCTTGTCCAGGTCGCGGAAGACCTCGCCGTAGATGTCGTTGTGCCCGGAGAGCACGACGTTGCCCGCCTCGCCGGGGTTGGCCGTGCCGAGGTGCTGCGCGACGCCCTTCTTAAGCTGCTCCCAGCCGTCACCCTGCACAACCGGCGAGTCCACCCCGATGGCCGGGATGCGGATGCGCACCGCCTGGCCCGGCGTGGGCGTCTCCGCGATGACGGGGATGGTGAACTGCTGCTCGACAAGCGGACGCAGCCGCGCGGGGACCTCGTCGTAGTTGGGGCGGGCAGCCTGTCCGTCTGTTGGCGGGGTGTGCCCGCCGGGCAGCACAACCGCACGGATGAGCGGGGTCGGCTCCAGCGTCGGCAGCGCGGCGACCGCTTCCGCCTGCTCCTGCGCCGCCTCACGGTTGATGCCGCGCAGGCTCAGCGCGGTGAAGACCAGCACCGCCAGCAGCCCCACCACCGCGAGAACCTCCACCGTGAGCAGCAGCGTGTCACGCGTGGTGCGGCGGCGCGGGGCAGGCTCGTCGTCCAGGTAGGAGTGGTAGGGCAGAGGCTCGGCGTCATCCGCCCCTGTCGGCGGCTCATAAGGCAGCGGCAGGTCGCCACGCCGTCGGCCAGTGCGCTTGTAGCGCTCCAGCCGCGCGAGGCGGGCCTCCCGCTTCTTCATGAGCAGGATCTGCTCAAGCTCCTCAATCGTGAGGTCGTCTACAGAACGTCGGTCACGCATGTCGGCTCGACGCAGTTACACAGCGTACCTGATCATGCTTACGTTTTGGCCTTGACCGGCAGGGCATACTCGACCGGCGGCATATCGCGCTCGGCCAGCCGGTCTTCGAGGCGCATGTAGCCCCGGATGGCGGCGCTCGCCACCCAGCGCAGCGGCTCGCCCGGCCAGGGGATCGTCCGGCGGTTGACGAAGAACACCTCCGTTAGCTCGGTCTGCTCCCCGCGCAGAAGCTGCGCGATGGTCAGCCCGTTGAGATGGGTCAGCGAGACGCCGTGCCCCATGCAACCGAGGCTGTAAATCACCCGTTCGTCGCCCACGGTGCCGATGGCGGGCACCATATCGACCGGTACGGAGATCGGGCCGCCCCAGCGGTGGGTGATGCGCACGTCGCGCAGCGCCGG
>DGDY01000048.1:9757-11689 GCA_002385675.1 Anaerolineales bacterium UBA3940 | reverse complement strand
TTCGGCCAGCGTCTCCGCTTCGGCGAGCAGATCGGAGAGCTTGTCTCGCAGAAGCTGGGTATACAGCATCTGCTTGGCGTACTCCCACTCATAGAGCGCCTTGCTCTCGTCCAGCCCTTCGTAGCACTGGAGGCGCACTAAGGGCTGGTTCAGCGCACCGCTGACGGCTTTTGCCAGCTCCGTCTTGCCGACGCCTGCCGGGCCTTCAAGCAGCAGCGGCTTGCCCAGCTTCTGGGCCAGATACACAACCGTGGCGATCTCATCCGAGGCGATATACTGCTGCTCGGCCAGGCAATCTTTCACATTCCCAACAGACTCAAACATGTACTACCACTCCTGCGCTTCAGTTCATAAGTCTAGATGGAGTGTATCGACTCCAAATAGACAGCACAATTGTACGACAAAGCTTATTCCTATTATCCCATTATAGCGTGCCGCGTGATCGTCTAGCCCGCCCACAGCCAACCGGGGCGGCTAGCGGGAAGAAACGGCAAAGCCCCCCACCCCGGCGCAGGCGGGCCGGAGCGAGGGGCAGCGTGTACAAGGGCCTGTCTTAAGGGATCGTCAGCACCTGCCCGGCGTAGATCAGGTTGGGGTTGGTGATGCCGGGGTTCGCCGCGACAAGCTGGTCAACCGTCAGGCCGTTCCGCACCGCGATGCGGTAGAGCGTGTCGCCGGGCTGTACGGTGTACGTCCTGCCGGAGCCGCCGCCATCCGCCGTCACGGTGAACGCGTTTGACACGATCACATCGTCAGCCGTCTCGACCACAACCACCCAGCGCTGGCCGGGCGTCATGCTCCCGGGCAGGGTCACCTGCGTGGTGAGCGTGCCGCTGCTGCTCGTGAGTTCGGTGTCCACGACCTCATACTCGGAGTCAACCGGCCCGATGCCGATGTCCACGACGCTGCTCGGCGGCAGGCCGGAGCCGCTCACACGGACGGTCGTACCGGCAGGCCCCTGCATCGGCGTGATGGTCACCACTGCGTCGCCCGGCTCGCCGGACGGAAGCGGGATGAGGATCTCCCGGCCGGGGTAGATCAGGTTGCGGTTGGTGATGCCGGGGTTCACAGCGAGGATCTCGTCAACCGTCACCCCGTACTGGAGCCCGATGCGGTACAGGCGCTCGCCGGGCTGCACGATGTGGATCGGCTGGCCGCCCTCGCTCTCGGGCGGCAGGCCCGTCACGCGGTACGAGGGCGAGATCACGGAAAGCTCGCCATCGGTCGTTGCCGCCACGACCACCCAGTCCTGGCCCACCCTGGCGGTCTCGGGGATTGCGACCTCTGTAATCACCATACCATCGTCATCGGTCGTGACGGTATCGACGACCTCATACTCCCCGTCGGCGATGCCCAGGCTCAGCTCAACCTCAGTATCCGGCGGGAAGTTCGTCACGCGGACCTCGATGTCAACCCCCGCCTGGCCGCTCAGCGGCCTGATGCCCACCTGCGGCTCATCCTCTGCCGGAACGTCGTCTCCGCCGGGGATGGTGAGCACCGTCCCCGCATAGAGGATATCCGGGTTGGTTATGGAGGGATTCGCGACGAGGAGAGCGCTGACGGTCGTGCCGCAGCGACGCGCAATGCTGAACAGCGTGTCGCCTGCTACCACTGTGACGGTGTCACCGCACGCGCCTTCCTGCGCGCGTGCCGGGGGGACCGGGGCGAGCAGCACAGCAGCCAGCAGCGCGGCGGCTGCCAGTGCAGTCAAAAGAGGGTGATGCTTCATCAGATTGCCCTTCTTCGAGCAGCGAGTAAAACGCGGGACAAGCGCAGCCCGATATGCGCTCCTGCCTCTGATAGTAGCATAGCCTGCATTTTGATGCCGTGCTGCCGGGCCGGAAAAACAAAAGACCCGGATGGGTTACCATCCGGGTCTTCGTAGTAGCGGGGGGAGGATTCGAACCTCCGACCTCCGGGTTATGAGCCCGA
>DGDY01000048.1:8943-9579 GCA_002385675.1 Anaerolineales bacterium UBA3940 | reverse complement strand
GCTGCCTCTGCTCTACCCCGCAATGCGACGCATATTCTACCCATTCGCCGGGGCTTTGTCAAATCTCACGCCGGGGTTTTTATGCAACTCTAACGCTGAGCCTGAGCCCTACCTGCGCCCGTTGAACTGAAGCTCCTCCCAGAAAGCCGCGATCTCGTCGTCCCAGCCGTCGGGGAAGCGCTCCGCCTTGAGCGTGTCGAGGTCCAGTTCGGGCGCGTCATCGAGCGTTTGGCGGGCCACCGGCAGCGTAAACGTCTCCAACTCCTTGTTGTAGATCAGCGCGCTCCAGGGGATGGCAAGCGTCGTTTCGCCGATGCCCAGCACGCCGCCGATGTTGGACACCACGTAGACAACTTCACCGGCAACGAGGTCAATGATCCACTCCTCAACGTCGCCCAGTTCCTCGCCCGTGTCGTTGACCAGCCGGTAATTAGTGAGGTCAAACTCGCCAAAGCGGCTGGCGCGCAGCAGTTCGACCTCGTCCGTGTCAAGCTCAAGCTGGTCCGTGCTCAGAAAGACCGCCGGGCCAGCCAACAGATCGGCGTCCAGCGCGGGCGCGTCCTCAAGCTCGCCCGCGTCGTAAATGAACACGTGGTTCACCGCTGTGGCGGTCTGCTCGCCGCCGCCCTCCGGCGT
>DGDY01000048.1:8139-8803 GCA_002385675.1 Anaerolineales bacterium UBA3940 | reverse complement strand
GCCGGCTCAGCATCCGCCCGGTCGCGATCCAGTGGCTTACAAGCTCAGACGCGGGCTGCGCTGTGGCGTCGCTGTCCGCCTCATCCGCCTCGCCCGCGCCGAGCGGCACCTCGGCAAGCTCGCCCACTGCGCCGCCCACCACGACCTGTGTCTCCGCCATCATCCCCGCGTTAGGCGGGGCATCAGCCGCGCCGGGCTGCGCCGGGTTATTCCCCCCGCACCCGGCGAGCAGCACACCGAACGCGATCCCCAGCCCAGCAACCAATCCATAACGACGATACGCCATATGCACGATAACTCCAGACCTCTGCCGGAGGCTCTATCCGAATCTACCCGGCTCTATTTTGTGTGTGCGTGTGTTGAACCGGCCCGCTTCGGGCCAGAAAACATCGAAGTGTTAAAAGCATAGCGGCCAGTCGCTAAAAAAGTCCTATACGCACCCCAAAAAGCTCCTAAATATCGTGGCAGGGCGCAAAAAACCGGCGGGCGCTTGAGCGCCCGCCGGTCGTTCATACGTTACAACGACATCTGATCAGGTTAGTAGCCGTCGTTGCCACCGCTGGCGTTACCGCCACCAGTACCTAAACTGCCACTGGCACCGGTATCATCACCGGAACCCGTATCATCGCCGCCGGTGCCTGTACCCATGCCACCGGCATCCAGC
>DGDY01000048.1:1738-7905 GCA_002385675.1 Anaerolineales bacterium UBA3940 | reverse complement strand
GCTCCGCGTCGATCGTCAGGCGATCCCACGGGATGGCGATGGTGTTCGCGCCGATCCCCAGGAAGCCGCCGATGTCCGCCAGAGCGTATGGCACGCTCATGCCCTGCGTGCTGAACAGCACCTGGTTGATGCTACCAAGGTTCTCACCGTTCTCATTCACCAGGCCAAAGCCGTCGATATCGCTCACGCGGATCAGGCGCTGGCCCTCAGGCAGAAGTGCGTCGTCCGCCTCGGTTGCCTCGGCTTCTGGAGACGGGGTCGCCTGAGCGTCCTCGCCAGCAGCCGCCGCGTCGTCACCGGCATCTTCACCCTCGGCAGGCGTCTCGACCATCTCAGACTCGCCCGGGGCGGCTGTCAGCGCGGCCTCGTCCACGAACAGGCCGCTCTCGTCCAGCACAACCGGGTCGAAGGTCATCGTCTCAAGCTGAGCGGGATCACCGGCATACACCAGCACCAGTTCTTCCCGCTCGGAGGGCGGATTGCCAGGACCAGCCTCACCAGTGCCGGCATCGCCCTCATCGGTCTGATCCTCAGGCGGCTGGCCAGGGCCGACCTCCTCAGCGCTGTCAGCCGGGGTCGCCTCGGCGTCTGTGCCGTCGTCCTCGCCACCCTGCGCACCGGTCTGGTCCTCAGGCGGCTGGCCAGGGCCGACTTCCTCGGCGCCGTCGTCATCGCCGCTCTGACCCTCAGGCGGCACGCCCGGGCCCATCTCATCCGCACTCTGAAGCGCGTTCACCTGGAACTGGCTCCAGTCGGCGGCGACCATCGTCTGCTCGGCGTCGTCAGAGAGGACGTTCACGGCGTCAAAGATGACGTAGCGCACATCACCCTGCTCGCTCATCAGCAGGTCGGACACTGTGCCAAGCTCCGTGCCGTCCTGCGAGTAGATCGTCATGCCCACAAGGCGCTCGGACGAAACCCACTCCGTTGTGGCCGGGGCGAACTGAACACCCTCGGTCGGCTCCGCAGTCGGCTCCTCGGTTACTTCCTCGGTTAGCTCGACAGTCGGCTCAACGGTCGGCTCCTCAGGAGCAAGAGGCTCTTCAACCTCTTCACCTAGCGCCTCGCCTTCTTGATCAAGGCCTTCGTCGATCCCACCTGGCTCGACGACTCCGGGTTCCTCTGTTGTGTCCACGGCCTCTCCCGCGCAGGCCGCCAGCATCAGGCTCAGCACGAGAAGCGGCACAACCAGCAGGGACCACTTGCGATTCTTACCGTTCACTCTTCTACCTCCAACACTAGGCGTTCTTTGTACCAGCGCCGCAGCTCCTACCATTCCAACGCTACTCATTGCGAGCGCCAGCGCCGGTACTTCTTGTACACCCACCCTCAGACCATACCCGCGCGGCTCTAAAAAAGTCCTATATTCATCGTAAAAACTCCCTAAAATCAGAACCGGCGGCTGCCAGTATGCGTAAAAGCTTGACAACTCGTCCTGATCCAAGTAGAACGTTTGTACCAGTTCTATCATGGCTACCTCAGGAGGAATTATGTCAGCCAGCAGGGAAGCACCCTACCCGCTCGACGCGCTCCGCACGGTGGCGCTCCACATGCAGGGCCTTGCAGCCGCGCCCGGCAGCGAGCCAGCACCCACGCTGGAGGCGATCCACGAGATGGTCAAGCAGATTGGCTGCGTGCAGATCGACACGCTGCACCGCGTCGCGCGCAGCCAGTACCTCGTGCTGTGGAGCCGGTTCGGGCAGTACAACCCCGCCGACTTTGACCGGCTGATCTTCGATCCGGGCGAGCGCTGCCTGTTCGAGTACTGGCGGCACGCCGCGTCGATCATTCCGCTTGAGTACTACCGCTATTCCACGCCGGAGATGCAACGCTGGCAGGAGCAGCCCTCCCGTTACTGGGCCGACTGGCTTAACCAGCCCGACAACCAGGAGGTGCTGCGGTACGTCCGCCAGCGGGTCACGACGGAGGGCGCATTGCGCGCCGCCGACTTCCAGTACGACGGCCCGAAGCGCGGGCCCTGGTGGGACTGGAAGCCCACGAAAAGCGCGCTGGAGTACCTGTTCGGGGCCGGCGAGTTGATGATCGCCAACCGCGTCAACTTCCAGCGCGTGTACGACCTGCGCGAGCGCGTCCTGCCCGACTGGGTCGACACGACGCCTGTCAGTGCGGACGAGGCGTATCGCTTTTACGCCGAGCAGGGACTGCGGGCGCTGGGCGTCTGCCAGCCTGCGCAACTCGCCGACTACGCTTACACCTACCGGCGCACGCTGAAGCCGCACGTCGAGGCCATGATGCGGGAGGGCGTGGCAGTCGAGGTGCGCGGTGTGCTGGCGGACGGGCGGGAAGCCGCGCTGATCGTCCACCGCGACAACCTCCCCCTGCTTGAGCAGGCCGCCGATGGCGCGCTCCGCGCCGAGCGCACCACCTTCCTCAGCCCGTTCGACAGCCTGTTCTGGGCGAGAGGCCGCGACGAGCAGTTCTGGGGGTTCGAGCAGCGCCTCGAAGCCTACAAGCGAGCCGAAGACCGCATCTGGGGCTACTTCTCGCTGGCTATCCTGCACCGGGGCTGCCTCGTGGGCCGCTTCGACCCGAAGATGGAGCGCAAGGATGGCCTGATGCGGCTGGAGCACCTGCACCTGGAGCCGGGCGTCGAGCCGGACGAGACGCTCGTCGCGGATGTCGCCGCTGCCATGCGCGATTTCATGGCCTCCCATGGGGCAACGTACCTCGTGATCGAGCACAGCAACCCGCCTGAATTCGGAGACAGGCTCGCGGGGTCGCTATAATCGAGGGGATTGTTGCCGGTAACCAAGTAAGGAGCAAAACAACAAACATGGCAGACACCAACGCAAAGGCCGTCGAGCTGGCGAAGCGCTGTCGGGTGCCGGTTGAAGAAGTCCTCGGCTGGCTGAGCGATCGATTCAGCGTGCAGGAGATCGAACGGGCGTGCCGCATCGCCAAGGAGAAGCACGCCGCGCCGTCGGACGTGCTCGCCATGCTGGACGCCGGGCTGGACTGGCGCGCCATCGAGAAGGCGCTGCGGGCCGTCCCCGACGTGGACAACCTGGACGATGCAGAGGCGTATTAGGCTTTCATCTCGGAGGAGACAAGGGAAACGACACGGTGGCCTCTACTTGCCCCCCTCCTGACCAGCAGCCTCGGGGCGCTGGTGGGGGTTCCAGTGGCAGCCGACAGCAGAAACCAACGGAGTAAAACCTTGCGAACACTGAGCCTGACCATCATCCTGAGCCTTGTGCTACTGCTGACCGCTGCCTGCGGCGCGGGCGGCGCTACCGATACAGGTGGCGTCTCTGAGGGCGCGCCCCCGGCTGCCGAGCCTGCCGGGGAGCAGGCTGCGGCGGGCGACAGCGACTTCTCATGCGACCCGCCTGCCGACGCGCCGGACAGCTACGACGCGCCTGAGCAGGTGATCCGCGAGGGGCGGGACTACATCGCGACGATCACCATGGAGGACGGCGGCCAGATCGTGCTGGACCTCTACCCGGACGAAGCGCCGATTACGGTCAACAACTTTGTCTTCCTCGCCTGCCAGGGCTTCTATGATGGCGTGACGTTTCACCGCGTGTTGCCCGGCTTCGTGGCGCAGGGCGGCGACCCGACCGGCACCGGTATGGGCGGGCCGGGCTACACCATCCAGCATGAGGCGGGCAACGGCATTCCGTTCGACCGGGCGGGGCTGCTCAGCATGGCGCACGCCATGCGCCCCAACACGACGGGCAGCCAGTTCTTCATCACCTACGCCCCGACGCCCAACCTGAACGCGGACTTCACCGTGTTCGGTGAGGTGATCGAGGGGATGGACGTGGTCGAAGGGCTGACCCCACGCGACCCACAGGCAGACCCCAACGCGCCGCCCGGCGACCGCATCGCCACAATCCGCGTGGTTGAGCGGTAGGCAGGGCCGATCCAGATGCGAAGAGGGCGGCGATCCTCACCGGACGCCGCCCTTATGGTTCGGCCAGCGCGCTCAGCGCCGCCGCGCCCTCATGACGGCAAAGCCCACGAGGAGCGCCAGCACCACCAGCCCGAGAATCAGGCCAAGTACGAAGCCTTCCATCTAGTCCAGTCTCCTTACGCTATAACAGGCCCGCGCCCCGGCAAGCAGCCAGCGTAGCACAGCACCGGGCAGGCGTCAACGCGCCGCATGCCGCCACCTGCCCACCTGACCAGGCCAGAAACCACCCGATGGCATGGCGTGAGACTGCTCCAAATGATTTATGCTGGGGTTGTTTGAGGCAGAACAGTCACTGGTAGATTTCGCAATGGAACGTCACATTCAACCCGGCATACCGGGCACCAGCACCTGTGCTCGACCGCGATACTCTGCCGTCATTCACGCCGCTACTTACACCGTTACCCGCTCCGTCCTGATTGGTATCATCGGGTTGCTGCTCGCCCTTACCGGCTGCGGGGATGTCGCCGCCGTGCGGCCTACGCCTGAGCCGGTCCTCACGCGCGAGCCGGTCGGGGCGATCACGCCAAGGCACCCCGACGACCCGGTCGAAACGCTGGCGGAGTTCTACCACTGGTACACCAGTTACCCCGGCAGCCCGCTCGACCGCTATTCCTACCGTTCAAACGAGTTCATCCGCCCGTACCTGACCGCCGACCTCGTGCGCAGGGTCGACCAGACGCTCGCCACGTGGAACGAGCAGGAGGTCTACGACCCGTTCCTGTGCGGGCAGCCACTGCCGACAAAGCTTGAGTACGAACTTGACGACATCGAAGGCGAGCGGGCCGATGTGCTTGTCCGCCGCTACTACCCCGGCAGCGTCCAGCCCGCCGTGATGCTGGTCGAGCTGGTGCAGTCCGACGGCAAGTGGCGCATCGACAACACACGCTGCCTCGTGGCAGGTGATTCCGCCGGGCATTTCGGCAGCGTGCCGACGGTCCACGTACAGGAACAGGACACAACAGGGGCCAACACGCCCTTCCCCGGCGATTGGAACACCTACCGCAGCAGCCATAACTTCCACATCGCCTATCCGGCCATCTGGGAGGTGCGGGAGGACTGGGTCAGCGAGCCACTCGACAACGACCCGATTGACGGCTACATCGATTTCGTCGGCGCAAACGGCAGTGTCCCTGTGGCGCTCGTGCTGAGCACCGGCAGTATGGACAGCTTCCGCCTCGTGTTCCCTGAGCCGGAAGGCGAGCCCCGCACCCGTATGATCAACGGCTACGAGGTCTTGATGGAGGAGCATTTTAACGGCGAGCAGTACGCCATCTTCCTCCACCCGGATGATGACGAGCGGCGGGTGGCGCTGCGTGTCATCACGCGCGGACGCCCGCTCGACGCCAACACGCGGGCCATCCTCGACCGGATGCTGGCCTCGTTTGCCTTCACCGATTGACACTTCGCAGCTCTGGAAGCGATATGGATTCGACACTCATCCCCGTACCCCGCAAGACCGGGCCCTGGCTCTCCCTTGAGAGCAGCTACACACGCGTGATCATCGCGATCGTGCTGATCGCGCTCGGCTATCTGGCCCTGGTCGCCTACTTCGTTAACAGCTACACACAGCGCCTTTACGAGGTCCACGAGCAGGAGGTCAAACGCGTGGTGGACCTCGGGCTGGCGGCGCTCGACCCGCTACGGCAGGAGACCAGCCCTACCCGCTCGATGGAGCAGTATCGCCGGGAGGGCGCCATCCTGATCCGCGACCTCACACACCGCTACCGGCTCGGTGAGAACTACCTGTTCATGGGCACGACCTCCGGCCTGATGCTCGTCCACCCGTACGAACCGGAGATCGAGTTTACCAACCAGTGGGCGCTTGAGGACGCGAACGGCAAGCTGATCATGCAGGAGATGATCGCCATTGCGACGAGCGACGACCGCGCCGGCTATATCGAGTATTACGACGCACCCCCGAACAGCAATCAGCCGGAGCGCAAAGTGACCTACGTGGTCGGCATTCCGGAATGGAACGCCTTCATCGCGGCGGGGATGTACATGGGCGAGGTCGACGCGCAGAACGCCCAGTACATCCGCAACTCGCTGATGCTCACGTTGAGCCTGCTGGCGCTGATCTTCATCGTGGTGTTTGCGGCGCTCCGCCCGACGCTCGCCAGCTACCAGACGCTGCGTATGCTGTTCGAGGAGGTCGAAACCAACCCCGAGGCCATCCCGACCGTGCCCGTCGAGAAGTACCGCGAAGGCTCCGAAGCATGGTACCTGATGC
>DGDY01000048.1:0-1520 GCA_002385675.1 Anaerolineales bacterium UBA3940 | reverse complement strand
TCGCAGACGCTGTTCTCCGCAACGCTCATCGCGGATGTGCTGCCGCGCCTGTACGAGCGCAGCGAGGAGATGGGCCGCAAGCGTCTGCAGGAGCTGCGCGAGTTGACGCGCGGCGCGATGGCGGAGATGCGCACGCTGCTCAACGAACTGCGCCCCAGCGCGCTCGTCCAGACCGAACTGGATGAGCTGCTCAGGCAGCTTACCGAGGCGGTGATCGCGCGGGCGCGGATACCCGTTGACCTGGAGATCGAAGGCGAGTTTGCCGACATCGCGCCGGACGTGAAGATCGCGCTGTACCGCATCGCGCAGGAGGCGCTGAACAACGTGTTCAAGCACGCCCACGCGACACAGGCCAGGGTCGTGCTGCGCCGCGAGGAGGGTATCCTCAGCCTGTGCATCGCCGACGATGGGCGCGGGTTTGACCTGGAGGCGACTGCCGGAGAGCGGATGGGCCTGAACATCATGCGTGAGCGGACCGACTTCATCAACGCCGACCTCGTGATTGACACCGCCCCCGGCGAGGGGACCGAGGTCCGCGTAACGTGGCTGCACCCGGATATTCGCTGAGGGGGTTCGGGACGGTGACCCCCCTCCGGCGATGTTCGCTCCGCCAACTGCACACCGAGCGGTGACTTCGTCACTGCAAGGTTGGGTGGGGGTTCCAGCGGCAGCCGACACACACAGCCCTCGCACGGCGAAGGGGCCGGGCCGGTTCCTGCGGCAGCCATCATCCGGGGCAGCCAACATGGGGTAACGCGCAAGATTGCTGCCGGGGTATTCTCGCACAAAGCAATCAGAGCAAACCATATTAGTTCTGCCTCAAACGAGAAATCACCGGGCATTTGCCTGTAGAATAAGCAGAAGTTCTGACGACTGCCCAGCCGCGCCGGGCACGGCCCGCGCCGAAGGAAGCGACCATGTTCAGGAAGCACCGCCTGCTCAGCCTGATAGTCCTCGCTCTGCTCATAGGGATGCTCGCCGCCTGCGCGACGCCCGCACAGCCGACTGTCACGCCTGCCGCCGGGGCGGAGGTCACCGCGCCACCGGCGACCGCAACTCCAACCACGCCCCCGCCAACGCCCACCGCAACCGACACGCCGCCCACCGACACGCCCACGCCGACCGAAACGCCTGCCCCGACCCTTCTGCCTGACAACGTCGGTGATGAGGGCATCGGCGACCCGTACTTCCCCAACTTCGGCAACGGCGGCTACGACGTGCAACACTACACCATCGACCTCGACGTGTTGATGGACGAGCGGAGCATCGACTCGATAGTGACCATCGAGGCGGTGGCGCTGCACGACCTCGCCCGCTTCAACCTGGACTTCGTCGGGCTGGAGATCGTCGAGGTGACGGTGAACGATCAGCCCGCCGGGTACGAGCGCGACGGCTCGGAGCTGATCATCACGCCCGCCGAGCCTATCGCCGAGGGCGAAAGCTTCACCGTGACGGTCAGCTACACTGGCACGCCCGGCGAGGGCATCCCCCGCACCGGGCCGGAGTTCACGCTGGGCTGG
>DGDY01000018.1:3562-4489 GCA_002385675.1 Anaerolineales bacterium UBA3940 | reverse complement strand
CCGCGCCCGGAGCAGTCCGCCGAGGGCGCGGCGGCGAGCGGGACGCTGCTGCACGAGGCGGCGCAGGGCTGGCATTACATCCGCGCCCGTGCCGGTCTGCTCGGCATTCTCATATCGTTTGCGGCCTTTAACTTCCTCGCCAACATCGCCGCCGTCACCATGGCACCGCTCGTGCTGTCCTTTGCCCGGGCGGATGTGCTCGGCCTGGTCCAGTCTGCCGGGGGCGCGGGGATGCTGATCGGCAGCATCGTCATGAGCAGTTGGGGCGGAACCAAGCGGCGGATCTACACCGTCTACGGGGCGCTGATCGTCTCCAGTGCCGGACTGTTCATCGCGGGCCTCAGGCCATCCGGATGGGTGGTCGGGCTTGGCCTGTTCATCCTGCTCGGCGGGATACCCTTCGTCAGCGCGGCCAGCCAGGCCATCTGGCAGGCGAAAGTGCCGCCTGACCTGCAGGGGCGAGTGTTTGCCACGCGCAGCGTGGTCAGCCGGAGCGCGATGCCGATTGCCTATCTGCTGGCCGGGCCGCTTGCCGACCGGGTCTTCGAGCCGCTGCTGATGGAGGGTGGCGCGCTGGCCAGCACGATCGGCGCGGTGCTGGGGACCGGGCCGGGGCGCGGCATGGGGCTGATGTTCGTCACGATGGGCGCGCTCTGCCTGATCGTGACCTCGATGAGCGTGCTGCACCCGCGCATCCGTCGCGTCGAGCTGGAGATCCCCGACTACGCCCCTGCCGCGATGCCGCAAACCGCAGGTCCAGCGCTCCAGCCAGGGGATGATTAATCCCGCCTGAGAGCCGCGATTTTACAAATCACACCAACCGTAGAAATTCCAACTGTAGGGGCGGGCCTGAGACCCGCCCCTACTCGTCGGATCCCCTGATCGCCCCCTCATAGGGGGAGGATGGCGTAGGTTGCAAGGCAACCA
>DGDY01000018.1:0-3322 GCA_002385675.1 Anaerolineales bacterium UBA3940 | reverse complement strand
GCCCCTACCGTGCGTTTATTACCGCCTCGCCGCGCCCTCCAGCACGCGCCAACTGGAGCCCTCCGGCCCAAGCTGCCAGACCGCACCATCCGGGCCGGTCAGGTAGCAGGAGGAGTACTTCGGCGCGGAGTCGCACTGGAAGAGCGCCGTATAGCCAACCTCCTGCACCAGCCCCCAGCCCACGCGCTCGCGCACGTACAGATACGGCTCGGCCTCGCCACGCCACACCATGCCGAAGCCGCGCACCGGCTGCACAAGGCCCGGCGGCGGCTCGATGCCGGGGTCGCTCTCCGGCAGGCCGGGCTGCCAGGGGTCGGAGACGGGGCTATAGGCCGGGACTCCGCCATCACCGTACAGCACGTAGATGCGGGCCCTCTGGCCCAACCAGAACATGTGACCGCGCTCGAACGGCTGGTAAGCCGCAGCCGTCTCGATGGCGGGATCCACCGGGCAGATATCCGGCGCGGGCGTGAAGAACCACTCCGCCGTGCAGCGCACCCGCACGATGACGAGCGCCTGTTCCTGCCGCTCGCCGCTGGAGACGAACAGCATAAACTGCACCTCGTTCCGATCCCGGTCACTCGTCTCAACGACCATCGAACCGCTGAGCGGCACATCCCAGAACTGCCCGAGCTGCCCGGTTGGCATCAGCCGGTACAGCGTGGCCGTGTCGCCGGTGGCCTCCCACGTCAGCGTCACCGGGTCGCCGGGGTTGATCTCCGCCGGACTGGCCTCGAACGACCGGATCAGCTCATGCGTCACCGGTGTGGGCGGCGGTTCACCCTCCAGCGTGGCCGTCGGAGAGATGGTCGGGCCGGGCCTCTGTGTGGCAGTCGGCCTAGGGGATGGGCTCACGGCCACCGTCGGCGTGGCGCTGGCGCGCGGCGTCTCCGTTGCGGTGGGCTGCGCCCCGGCGGTCTGCGTAGCAGCAGCCGTCTCAGTGAGCGGCATGTCGGTCAACATCGCAACCTGCGTGCGGTATTCCGATGTGGCCCTGACGTCGGGCGTTGCGGTGTTGAAAGGCGGGGTCGGTGTGAGGGTGGGGGTCGGCGTCGGTCGCACGCAGCCTACCACGCCGAGCATCACGAGTAAAAGCAGCAGCACAGCATGCTTCAGCATGGTTAACCTTTCCTGCGAACGGGCAGATCCCGGTCTGTGCAGCCCGTTCACCATGCACAGCACCCATCACTATAGCCGAAAGCCCATTTCGCGCCAGAGGGTCAAAGGGGGCCCGGAGCCGCGACGTTAAGGTATACCTGCGCCCCGCCCAGCCACGAAGCGGCATTTTCAGCTAACCAAATCCTTACCCCCTATCCCGAAAAAGGGACTTGACTAAATTAATCCGCATACTATAGAATGTGTTTTAGTTGGTTGGGTCAACAAACAAGAGGCGTTTGCGATCCCCTCACGTGTACCACACACGTGCACCACACGCACTCGCACACACAAACCCTTCTTCACGCCTCTCCACACTCACGCAAGGCGCTTAGTTAAACAACAATTTATCCTGCTCATCGATTTCGCCTGACCGTCTCCGACTGAAGGCCAGAGAGCACGGACCCATGACCGCTCGACAGGCACGTCCTCGAACCGGGGATCAAGCGCTTGTGCGAGAAATCAACCTATCGTTGATCATGCACCAGCTACGCGAGCACGCGCCGATCTCTCGCGCCACACTCGCCGAGATCACCGGTCTGAACAAAACAACCGTCTCCAGCCTCGTGCAGGAGCTCATCGCCAACCAGTTTGTTCATGAGGTCGGCTATGACAACGCCGGTGTCGGGCGGCCCGCCATGCTGCTGGAGCTCAACCCCAATGCGGGCTGCATCATCAGCGCCGAAATCGGCGTGGATTTCGTCTATGCGATCCGTGCCAACTTCGCCGCCGAGATCGACTGGAGCAAGAAGCAGACGACCAGCCCCGGCATGAGCCAGGACGAGATTCTCAACATCGCGCTCGCGTTCATACGTGAGGCCATTGACTCAAGGAACGAGAACTGCGGTGACGTACTCGGCCTGTCGCTTGGCGTGCCCGGCCTGGTCGACCAGGAATCCGGCAACCTCATCTTCGCCCCGAACCTCGCCTGGCATAACGTGCCGCTCGCCCGCATGCTGCGCGAGAACTTCCCCGGCATCCCGATCTTCGTCGACAACGAGGCAAACCTGGCGGCGCTGGGCGAGCACTACTTCGGGGTGGCGCAGGGCTGCGACGACGTGCTCTATGTGAGCGTCGGCGTTGGGCTTGGCGGCGGCATGGTCCGCAACGGGCAGATCTTCCGGGGGAAAGCCGGGTTCGCCGGTGAGTTCGGGCACATGACGATCGACCCGTATGGCCGCCAGTGCAACTGCGGCAACCGGGGCTGCTGGGAAACGGTCGTCAGCCAGTCCGCGCTCTTCCGCGCCATCGAGCAGGCCGTGGCGGATGGCAAGCAGACCGTGCTCACCGAAATGACCGGCGGCGATTTCTCGGCTCTGTCGATGCCGCTCATACGCAAGGCTGCCGAGGAAGGCGACGCCGTTGCGCTGGAGGCGCTGGAGAAGGTCGGGCGATACCTGGGCATCGGCATCGCCGGGCTGATCAACGCGCTCGACCCCGACCTCGTCGTGTTCGGCGGCATTCTCAGCCTTGCGGCTGACCTGCTGCTGCCCACCGTCGAGGCGGAACTGCGCGCACGCACGATTAGCTGGGAGACTCACTCCACGCAGGTCGTCCGCTCCCAACACGGGTTTGACGCCTGCGTGATGGGAGGTGTGGCGGTAGTGCTGCAGACCATTCTGGCACAGCCTACCGCTGCGAGTCGCTAAGAACGTGAGTTTACTCGTCGGGCACAGTATCACACTGTGGAGAGGAAAATATTCTGACTGATAAGGAGGTGCCGCACCGCGAACGTCTCTCATTCTCGACGCTCTTTACTCTCTCACATCGCTTCTACAAGGGGAGGAAGCAGGAAGATGAGCAACAACAAAGTTCTGTACTTTCTGATCATGCTGCTGGCAGCCTTCGCACTTGCTGCCTGCGGCACCCCCGCCGCCCAGCCCAGTGGGGAAACCGGCGCGGAAACCGGCGGTGAGGCGCCAGTCGTCCCGGAGGAAGAGGAGGCTGCTGCTCCTGCTGGTGGCGTTACCCAGATCAACATCCTGTGGGCCCAGTGGGACCCGGCTGACTACCTGCAGCAGATCGGCAACATGTACGAGGCCGAGACCGGCATCAAGGTGAACGTCGTCCAGGAGCCCTGGGCCTCGTTCCAGGATCGCTTCTTCACCGAGATGGCCGCCGGTGGCGATAGCTGGGATATCGTCGTTGGTGACAGCCAGTGGCTCGG
>DGDY01000296.1 GCA_002385675.1 Anaerolineales bacterium UBA3940 | reverse complement strand
TCGCGCAGCGCACGCCCGCGTCGAAGTGCGCGCCATCGGGCGGCAGGTAGGTGTGGTTGCGGTTCGTGATGCGCTGGCGGAAGCCCTGGTTCCAGAACGAGCCGCCGCGCGCGATCTGGTTGCTGCCCTCCTCCGGGCCGGTCGGGTTCTCGTAGGGGGAGTTAGCGTAGTAATCCGCCGCGTACTTGTCGTACACCCACTCGTAGACATTGCCGAGCATATCATGCACGCCGTACGGGCTTACGCCATCCGGGTAGCTGCCGACCGGCACCGTACCGTAGGCCGGACGCTCGTTGTACTGCCCGATGCCCCACATGAAGTTCAGCAGGCCGGGGCGGGGCGGCTCCTCACCCCAGGGGTAGGTGCGGCCATCAGTGCCGCGAGCGGCCTTCTCCCACTCCGCCTCAGTCGGCAGGCGAGCGCCGCGCCACTGGCAGTAGGTGTTGGCGTGGTTCCAGCTCAGCCACGTCACGGGGTAGTTATCGAATTCGGGGTTGGTGAAGTAGTCCGGGTAGAGCGAGGGCCACTGCGGATGGCTCGGCTCGCCGCAGCAGTCCTGAAACGCAGGCGGGTCGCACACGCCCGCCTCGACGCAGGCGCGGTACTCGGCGTTCGTCGTCTCGTACTTGTCGATGTAGAAGGCGTCAAGGTAGACGGTGTGCACCGGGCGCTCGTCTGGCAGACCATCGTCGCTGCCCATGATGAACTCGCCCTCCGGCACGAGTACCATCTCCACGCCATGCGGATCGATCAGCGTTTCAGGGAGGCCCGTTGGGGTCGGGACGCTCGTTGGGGTGGGCGGGGGCGTCGGGCTGGCGGTCGGCTCCGGCGGATCGGTCGGCGCAGGGGTAGGCTCGGCAGGCGCGTCGGTTGGCGCCTCGGTGGAGGTCTGCCCGATGTCGGCGACGTCCGCGCCAGGCGCGGCGGGGGCACAGGCAGCCAGCAGCAGGGCAAGCACGACAGGGACGATGAGTCGAATCATTCACACAACCTTTTCGCTATACAACGACAGGTACTCCGCGCCGGATTATACCAGACCCGCCAGAGACGGCGACAGGCGGGGGTATGCCTGTTATGTGGGGCTCAGCCGCGACTAAACGTCACGGCTGTCGATCTAAATCGGGCAGGGCCGCGACGTTTAGTCGCGGCTGTAGCGGCTGTGCGGCGGCTTGATCCTGTCTCCTCGCCCCTATCCCTTGACAGGCGCGGGCAACCTGCTATGATTGGAAGCAGAACAAACGCAGTTTGACAACCGATGACGAACTCCTGTTGAGGTGCTCGTTACCCCGGATGGTAGAGCACAATGGCGAAGCTGGTGAAGGCCCCGCGCATGGCGCGGCCCAGTCCAGCGCTGACCCGCAACTGTAGCTGCACGGCGTCTGTAGGACGCCTGCAGGAGCCAGGCCGCCCGCCTCAACAGAGTTTCCGACCTTCGTGGAGGGGGGTTGGGGCTGAGGCGCGCGCCTCGAGTCGGAAGCCTGTTCGCAGCGGCGGACGGGCCTTCGCAGGAATCCCCAACCTGGCCAGCGGCCAGGTTTTTTGTTCCCCCTGATCCCTCTGCCACGCACTGAGCGAGACGGATAACCCATGCAGGCAACCCGTAACGAGGGCGCCAGCACGTTCCTGCTGGCGTCCAGACCCATCAACCAGCGAGTCATCATCCTCGGCGGCGTGCTGCTGTTGCTGCTCGTCGTCGTGATGATCGTTTCGGCGGCCCACGGCGCTGCGCAGATCCCGTATGCGGACGTGGCGCGGCTCATCCTGCGCGGCCTCGGCTTTAACGTCGCAGTGGACGTATCCACCAGCCAGGCGACCATCGTCAACCAGGTGCGCCTGCCCCGTATTGCGGTCGGCGCGCTGGCGGGCGCGGCGCTGGCGGCAGCCGGGGTGACGCTGCAGGGCACGTTCCGCAACCCGCTCGCCGACCCCAGCATCATCGGCGTGAGTGTCGGCGGGTCGCTCGGCGCGGTGGTTGCCATCAGCCTGGGGCTGGCAAACAGCGGCCTGTGGGTGCTGCCGATCTTCGCCTTTGTCGGCGCGATGGGCGCGGCGCTGCTGGTGTACGTGCTGTCGCTTGCCAACGGCAAGTCCCAACCGGCGACCCTGCTGCTCGCCGGGGTGGCGGTCAATGCCTTCCTCGGCGCGCTGATCTCGGCGCTGCTGCTGTTCACCAACCAGTTCCCGGAGCTTCAGGCCATCCTGAGCTGGCTGATCGGCGGGCTGAGAGGGCTGGGCTGGGCGCACGCCGGGGCGATCGCCGGGCCGGTGCTCGTCACGATTGCCCTGCTGTTTGCCTTTGCCCGCGACCTGAACCTGATGCTGCTGGGTGAGGAGACCGCGCAGGGCCTCGGCATCGACGTGGGCCGGACCCGCTTCGTGCTGCTGATGCTGGCGGCGCTTGCGACCGGTTCGGCGGTGAGCATCGCCGGGCCGATCGGCTTTGTGGGGCTTGTCGTGCCGCACATGCTGAGGCTCATCGTCGGGCCGGACCACCGCCTGCTGCTGCCCGTCAGCGCGCTCGGCGGCGCGGTGTTCCTCGTCGCCACGGACACCATCGCCCGCACCATTATCCAGCCCGCCGAGCTTCAGGTGGGCATCATCACCAACCTGCTCGGCGCGCCGTTCTTCCTGTATCTGCTGTACCGCAACCGGCGGCTACTGCGTTCGCTGTAGACATGAGGAGGAAATACACCGCCATGAAACGCCATCATCTGCTAATGCTGCTGCTCGTGCTGCTGGCACTCGCCATGAGTGCATGCACGCCCGCCGCGTCCGAACAACCGGCTGCCACCGAACAGCCCGCCGAGCCGGAAGGGGGCGAGGAGGCCGGAGCCGAAGACGCCGCCTTCCCCGTGACGGTCGTCGATGGGCTGGGCACGGAGGTCACGCTTGACGCGCCGCCCACGCGCATCGTGTCGATGACGCTGGGCACGGACGAACTGCTGCTCGACCTGGTGGGGCCGGAGCGGATAGCCGCGATCACCTATCTCGCCTCTGATGCGACAACGAGCAACATCGCCGGGCGGCCCGAACTGGAGCAGATCGGCGCGACCGTTGAGCCGAACCCCAGCCCCGAGCAGATCATCGCGCTGGAGCCGGACCTTGTGTTTGTCGCCAGCTTCACCGACGCGACGGTGATCGAGCAGCTTCGCAGCGCGGGCCTGACAGTTTTCGCGGTGGGGTCGTTCAACTCGATTGAGGCCATGCAGGAGAACATCCTCACCATCGGTGAGCTTGTCGGCGAGCCGGAGCGCGCCGCCGAATTGGTTGCAGAGATGGACGCCACGCTTGCCGCCGTTGAGCAGGCCGTGCAGGGCGCGGAAGGCGAGCCGCCGAGCGTGCTGTACCTCTCTACGGGCGGCTGGGTCGCCGGTTCCGCCACGACGGTAGACGACATGATCAACCGGGCGGGCGGCACGAACATTGCCGCCGACCTTGTGGACTGGAACCAGATCAGCGAGGAAGCGCTGATCGAGCTGAACCCGGATGTGGTCGTGCTCTCGCCTTATGTGACGGATGAGGAGTTCGCCGGTAACCCGGCTTTCAGCGGGATGGCTGCCGTCGAGGCGGGTCGGGTGTTTGCCATCCACGATGCGTACATGAGCGCCACATCGCATTACATTGTGCGCGGCGTCGAGGTGCTGGCCCACCGGCTGTACCCGGACCTCGTGCCCGCGCCGGATTATCTGGATGAGGGGTAACATCATGATAGAGACACGGCACGCGGCAGGGCCCGGCGCGCCCCTGATCGAGGCGCGGAGCGTCTCGGTCGGCATCGACGGGGTGGACATCCTGCGCGGGGTGACAGCCGAACTGCACGCGGGCGAGCTTGTCGGGCTGATCGGGCCGAACGGCGCGGGCAAAACCACGCTGCTCAAGGCGCTCGGCGGGCTGATCGGGCTGACAGGCGGGGAGGTCCGCCTGCTGGGCCAGCCGCTGACGGCGTACTCGCCCCGCGAGATCGCGCGGGTTGTGGCGCACGTGCCGCAGGTGACGGTGACGGAGTTCGCCTTCACAGTCAGGGAAATCGTGCTGATGGGCCGCAGCCCGCACCTGGGCCGCTTCCAGCTTGAGCAGGCGTCGGACCGCGAGATCGCGGCGCGGGCGATGGCCCGCATGCACGTGGACCACCTCGCCGACCGGATCGTGACGACGCTCTCCGGCGGTGAGCGCCAGCGGGTGTTCATCGCGCGGGCGCTTGCCCAGCAGCCGCGCGTGCTGCTGCTCGACGAGCCGACCGCGAACCTCGATGTGAAGCACCAACTGGACGTGCTGGAGACGGCGGCAAGGCTCGCCCGCGAGGAGAACCTGGGCATTATAGCCGCCATCCACGACCTGAACCTCGCCGCGCACTACTGCGACCGGCTCGTGCTGCTGGAGGCGGGCCGCGTGCTGGCGGACAACGCGCCCGAGGCCGTCCTCACGCCGCAGAACCTCAGCAGGGCGTTCGAGGTGCAGGCGCACGTCTACCGCGATCCGTACACGCAGGGGCTGAGGCTGTCGCTCACGCGCAGCGGCAACGGGCACAGAGAGCCGGTGCAGGCGCAGCATTCGTAGGGAAAAAGCAGGGGGCAGGTGCGATGGTACGCCTGCCCCCTTTGTGTATGCTAACGGGTTTCGCGGGTTACGCGCCGCTCGGCACCCAGATGTTCTTCACCTGCGTGGCGTGGCGCAGGAACTCGTGTCCCTCGCCCTGCTCCTTGCTTGTCCAGTCGCGCGGCTGGCCGTAGCTCACCCAGGTCTGCTTCATGTTGGTGGCGGAGAGGTACTCGACAAAGTAGCTGCCCTCCGCCGAGCCGAAGTACCACATCGCATCGACGTTGTCGTGCTCGACCAGCGTCTTGGTGAGATGATCGCGGTCCCCGGTGACGATGTTGACCACGCCGCCCGGCACGTCGGACGTATCGAGCACCTGGTAGAAGTCCGTCGCTGCCAGCGGGTGCTTCTCCGACGGGATCACCACGACGGTGTTGCCGCGTGCAATCGCCGGGGCAACGAGCGACACGAACGCCAGCAGCGGGTACTCGTCCGGGCAGGCGATGCCCACCACACCGATCTCCTCGTTCAGCCCGACGGTCAGCCCGCGCAGCGTCGTCTCCTGGATCGTCCCGCCGTACTTGTCAGCCCAGGCTGCGTAGGTGAACAGCCGCTCGACGGACAGGTCAACTTCCTCGCGGGCGGATTTCAGCGTCTGCCCGGTCATGGCGGCGATGCGCCGCGCGAACTCGTCGGCGCGGGCTGCGAGGTTCTCCGCGACGTAGTACAGTATCTGCGCCCGGTTGTAGCCGGTGCGCTTCGCCCAGTCGCTGGCCGCCTTGCGCGCCGCCTCGACCGCATCGCGGATGTCCTTGCGGTTGCCCTCGCCCACCTCACCGAGGATTTCGCCGCGCGGCCCGGTAATCACACGGGCATAGGTGGCGTCGGGCCGCTTCTGCTTGCCGCCGATGTACATCTTCGGCGTGCGGTCGATGGCGTTGAACCCGCCGTTTGTGGACGTGCCGCCGTTCAGCGGCGCGGGCAGCGCGAAGTCCGGCTTTGCCCACTGCGCCAGCCGCTCCTCGATGTCCTCCGGTAGTTCGGGGCGCGGGCGGGGCTCCCACGCCGGGCGGACGTACTCGAACAGCCCTTCCTTCCCGCCCTCGCGGCCAAAGCCGCTCTCGCGGTAGCCGCCAAAGCCCGAGGCGGCGTCAAACAGGTTTGTCGAGTTGATCCAGACCGTGCCCGCCTTCAACTGCCGGGCGATGTCGATGGCGACGTTGATGTCGTCGCTCCAGATGCTGGCTGCCAGCCCGTAGCGGGTGTTGTTCGCCAGTTCGACCGCCTCCGCCGGGGTGCGGAAGGTCATTGCGACCAGCACCGGCCCGAAGATCTCCTCCTGCACGACGGTTGCGCTCGGCTCGACGCCCGTGAGCAGCGTCGGCGGGTAGAAGCAGCCCTTCTCCGGCAGGGGGATGTCCGGCTGGTAGACGGTCGCGCCCTCCTCAATGCCGCGCTTCACCCAGGAGTCGATGGTTTCGCGCTGCTTCTCGTCCACAATCGCGCCGATATCGATGCCCTTGTCGAGCGGGTTGCCGACGCGCAACCGGTCCATGCGCCACTTCAGCTTCTCGATGAAGCGCTCGGCGATGTTTTCCTGCACCAGCAGGCGCGAGCCCGCACAGCAGACCTGCCCCTGGTTGAACCAGATCGCGTCGACCACCCCCTCGATGGCGCTGTCGAGGTCGGCATCCTCAAACACGATGAACGGCGACTTGCCGCCAAGCTCCAGCGAGAGCTTCTTGCCGGTGCCTGCCGTCTGCCGCCGCAGGATGCGCCCGACCTCCGTCGAGCCGGTGAAGGCGATCTTGTCAACGTCGGGGTGCTGGACGAGCATCGAGCCCATGCGGCTGGAGCCGGTCACGATGTTGACCACGCCCGGCGGCAGCCCGGCCTCGGCGACGATCTGCGCGAAGAGCAGCGCGGTCAGCCGTGTGTATGAGGCGGGTTTGAGCACGACGGTGTTGCCCATCGCAATGGCGGGCGCGATCTTCCAGGCCAGCATCAGCAGCGGGAAGTTCCAGGGGATGATCTGCCCGACCACGCCGACCGGCTGGTAGTCCGGCAGTTCGGTTTCCATAAGCTGCGCCCATCCGGCATGGTAGTAGAAGTGCCGCGCCACGAGCGGCACGTCGATATCGCGCGACTCGCGGATGGGCTTGCCGTTGTCCATCGTCTCCAGCACGGCGAGCAGCCGGGCGTGCTTCTGGATGTGCCGCGCGATGCTGTAGAGGTAGCGGGCGCGAATGTGTCCGGGCGTCTTGCTCCATGTCTTGAAGGCTGCCCGTGCGGCGGCGACCGCCGCGTTCACGTCTTCCTCGCCCGCCTGGGCGGTTTCGGCGAGCCGCTCGCCCGTGGCGGGGTTGATGTTGGCATAATACTCGCCCGTGCTCGGCTCCACCCACTGGTTGTTAATGAACAGCCCGAAGCGGCGCTCGTGCTGGTCAAGCCACGCGTTGGCCGGGTCTGCCGACTCAGGCGCCGGGCCGTACTCCATCGTCTCGAAGTATTCTTTGACGCTCATTGTGCGCTCCCAGAAATTGTGCGTCCGCAGTTAAGGCGCGTTCTGCCTGGCTGGCCGCCATCAGCTAACAGGGATGTGGTGCGCTGCCGCGTAGCGCCCCGTAACGTGGTGCGAGAGCTGACGCTCGATGTCGCCGAGCAGGCTGCTCGCCCCGAACCGGAACCAGCGGTTGTTCAGCCACTCGTCACCCAGCTCTTCTTTGATCAGGATCATCCAGTTCAGCGCGGCTTTGGCCGTGCTGATGCCGCCCGCCGGCTTGAAACCGACCTTGTACCCGGTCCGCTCGCGGTACTCGCGGATGGCGCGGGCCATCACCACCCCCACTTCGAGCGTGGCGTTGACCTTTTCCTTGCCGGTCGAGGTCTTGATGAAGTCCGCACCGGCCATCATGCACACGACGCTTGCCCTGGCGACGTTCTCCAGCGTGCCAAGCTCGCCGGTGGCAAGGATGGTCTTCATGTGGGCGTCGCCGCAGGCCTCGCGGAAGGCGCGCACCTCGTCGTACAGCGCCTGCCAGTTGCCCGTCAGCACGTGGGGCCGCGTGATGACGATGTCGATCTCCCGCGCGCCCGCCTCAACGGACTGCTCGATCTCGGCAATGCGCTGAGGGAAGGGGTTCAGCCCGGCAGGGAAGCCGGTCGAGACGGCGGCAACGGGGATGTCCGTGCCATGCAGCGCCTCCAGCACGTCGCGTATGCGGGCGTGATACACGCACACCGCGGCGACGGTCAGGTTGTGGTCAATGCCGAGCGCCTGCAGGAGGTCGGGGCGGACGGGCTGCTTGGCCTTGGCCGCGAGCCGCTGCACACGCCCCGGCGTGTCTGCGCCCTCCAACGTGGTCAGGTCCGTGCAGGTAACGGCTCGCAGCAGCCAGGCCGCCTGCCAGTCCTTCTTGATCGAGCGGCGGGTGCCGAGCGTCGCCGCGCGGCGCTCGACGGCGCTGCGGTTAACCGCGATGTCCTCCACCCAGCCCATGTCGAGGGGAATGCCCGGGTTGCGTTCGTCATGGTCCATCGGGTGTCTCCTTAATCCGTAACGGTTGTTCTCTCACTCGTGCCAAACGCGTTCATGCGGCAGTATCACACAGCGCGGGGTTGGCATTGTCGTTAAGCTCGCTTGATCCTCGGTAGGCCAGCCGGTTAACCCCCTCTAACCTGCTCCGCTCGGTTTTTCTCCCCCTTGCAAGGGGAGATGGCGGGGTTCGCGCAGCGAACGCCGCAGAGGGGGTTCCGGTCGTTTCTCGTCGCCGGTTTTTTTAATATTTCAACTATCTCAGATTATAGCACGTCGCTGGTTCAGGCGAGCGCGGCGGGGATGAACAGCAGCAGCGCGCTGACGCACACCTGGCACACGAGCGCCGCCGACAGCCCGTAGCGGGTGCGCACAAAGCCGTAAATGCCCGCCAGCACCGTCATGAAAATGGTCGTCGCGGCGAGGTACACGGGCTGGTCGAAGGCGGCGGGCCAGTACATCACGATGCTCATCACCATTGCGCCGAGCAGCGCCGCCCAGAAGCCGCGCCGCTCCAGCAGCGCCCCGCGCAGAAAGAGCGTTTCGGCAAGCGGCGCGAGCAGCACAACCGTCTGGAACAGCACCGGCAGCGCCATCTCACCGAACAGCACGCTGACCATCGACGCCAGCACCGGGCGCATGAGGATCAGCAGCGGCAGGGTAAAGACCAGCCCGAAGCTCGCGCCCCAGCCCAGGTTGGACGACGCCATCTCACCGGAGGTGCGCGGCGAGTCCACGAGCGTCAGGAACGCGCCGAGCACGAGCAGCACTACCCACAGGATGGTATAGCGGGCGAGCGGCTCAAGGTTGATGTAGCTGGAGCCGACGCCCAGCGCCAGAAACAGGATGAACGGGTACAGCGGGTCTACCCGCTGCCCGATGGGCAGCGAGGCGGCTTCTGCTGCGGCGAGCGCCTGCTGCATCCCGCGAGTCAGCGCGAACGGCCCGTCGTCGTCTTCGTCCTCCTCGGCAGGCAGCAGCAGCCGCAGCCGGTAGAACTCCGGCGGGGGGAGCAGGGGGTGCGATACAGGGGGGAGGGGCGGCGTTGCGGGCCGGATCAGGGCGCGAGTGTTCAGCGGCAGCCGGGGCAGCGGCGCGAGGCTGTCCTCCACCTCCCCACCAAACGTTATCGGGGTGGCGGGGTGTACAGAGTAGTCTTTTACGTCGCCCGCCTGCTGCATGTCCACGCGCCTACAGCGCCTCCCTGATCGCCTGCAAGGTGACTTCGACGCGCTCCGGGGTGATCCAGTAGTGCGTGACCGCGCGGAAGTTGCGCTCGCCGGTCACGTCGAGCTTGATGTTGTGCTCCGCCTCCAGCCGCGCCGCAAGCGTGCGCGCATCAAAGGGCACGGACTCGTCCAGCGAGAAGAAGACCATATTGGTGCATACCCGCTCGACATCTACCAGCACCCCGTCGATCTGGCTCAGCCCTTCCGCCAGCCGCCGCGCGTTGGCGTGGTCCTCGTGGAGCCGCCCGGTCATCTTCTCGATGGCGATGATGCCTGCCGCCGCGAGAATGCCCGCCTGCCGCATCCCGCCGCCGAGCATCTTGCGCGTGCGGCGCGCGCGGTCGATGAACTCCGCCGGGCCGCACAGCACCGAGCCGACCGGCGCGCATAGCCCTTTCGACAGGCAGAATGTGATCGAGTCCGCCGGGCCGGCCAGTTCGCTCACGTCCACGCCGAGCGCGACGGCGGCGTTCCAGATGCGCGCCCCGTCGATGTGTAGCAGCAGCCCGTGCTCGTCGCACAGGGCGCGCACCGCACGCGTGTACTCCGGCGTGAGCGGGATGCCGCCGACCGTGCCCTGCGTGTTCTCCAGTTCGACAAGGCGCGTGAGCGGGTAGTGAATATCACTGCGGTCGCGGATCGCGTGGCGGATGTCGTCGAGGTCGAGCGTGCCGTCTGCCTGCACCGGGATGGTATACGGGTGCACCCCACCGAGCGCCGCCGCGCCGCCCACCTCGTACTTGAAGGTGTGCGCCGCCTTGCCGACGATCATCTCGTCGCCGGGGCGGCAGTGGGTGAGGATAGCAATAAGGTTGCCCATCGTGCCGCTCGCGACGAACAGCCCTGCCTCCTGCCCCATACGCTCGGCGGCGAGTGCCTCCAGCCGCTTCACGGTGGGGTCGTCGCCCCACACGTCATCTCCCACCTCGGCGTGGGCCATCGCCTCGCGCATTTCAGGCGTCGGCCAGGTGACGGTATCGCTGCGCAGATCGATTGCGTCCATGCTGTGCCTCACGTTGTCGCGTTCACCGTGTTCCGAAAGTATACCAGAATAGCGGGCTTTTGCAGGCGGGGGACGGAATCGCGAGAACCCCTCCAGCAGGGTTCGCGCAAGCGAACACCGCCGGAGGGGGTTCTGGGAGCCGCGACGTTCAGTCGCGGCGGTGATAGTTCATCCCTAATAGCAGAGCGGGTAACAGACTAAGTAGGGTCGCAGCATGCTGTGCCCCTGCCAGCGGAGAACCCCATCACCAACCGACTGTCCCTACTCCTACAGGACGTCTCGCCTAGTACTTCCTCACAATTGCCCGGTAGATCTGCGGCTGGCGGTTCTGGATCGTCTGCCGCTGCTCGCGACACCTGCGCACCTCGTCGAGGTCGAAGCGGGCGACGGTGTAGCCCTCAAGCGGCTTTGTCTTCGGTGCGTCGTCCTTCTCCGGCTCCTCGTCCTTCTTGTCGTCGTCGGCCTTGGCGTCGGGCTTCTTCGGCTTCTTCTCAGCCTCCTCCTTGACCTCCTCCTCGCCGGGCAGATGCGCCAGCACCTTGCCCGTCGGGCCGACGACAAGGCTCTCACCGCCGAACTCGATGGTCACGTCCTCGCCGACACGGTTCGCCGCCGCGACGAAGCACGAGTTCTCGATGGCGCGGGCCTTGACGAGCGTGGTCCACTCGTCGATCTCGTCCTTCTCCCAGTTGCCGAGCACGGCGATCAGTTCCGCGCCGTCGAGCGTCAGGCTGCGCGCAACCTCGGGGAAGGCGAGGTCCCAGCCGAGCATCAGGCCGACCGAGCCGAACTCCGTCTCAAAGACGGGCATCTTGTAGCCCTCGCGGAAGGCCATCCGCTCCTCGCCGCGCAGGTGCGTCTTGTTATAGTGGCCCAGCAGTTCGCCGTCCGGCCCGACGAGCACCGCCGCGTTGTACAGGATGCTCTCGATCCGCTCCTTGGCGACCATGCCGAAGGCCACGTACACACCAAGCTCCTGCGCGCGCTGCGAGATCAGGTTGACGGTTGGCCCGGGGATCTGCTGGGCAAGCTGGGTGAAGCGCACGCCAAGCTCGTAGCCAGTGGTCACCAGCTCAGGGAAGACGATCAGGTCTACCTTCTGGCGGCTGGCGATCTGGGAAATGTAGTCGGACATCTTGACGAGATTGTCTTCGACCTCGCCAAGTCCGGGTTTCATCTGGACGGTAGCGACAGCGATCTCGCGCATGTGTGCTCCTTAGGTTGCTGGTGGCCCGGCGCTCGCCGCATTCAGTGGGTGGAGGGCGGCGCGTAGCTGGTCCGGCGGCGGCCTTGCCGGGCTGTGATGCTAGGTCAGAATAGAACGTTTGTTCCTATTGATTATACCCCGATCGCGCGGGGAACGCCCGCAGGCGCCCCGGCAGAACGGGCGCGCAGCACCACCCGCCCGACGCGCGCGGCGTGGAGGGGTGGCGATGCAGCGCCCCTGAATTTAGTCAGATTGGCGATGGCTGTCAAGCAGCGTTGGCTACCGGGAGGCCGCCGTCAGCATCTCGAGGAACTGCTCGTTGGTCTCCGTCCGGCGAAGCTGGTCGATGAGGGCCTCGGTGGCGGCGGCGGCATCCATGCCGGCACCACCCGGCGGCGGGGCCATCATCTGCTGGAGCATGCGGCGCATCAGCCATACCCGCTGGAGCACGTCCGGGCCGAGCAGCAGTTCTTCGCGGCGCGTGCTGGAGCGATCGATGTCGAAGGCCGGGAAGATGCGGCGCTCCTGCAGCTTGCGCGACAGATGTAGTTCCATGTTGCCCGTGCCCTTGAACTCCTCGTAAATGACGTCGTCCATACGGGAGCCGGTATCGACCAGGCAGGTTGCGATGATGGTCAGCGAGCCCCCTTCCTCGATGTTGCGGGCTGCGCCGAAGAAGCGCTTCGGCGGGTACAGCGCGCTCGGGTCGAGGCCACCGGACAGCGTGCGCCCGCTCGGCGGCACAACCAGGTTGTACGCACGCGAGAGGCGGGTGATGCTGTCCATCAGGATGACCACGTCGCGTCCGCTCTCGACGAGCCGCTTGGCCCGCTCCAGTGCCATCTCGCTGACGCGCACCTGGTTCTGCCACGTCTCGTCGAACGTCGAGGCCACGACCTCAGCCTCGACCGAGCGATCCATGTCGGTGACTTCCTCGGGACGCTCGCCGATGAGCACGACCATCAGGTGAACTTCAGGATAGTTCTCGCTGATGGCGTTGGCGATCTCCTTGAGGACAGTCGTCTTACCGGCCTTCGGCGGCGAGACGATCAAACCGCGCTGGCCGCGCCCGATGGGCGCGATCAGGTTCAGCAGCCGCGTCGAAAGGATGTGCGGGCGCGTTTCGAGGTCGAAACGGCGCTCAGGGAAGATCGGCGTCAGCCGCTCGAAGTGCGGGCGGTTTTTCGCCAGTTCCGGGTCCATCGAGTTGATCGCCTCGACCCGCAGCAGGCCGTAGTACTTCTCGTTGTCCTTTGGCGGGCGCACCACTCCGATGACCATATCGCCGGTGCGCATGTTGAAGCGTTTGATCTGCGTCTGGCTGACGTAGATGTCATCCGGGCCGGGCAGCAGGTGGTCGGACCGGAGGAAGCCAATACCATCCTCAATGATCTCAAGCACACCGCCTCGCAGCTCAAACCCCTGCTGTTCGGCCTTATGACGCAGCAGCGCGAGAATTAAGTCCTGTTTCTTCAGACGACTGAAACCGGCAATATCGGCCTCTCGGGCCAGCTCACGCAGCTCCGAGAGAGTCATCTGTTCCATTTCGGCAATGTTTATTTCTTTCATGCTCTTCTACTACATCTTCAGTTTAGTTTACCGGTTGTATGTGGTCTGCCGCTGCGTCAAGCGCGGCGACTTCTTCTCCCGTGAGGGCCCAGCCGATTGCGCCAGCGTTTTCGTCGGCCTGGCGCGCGTTCTTGGCACCGGGAATGGGTAAAGCCCCTTTGGCGATGACCCAGTTGAGTGCAACCTGGGCCGGTGTCTTGCCGCCGTGAGCCGCGCCGATGGCGCGCATGCGCTCGAGCAGCGGTTCAAGGTTGAGGAGAAGCCGACGTGGGTAGCGTCGCCCCCGCGCACCCGCCGGCGGCTTCTCCGCCGAGTATTTGCCCGTCAGCAGCCCCATGCCGAGCGGGCTGTAGGCAATAAGCGTGACGTCCAGTTCGCGGCACAGGTCCAGCAGCCCGTTCCGCTCCGGCCCTCGCTCAATCAGGCTGTACTCCACCTGGTTCGAGGCGAGCGGCACGCCCCGCCGGGCAAGGGCTTCGTAAGCCCGCCGCATCCGCTCCGGGCCAAAGTTCGACACGCCCACAGCTCTGGTTAGCCCCAGCTCGACACAGTCGGCCAGGCCATCCATCATCTCTTCGAGGCTCATCAGGGGTGATGGCGCGTGGATCTGGTAAAGCTCTACCTGCTCCATCCCCAGGCGCTTCAGGCTGCCGAGCAGCGCCCGGACGACTGAATTCCGGCGCAGGCGCCAGGGGTAGGGTGCGAACTTGGTAGCTATCGCTACCCGGTCGCGCGCGCCCGCCGCGCGGATGAACTCGCCGAGCAGCCGCTCGGAGCGGCCAAACCCGTACAGCTCCGCCGTGTCGAAAAGCTGGATACCTCTATTAACGCTGATCTCGAAGGCCGTTCGCAAGTCTGAATCGGTATATCCCCGCCCGTAACCCCAGACGAGGCGGTCACCCCAGGCCCAGGTGCCGATCCCGATCTGACCCACCTCCGACCCGTTTGGTCCGAGACGGAACGCCTTCACATTTCGTTGTTCAGTCATAGTGATGATGCGGTATCAGGTGTAGATGCACTCCTGCTGAGCGGGGGTGTCTACCAATACGGATCGTGAGCGCCACCTGTAGCGCTGGCAGCATGTCGAGAGTTTGCAGTCTGCTCGTCTGGCTTGTCTGCTCGTCCGAGTCCGGGCGGAACGTGCTACGGGTCCGAGGTGCTATGCGGACAGTACGATCTTCTTAAACGGATCTCGGGTATGCGGTCCGCAGGACCAACCATGTAATGCTGGGTAACCGGTGCGAGTGAGCAGGAACAGTCAGCGAAGCCAAACGCGACACATCGACAACGCGCAAGCGTGGAAGCGGCGTTGTACTCACGCCAATCCTTTGACGTATGATGTGTTCTCTTGTTCGAGTCTATAGCAGGGACAATCAGAAGTCAAACTCGCACGAAAGTATACCACTCTGGTGGTTAACGGTCAACAGGCATGGCTCGCGCCGGGGTAGGACTTCAGGACTATTTGTGGGCGCGTTTGAGACCATTTGCAGCCGATTATGCGGTGCAAGAGGGAACCGGAGCCTGTACACAGACGTTATACAACCGGGGAGGCAAAGCCCGCCCCGTATGTGCTACGCTTGATGCAAGAAGGTAAAGTGGAAAGAGACAGGCCATGAATTGGAGGAAAGCTACCCTCCTGGCAGTTATCGTCACGCTTCTTGTCGTGACTGCATGCAGCGGCCCGGCTGTGCCTGAGACGCAGGCGCCCACCACCGCGCCGGAAACCGACGGGCAAGCCGCGCCGCCCACAACCGTGCCCGATACCGAGGTTCCGCCGCCGACTGTGACGGCGATCCCACCTGCTGATACGGCTGCCCCGCCGACGGATGCCCCGCCGACCACGGCGCCGACCACCGGCCCGACTACCGCGCCCGCGACCACCGCGCCGACTCAGGCGTCGGCTCAAGTGACGACTCAGGCGGCGAATGCCGAGCGCGTCTCGTTCAGGGCTGGCGCAACGTCGGCAGTTGTTACCGGCGACCTCGGCGCCCGTGAGACGGACAGCTACGTGCTGCGCATCCTTGAAGGCCAGCTCATCGAGGTGAGCGTCGAGCCGCAGAATGCCGTCCAGCTTGTCATCTATGGGGCGGATGGGACCGTGCTGCGCAGCGGCATGGGCGAGGGCTCGTTCTTCCGGGGTGTTGTGCCCAGCACTCAGGACTACATCATCCAACTGACTGCCGGGGAGCAGGCTGTTTCCTACACGATGAACATCCTGATCCCGCAGCGCGTCTCGTTCGAGACAGGCTCGACGGCAGCGGTCGTTACCGGCGACCTCGGCTCCCGCGAGACGGATAGCTACGTGCTGCGCGTCCTTGCAGACCAGCTTGTTGAGGTGAGTGTGGAGCCGCAGCAGGGCGTCCAGCTTGTCGTATACGGCGCAGATGGGACCGTCCTGCGCAGCGGCATGGGCGAAGGCGCGTTCTTCCGCGGGGTTGTGCCCAGCACTCAGGACTACATCTTCAGCGTGTCCGCCGGGGAGCAGGCGGTCTCCTACACGATGAACGTGCTCATCCCTGAGCGCATCACGTTTGCGCGGGGCGCAACCTCGGCGGAGGTGTCGGCCCGCCTCGGTGCGACGGACAGCCATCACTTCGTCATCCGCGCGCAGGCCGGGCAGACCATGCGGATCGACGTGACGCCCGATGCTGGTGTCCAGACGTCGATCTACGGCGTGGACGGCTCGGTGCTGAAGAGCGGTATGGGCGGCGGCCCCGACTTCGAGACGGAGTTGACCATCAGCCAGGACTACATCATCCATGTGCGTTCCGCCGACCAGCCGGTGAACTTCACGATGGAAGTGGAGATCGAGTAGCAGGCCGGTTTGCAACCTTCTGCGGCCCCCTGATAGGGTCATGGTAGTGGTAGTCAGGTATGGATAGGAGCAGTGTAGGTATGAAACATAGGTTTTTGATCGGCATACTCTTGATAGCTGTGCTGGCACTCGCTGCCTGCGCCCCGGCCAACGGTGAGGTTGGCGGCGAGCAGGGGGGCGACACCGGCGAAAGCCCGCTAGCCCCCGCCCAGCCGGATCTGACCGGCACATCGTGGCAGCTTGAGTCGATGCTGGGGCAGCCGCCCATCGAGGGCACCACCCCCACACTGGCGTTCACGGATACCGAACTCGTGGGCGACACCGGCTGCAACCAGTACACCGGCACGTACGAGCTTGACGGCACGGCCTTCACCGTCGGGGATCTCATCCAGACGGAGATGGCCTGCCTTGAGCCGGAGGGTGTGATGGACCAGGAGTCCACGTACCTCTCGACGCTGGCGAGCGCCGCGAGCGTCAACCTGGTAGACGGGCAGCTTGAAATCCTCGACGCCAACGGTAACGTCATGCTGACGTACAGCCAGCAGTAAGCCGCTCACAACAGGAAAAAATGAACCCGCAAACTCACATTATGTTGGGGTTGCGGGTTCTTTTTATGCTATACTACGTCAAGCTTGAAAACTGAGATCAAGCCAATCACGGAGAATCATGGACGACCAACCTCCCAGTAAGAGCAAATTACAACTCTATACGCTCTGGTAGGAGCGTCCCCCGGCTGATCTCTGCTTCTAGATAAGCCTAGTGGCGCTCCTGCCCAAGCACATGGAAAGGAGCGCGGCTATGGCGCCTCATATGACCCCTGGTCTGTATGAAGTACAGGCGCGCGTTGAGCAACTGCTTGAAGCGCAGGACTTCAACGGCCTCCTTGAGTTCCTCCGCTCGCAGCACCCGGCGGATATTGCCGACCTGCTGGAGCTACTGAACGAGACGCAGCGCGTCGAGATCTTCCAGCTGCTTCAGGCGGATGTCGCCGCCGAGGTGCTTGACGAGACGCTCACCGAGATCACGCGTGAGCTTGTCGAGGCGATCCCCGCCCAGCAGGTGGCGGACCTGCTCGACGTCATGCCGATGGACGACGCGGCGGAGATTCTCTCCGAGCTACCGGAGGACCGCGCCGACGACATCCTCGAGCTGATGGAGCCCGAGGAGGCTGCTGAAGTCGAGGCTCTTCTGGCCTACCCCGAGGAGACGGCAGGCCGCCTGATGACGACCGACGTCGCCCGTCTCGACGCCACCTGGACGGTTGCCGAAGCCCTCGACTACATGCGCAACATCGATACCGAAGTTGAGACGCTGTCATACCTGTATGCGATCAACGGCAACGGGCAGCTTGTCGGCGTCGTGCCCATCTGGCGGATGCTGACTTCTCCGCCGACGCGCCGTATCAAAGAAATCATGGAGCCGGATGTCATCTCCGTCAGCGTCTATACCGACCAGGAGGAGGTGGCACGGATAGTCTCGCAGTACGACTTCTTCGCCATTCCGGTCATCGATCCGGACAGCCGGCTGATGGGCATCATCACCCACGACGACGTGATCGACATCCTGCAGGAAGAGTTCACCGAGGACGTGCAGCGCTTCGGCGGCTCCGTCCCGCTGGAGCACACCTACCTGAGCACGTCGATCCCCGCCATGGTGCGGAAGCGGGTCGGCTGGCTGCTGCTGCTGTTTCTGACGGCGTCCCTCACTGGCGCGGTGATGAAGCTCTTCGAGCAGGAGCTTCAGGCGGCGGTTGCGCTGACCGTCTTCATCCCGCTGCTCATCGGCACGGGCGGCAACGCCGGCTACCAGATCACCGCGACGATGATTCGCGCGGTGGCGACGGGCGAGGTGCGCTTCTCCGACGTGTGGACGGTGATGGCGCGCGAATTTCTGACCGGCCTGCTGCTGGGCCTCACGATGGGCCTCGCCGGGCTGGGGATGGCGCTCTTCTGGCGGCTGCCGCTTGAGCTGGGGCTGACGGTCGCCGCCGCGCTGGTCGCGCTGGTGCTGTGGGCTAACATGATGGGAGTTCTGCTGCCGATCATCGCCGCCCGGCTGCGCGTGGACCCGGCGGTGATCTCCGGCCCGGTGATGAGCACGCTCGTCGATGCCACGGGCCTGCTGATCTACTTCTCGCTGGCGCGGGT
>DGDY01000282.1 GCA_002385675.1 Anaerolineales bacterium UBA3940 | reverse complement strand
AGGTCCGCCCGGCGTGTTATAATTTTGGTCGTGCCTGCCCGGGTGGCGGAATTGGCATACGCGGCAGGTTGAGGGCCTGTGCCCTTTGGGCGTGGAGGTTCGAGTCCTCTCCCGGGCACTGCGAAGCACTTGTCTTCTCAAAGACAGGTGCTTTTTTATTGCCTCTCCCCCACCTTTATTGCGATTGTACCATGCCTCTGTGTGGTGCGCGGAGCTTCGGCTTGCAGCATCGCGCTCAACCGTGCAACCAGCCCGATTAAGTCGGCAGTGTAGGACGATACGTAGTCATGGGCAAGCGCATGTGCCAGGTCGGCCCGTCCTGCCTCCAGCAGCGGCGCAACGTGCGGGCGGAAGTCCCGCATGGTGACGATCAACCGCCCGTCGTCATCCGACATGACGCCCCAGGCCAGCGCCTTGGTGTTGCCATCGTCCTTTGCCGTCATGAAGCGTGACAGGGACGAGCCTCGCGCTACCCGCCCAACGTTCGAGTAGACCTCATCCCCCCGGATGATCTCGTTCAGCGGCAGCACCCGCTCCGGGATCTCTTTGAGCAAAGCCTGCACTGGCAGCGGCAGCCCGACGAGCAGCTTGAGCACGGCGATGTTCAGGCTCTCACCGCGGATAGCGACGGCCTTGTTCGCCTCAAGCACATGGCTGAAAGCGCGCAGGTTGCCGATGAGCAGGCGGCGGTTCAGCGCAAACTCGTTGAAGGCTTGCTGCCCCTCAGGCGTGTCTGGTGGCTCAATACGGCGATAGGCCTGGTAGGCGTCCCACGTGTCGTCCCATACGCGCACGAGGTTGTCCGCGAGGTTGCGGAACGTGATGGGGAAGATGCGCTCGCGCGGGTCGGTCGGCGAGGCGTCGACCGGGATGAGCAGCGCCGGGTTCATGAGGCGCCCCCGCTCCAGCGAGCGGTCGATGGCACGCACGGCGCGGCGCTCGGCAGCCGTTCTCGCCCCCGCACGCAGCGCGTCGATCTCCTGCTGCACCGCCGGTGAGGGGCGGTAGTGTGCTGCATGGAAGATGCGCGTAATTACGAGCAGGTCGTTGACGGTCAGGTGCGTGCCCGTTTCGCTCAGCATCTTCCGCAGCTCGAAGATAGTCGTGTTATCCCAGATGGTCGTCTCTGCTGCAACCTCCGGCAAGCTCTGCAGCCGCCGTGCTGCGTGCAGAAACGCCTCCGTGGGCTCGAACGACAGTCGTGGCGCGGGCCGGCTCTCCAGCGGCGTCAGTGTCATGCAGCGCTCACACCAGCGTACCGCCGCGTTGGTTAGCACCTCCGCCACCGCCAGCGACCACGTCCCATCGAAAAAGATGTGGGAGTGGTCAAAGACAAAGCTGCGCTCGGTACGGATGATCGTAAGGGCATGATCACCCACGCCGCGCTGGGTGCGGCGCAGCTCAGCCAGCGTTGCGCTGCCAGGCTGTTCGTCCCAGTTGATGATGATCGGTGCGCGCGCCAGTTCCTGCAGTGAGACACGCGTCGCATGGGGAAGCTGCTGTCGCAGCCGCCGCTGGGCTCTGCGCGGCGCTTCCGCCAGCAGCCGGTCGGTTGGCGGCACGTCATTCCCCCTACCCTCAACCCGACCCTCCAAAATGGCGCGTATTTGCCATTTCACGCGGGCGGCGGGCGTCATGTCGAGATAGCCGAGCACTGCCCCGTCAGCGGCCCGGGTGACGGTGTCGCCGTTTATCACAACCGGCTCCCCATCCGGAAGCGCGACCCGGCTGCCCTCTAGCCGCAGCGCGACGGGCTGCCCGCTGGCATCGTACATCACGGGCCGTCCAACTGCGTCGTGGTCTGCAATCTGAATAAGATAGTACTCCCCACCAACGATCAGCCCGACGCACGTCTCCCACAGACCGATAGGCTCACGCTCGTCGATGAACTGGCGGGGGTTCAGCGTTGCCAGTAGCGACATCTGCTGCTGGTACTGGGCCCGCTCCGTCTCGCCGAGCTGCCGGTGCTCGGCCAGCACATCTGCACGCAGACGCTCAGGCAGCGCATCCAGCCGGGGCCTGATGAAGCTGGCGAACGCGTCGCGCCGCACGTCGGCATATGTGCCGTTGAGCGGGGCACAGTAGGGGCGGGCGACCTCCCACTGGCGCTGAAGCCGGTGGAAGAGCGGATCGTCGCCCAGCCCGGCTTTCTGGGCCGCTTGCTCAACAAGCCTGAGCAGCGTCCACTCGTCCCAGACCACGCCGATCAGCTCGTCATAGTTCCACAGGAAGTGGCTGACCGCCATCGTCCAGGCAGTCAGGTCGTCCACTTCGCTCGCCCCCTCGGGCCGCTGTTTGTGGTAGCCCATCGTCTCGTTCGTGTGGTGAGCAGAATCCTCGCGCAGCCCGGTCTGCAGGTAGAACTGCCACGACCCGGATGGATGCCGCCGGGGGCGCCCGGTGATGAGCGTGCGTAGCCGTTGAAAGTTATCCAAAATAATAGCAGGAATTATAATTAAAACAGCATAAATAATATAATCGGGGATGTTAGCAAGTCGCAGCCGGTGCAGTACCGAGCGGCTTCGAGGTCGTACACGCCGGGCGATGAGCAAGACAAAACCACTCCGAATGAGCCCAAGCAGGGTGTTAGAAGCGTAGTAGGACTCGAGGGATTCGGATTCAACAGACATGATGCTCGCTCGGCACAGGTGCAACTGGGACGGTTGTAGTCGTTTGGTAGCGGCGCGCATGCACCGTACCCAATGCTAGCATTACGCCCACACCTTGCCAATACGGAAGGGTCCGTATAGCTCAGACCAGAGATCCCCCCTGCACCATGCGAACAGCGCGCAGCACCATGTCGGGGTTGTGGCGGAACATCTCCCAGGGCACGCGCCCGGCGGCAATGTCCGAGACGGACAGCGCAAGGGCGTGGTTGATCGGCGCGAGATATTCGATCGTGTGCGCAGCGAACACCACCGCTCCGTTCAGCCACGCGGCTTCCGTCTTCCCCTCCCCTGAGCGAAGCTCCTGCAGCAGCGAGGAAGGCTGGTCGTTCACCTGCCGGATCAACAGCAGGCGTGTAAGCTGGCGCGGCAGCCTCCGGATGCGCCCGGCCAGCGTGCGAGCGGGCGCGCCGGGCAGGTCCGTCAGCGTGATCCCTCTCTGCTCCAGCGTCCACAACGCCTCGTTAAGCGCCGCCCACTCCACGTCAAACAGGCGGTAGTCTTTGAATACCTCGCGCGGCGGTTCATCCAGCATCGCGGAGAGTGCATTACCGATCAGGTCGACAAACAGCTTGGACCACTCCAGCGTCGCCACGTCGGGCAGATGCACCACCTCGACGCCGATACTCGCTAGCGCATCGCGGATCCTGCCTGCAGACGGCGCACTGCCGCCCAGGCAGATGCCGCCTTCACGCACTATCTCGACGGCGTTCGCCCCGGAGCGGGCCACCACCGCTGTGATCGCCCCGGCGATCACGTCCCCATGCCCCAGAATCGTTTGCAGGGTGGCTGTGTGTCCTGTCCCCCTCTGAAACGTCACAACAGGCACGGGCTGCCGGAGGTGTTGTACCAGCACCTCCCCGGCGGAAGCCGTCTCATACGCTGGCAGTGCAAGCGCAATCCAGTCATAGCCGCCATTTGCCAGCGCCTCATGCACATCCACCACGTACTCAACACCGGGCACGATTTCGAGCTTGCCCCGCCGCCCGCAGAGCTTAAGCTCGCCGCCCGGCGCAGCCTTGCCCGCGCCTGCAATCGTCACGCCGTGCCCGGCCTGCGCGAGACGTGCGGCCAGGTAGCAGCCTTCGGCGCTGCCACCGTAGATCAGAACCTTCATCCTGCCCTCATCTTCCGCTGTGTTTGGTGTTGTTATCATAGCGCGCGGGGTGCAGCAGCAACAAAAGAGGGGAGCTTGTGCAAGCTCCCCTCTCTCTGTCGCATGATGTGGTGACGCTAGGGCAGGTCCGGCACGAAGTTCTGCCAGTTGTCCGCCCGCACGATGTCGGCTTCCTCTTCCCACTCGTCGAGCAGCGCGAAGAACGCCTGCCGTATCCGCTGCTGCCGCTCGGCCTCGGACAGCGGCACATTCTCGTTGCGCTCGTAGACCTTGATAATATGCCAGCCGAACGTCGTCTCAACCGGGTCGCTGATTTCACCCTCGCCCAGCGCGAACGCGACCTCCTCAAAGGCCTCGACAGTGTCGCCCCGGTCCAGCCAGCCAAGATCGCCGCCCCGGTAGGCGTTGCTCTGGTCGATGGAAAGCTCCGCGGCAAGTTCCTCGAAGACTTCACCCGCCTCAAGCCGCTCCAGCACAGCCTGCGCTTCTTCCTCGGTCTCGACCAGGATGTGCGCGGCGTGCACCATCGTCTTGACTTCGTCTACTTCGAGGTCAAGGGCGTCCAGCAGCCGGCGCTGCAGCAGCCCGATCCGGATTTGCTCGACGAGCAGTTCGCGGACCCGGCTCTGGGACAGGCCGGTAACACGGCTCGCTGTGGAGATGAACCCGTCAAGCTCTGCGTTGAACTCCTCCTCCGTCATCGGCGCGGCGGTGGGGAGGGGCAGAGCGGTCGGTGTGGCGGTGGGTGGCCCGCTGGGAGTGGCCGTCGGCGTCACGCCGGGTGCCAGCGTCGGTGTGGGGCTGGGCGTCAGCGTGATGACGAACGTCGGCGTGACGGTCGGCTCCAGGACCTCCTCGGTTGGAACAGGTGTGGAGGTTGGCTCAGGCTCACCGGCGTCATAGCCAAAGGTTAGCTCAAGCTCCTCCTGCACTTCCGCATCGCTGACCGTGATACCGCGCTCGGCGGCCTGTTGCATGATGAGCATCTCGTCGATGATGTTGTTCAGCGTCAGCTCAGCAAAGAAGAACTTGTCGAGCCCAAGCTGCTCGATCGGCTGCCCACCGGTTTGCAGGTAGTAGTTGAACTTCACCCGATCCTCAAACACATTCGCCGTCATTTCATCGCCGTTGACAGAAACGATGACGCGATTGGGTTTGATGATGTACTCGTTGATAAGTGCATACGCCAGCACGCCAACGACGAGCACGGCTATGACGATCGTGCCGATAACGATCCCCTGCCGTATGCGGGCTTCTTGCCGGGCCCGCGACATCTGGCGGCGTGTCAGGCGAGGTTTATCGGAGGTTGGGCGCTTCGACATTAATCTCTTCTTCCCTTTCTCCTGTCAAATCAACCCGCGGGCGGGTTGCGATATGCAAAACAGAAAGGGCATAGACGGTGTGTCTATGCCCATACCCCAGTTCTCTCGGCGCTAGTCGCGCGCTTGCTCACCGGTGAAGGGCAGCAGCGCTACGTGGCGCGCCCGCTTGACCGCTGTAGCCAGGGCGCGCTGGTGCTTGGCACAGGTGCCCGTCTGGCGGCGCGGCAGGATCTTGCCCCGGTCGGTGATGTAGCGACGCAGCAGTTCATAGTCCTTGTAGTCGATCGTCTTGACCTGGTCTGCGCAGAAATTGCACACGCGCGACCGGCCAAAGCGGCGCTCACGGACTGCGGCGCGGGCACGACCCCGGCTCCGCGACTCCAGCTGCTCGTCCTCTTCTTCCTCATCCAGCTCGTCGATATCGTCACGCTGGTTTCTTGTGGTCTCTTCAGACACGTTAAAACTCCTCAAATTTGTACCGGTTCATCCTCTACCAGGTAGAGGAATTAGAATGGGTAGTTTTCTTCTTCCGAATCATCGCGGTCGGGGAGCGGCGGCGGTGGCGGGCTTGAGCCGCGCCGATCGCCAAGCACAATCATCTCACTCGCGACAAGCTCGGTCCGATAGTGCTTCTTTCCCTCGCTGTCTTCCCATCCGCGTGTCTGCAGCCGGCCCTCGATGTAGGCCTGCTGCCCCTTGCTGAGATACTGGTTGCAGATCTCGGCAAGATTGCCCCATGCGACGACGTTAAACCATTCTTCTTCCTCATGCCGCTCGCCCTCCGCGGAGGTCCACGTCCGGGTCGTCACGACACTGAAGGAGGTCACAGGACGGCCGCTGGGAGTGTAGCGCATCTCAGGGTCACGCCCAAGGTGACCAATGATCATGACTTTGTTCAACCCTCTGCTCATGTTCATCTCCCGTTGCTGCCAGTGGCCGCGACTGCCCCGCAGGTTCCAAAGTGTGTCGCGCGTGGGTGCCTGACCTGTTCAGGTCGCGCTGTTACTCTTCCTTCCGCGTCACCAGGTACCGGATCACGTTCTCGTTGAACCGCAGCGTGCGCTCAATTTCCGCGGGCGCACTGGCTGGTAGCTCAAGCTGGTAAACCACATAATAACCATCCCGCTCACCGTCGATCTCGTACATCAGGCGGCGGCGGCCCCAGTGATCCACGTTCCCAACGCTACCCTTGAGGGATCCAACAAGCTGCTGGATCGATTCCAGTTGCGCGTTACGCTCCTCGTCAGAAAGCTCGGGACGGAGGATCACCATCAGTTCATAGTTACGCATTACGTTCTTTCTCCTTTCCATGGGTTTGCCTTGTGTCGCACCCGGGGATGGATGGCACAAGACGGAAAGGCGCCTATTTTGTAGGGCCAGTTTCGGCATAGTTTATCATGTTCACTCTTGCACAGCAAAAGATTGCATATCGATTGCAGGCTTCAGGTCAGCACCCGATTTGAAGATAAAAAATGCGACAGAATACGGGTTTTTTCTTGCCTCCTTCCCCTGATCTTGCTATAATTCTTCCCAGATTGACGGCGATGTAGCTCAATGGCAGAGCAACGGACTCATAAGCCGTGGGTTACTGGTTCGAGTCCAGTCATCGCCACCTCAAGCGGCTCGGGCGAGCCGCTTTTTGTTTGCCCATCCCCCTGGTACTATACCAACCCACTTTGCGCCTCGATATACTAAAAGTCATTCTCAGCGTTACGCGAGAGTGTAATTATGCTGTTTCGTGCCGCATACTGCCCATAAGACTGGGTGAGATGGTCTGCAAGCTGCGCAAGCCGCAGCCGAAGCCGCAGCGCGAAACCCTTTAGCAGAACCCTAACGAAGGAGAGTAGAGCGTAAGCCTATGACACTCAAACGAGGGATGCTCCTGGTACTCGCACTGGTGCTTGTGGCTGCGGTGTTCATGCAACCGCCGCAGCCGGCTGCCGCACAGTCCGGCAAGCAAGTATGGGCTTTCTATATGGGCTTCTGGGGCGGCCCGATGACCTGGGATTGGCAGAACGACGTTCTGACCGACCGCCCGGCGATCGGCCCTTATGACTCGCGTGACCCGAATGTCGCCGCCACGCAGATCGATCAGGCAAAGGGCGCTGGCATCGATGGCTTTATCGTGAGCTGGTTTGGCCTCAGCGATAATCTCACGACCACGCCGGTGCTCAATAACCTGCTCGACCGTGCCGCCGAGCGCGGCTTCGGCGTTGCGGCAGCAGTGGACATCTTCAACCAGAACTTCAACCGCAACCGCGATGAGCTGGTCAACTCGCTGAACTGGCTAATCAATGACCGCGCCAATCACCCCGGCTACCTGCGCTACAACGGCAAGCCGGTCATCTTCTTCGCCTTCCAGAACAACAGCGGCCTGTCCGCCGCTGACTGGCAGGCCATCCGCAACCAGGTGGACCCGAACCGCAACACCATCTGGATTGCGGAAGGTGTGAGCGGTTGCTGTGTCTACGGCGGTGCGATGGACGGCATGTACGCCTTCAACCTCGCCTGGGCGAACGGCAGCGCCATGCGCTTCCTGCACGAGAAGCAGGCCGCTCAGAACGCAGGCGCTTCGATGTACATCCCGACCGTACATCCCGGCTGGGATGAGAGCCGCATCGCCGCCCGCGACAACCGGCCCAACCCCACCTCGCCGCGCGGGCGTGCCAATGGCCAGTTCCTAGCCAATAGCTGGAACGGAGCCGTCGCCGCCGGTACGGACGTGATCCTCATCGTAAGCTGGAACGAGTTCATGGAGAACTCGCACATCGAGCCGAGCCAGAATTTCGGCACGCAGTCGCTTGACGTGCTGCGCCCGCTCATCGCACAGTGGAAGGCGACCGGGTCGGCAGCGCCTGCCCCTGCGCCCGCCCCCGGCGCTCCCACGCCTGCAAGCGAGCAGGTGCTTGAGGCTGTCACCGGGCTGAACGTGCGTACCGGCCCTGGCACGAGCTACACGCGCATCGGGACGATTCGGCCCGGCACGACCTACGCCATCGTCGGCGAGCAGTTCGGCTGGTATGCCATCAACTTCGAGGGGCAGACGGGCTACGTCTCCGGCCAGTACGTCCGCGTCTCGCAGGGCCAGCCCTCCGCCCCGTCCGCAGGGAATACTGGCGGGGGCGGCACGCTTGAGGCCGTCACCGGCCTGAACGTGCGCTCCGGCCCCGGCCTGGAGCATGGCCGCATTGGGTTGATCCGGCCCGGCACGCGCTACACCATTGTCGGCCAGCAGGGCGGCTGGTACGCCATCGAGTACAACGGCCAGACGGGCTACGTCTCCGGCCAGTACGTCCGCGTCTACTAGGCTATCTATCGAAACCAGTCAGCATTTTCTCGCCGCCTGCCTGCTGTGGCAGGCGGTTTTCGTTTCC
>DGDY01000176.1 GCA_002385675.1 Anaerolineales bacterium UBA3940 | reverse complement strand
CGCACCTCTGCGGCCATCTGCTCGTAGAACATCTCCATGAAGCGGTGCCGCCCCTCGGCGATCTGCCGCCCGCTCTCCGTGTAGAGCCGGTCTTTGATCGTCTTGAGCTTGAAGTGAAACTCGTGGTGCGGGGTGTGCGCCTCATCCGATTGGCCGGGGATGTAGCCCTCCGAAACCTCACCCCACAGCGGCTGGCCGAGCAGCGCGCCGTAGGCGAAGGCGCGCGCCACGCCCACCGCGCCAATCGCGTCAAGCTTGTCGGCATCGAAGAGCACTTTGGCTTCGATGGTCTGCGGTTCGATGCTATTGCGGAAGCGGTGCGCCTCGATGGCGTGCGCGACGGCGTCGATAAAGGCCGGGTCGGCGCCGTCAAGGATGCGACGCGCCTCCCGCGCGGCGATCAGCGCGTGGTCGGTTTCTTCCTCCGCCTCGGCCCCGGCTTCCTCGTCCTCAGAGCGGGAAATGTCGTGCAGCAGCGCCGCCGTCCGCACGATCTCCAGGTCCGCGCCCTCCATCCGGGCGAGCTTCTCGGCAAGCCGCAGCACCCGCAGCACATGGGCGAAGTCGTGAACGGAGTCGCTCCCCTCATACAGCGCGCGCGCCTGTTCGATGGTGATCATGCCGCCTCCTCGTGTAAGTTGTGGCATTGGGTTACCAGTTAAGCCTGCAGAAAACCTCACCCCGGCGGCCTGCGACGCGCTGGGGGTGAAGTTTGGGTCATAGTAGGGATAATTCGTATTCAGCCCCGGTGCAGGGATTTCTGGTCTTGATTCCGCTAGTTCATTACTGTACCATAGTATCAATTGTCGGGGTGCTTTCACTTTCCAACACCACAACTTCTACGCCTCACCTACGGGAATCAAACGTACGACCTGCTTCGTATTGACGGCATGGCTGCAGCAGTCTTACAATGCGAACGGTTGGTTTCATCTCCTGTGATCCCCGCAGCGGCAGCCGCTCTGGCAGATGCCCCGTACGGCTTTAACACCCAGCACGACTATTGCATGGGGGTTTAAATGTACACGAATAACGAGCTCTTATTCCCAAATTACGTTATCCCTGTCCTGAGGGATATGCGCGGCCCTGAATGGCGCGATTTGGTCGACCGCGTCATCCCGCTGGAAAACACCCACCCCGAAAAACTCGCCTTTGTGCTCATGATGATCCGGCTGAACGGATGCCTGGACTGCGAAACGGACAGCTACCGCGCGCTGCGCGGCTGCGCTATGTGTGCCACGCAGACCCTTCGCCGCTTCAAAGGGTCGGACCGCGAGCTATTAGACGCTTACGCCAAAGCGCTTGAAGATGTCGAGGAGTTCCTTGCCGAGCAGGATGTCAACCAGTCGCGCCGGATCGCCTGACGCAGCCTGCCCCGGTGGGAGCGGTCAACTTTATACCGCCTGATTTGCCAGACCAGCCCGGATGCGCGACAATTCGGGCTGGTTTTGTTTCCTGCACGCGTCCGCCGCCATGACATCTCACAGACCGCATCGCTCGATACCGCTTGCCCTCGCGGCCTTTCTCGGGACGTTCCTGCTCGTTCCTCTGTGGGATGTCTACGCACTGGCAATTGCCGTCCGTGCCGAGGAGCAGGCCCGCCCCGCCACCGAGTCGCCGCTTCTCCGCGCGGCGCGCACCCCGACCCTCCGCAAACTGATCGTGCTGGCCGCTGCCTATGCACTGGCATGGCTCGGCTTCGGCGCGCTCGGCAGGCTGATCGCACAGCCGGGGCCGTTCGGCGTGCTGGCAACCGGGCTGGCGAACCTGCCCGCTCTTGCCGCCGGGCCGTGCTGTGACGTCTCCACCGCTGTCGTGCCGGGGCAGCCCGCCGGGGCGCTCGTCGCGGCGCGCCTTCTGCCAACGCTCGCGCTGCTCGCCGTGGCAACCGTGCTGGCGGGCTTGCTGATCGCGCTGCTCACCGGGGCCGGGTTGGCGCTGCGCCGCCTGTCCGGGCGGCTCGGCGGAGTGCTCTCCCTGATGGGCTGGCTGGCGTCGAGCGTGCTGGCAGCACCCGCTGGCGCGGTGATGTTGCTCGTCGTGCTGGTCCTAGGCGTGCGCCTGGGGCTGATCCCGCCCGGCGGAGGGGCGGCCTGGGCCGGTCTGCTGGCCGCCGGGCTGGTCGTGGCGATGCTGCCCGCGCTGCTGGCGGCCCGCGCGGCGCTGCACACCCGCTCCGACGACCCGGCCCTGCTCGCGCTGACGGCGGGGCACGCCTTCTTCACGCAGGCCGGATGGCTGATCAGCAGCGCCATCGCGGTCGAGGTCGTCGCCGGGCGGGAGGGGCTTGGCGCGCTGCTCGTCGAGGCGCTGCGGCTGGGCGACGCCGCCGTCGCCATCCGCGCCGTGCAGATCCTCGCCCCGCTGCTGCTCGTGATGGGCATCCGCGCAGCGGCGAACGCAGGCGTGCGCGGCACGCTGGCAACTGTCCCCACACCCCGGCAAGACAAGCGTACACCCGCCCGGCTGCGCATCGGACTGGCCGCGCTGGTGATCCTCGCGCCGCTCGCCCTTGCCGCCCTCTGGCTGCCGCACCACGCCGATGCGCCCGACCCTGCCGCCATCTACGAGCGCCCCTCAGCCGCGCATCCGCTCGGCACCGACCATCTGGGGCGGGACGTGCGCGGGCAGGTCGGCGCGGCGGTAGTCAACTCGTGGGGCACGGCGCTGACCGCCGGGCTGGTCGCGCTCGGCTTCGGCGGGCTGTGGGGCGTGGCGAGCGCGGCGCTCGACCGGCGTGGGGCGACAGGCCCACTGCTCGCAGAGGTGCTGATGCTGCCCGCACGGGCGGCAACGCTGGCCCACGCGCCGCTCGTCGCCCTGCTGCTGCTTGCCGCCACGGGGGAGGCAGGGGCGGACCCGGTGCTGTGGCTCGGCGCAGCGGTCGGGCTAGTGCTGGCTCCGCGTACGGCCCTC
>DGDY01000002.1 GCA_002385675.1 Anaerolineales bacterium UBA3940 | reverse complement strand
GCCAGCTCCCGCGGAACAGCACGCCGAGCCGGTGCTGCTCGTACAGCGCCTGCGCGTCCTCGTTGATCAAAACTTGGTAGGCCCACTTGAGGTTCTCAACGTACTCCGGGTTGCGCTCGCCCTGCCCCCCCGCGAAGCCCGGCGCGAACACCGTGCTGATGCCATCGTCGAGCATCATGCTGGCCTGCTCGACGATGCGCTGCAGCCCGCGCCTGCCATAATCGCGGAACTGCTCAGTGGCTGTGTAGCCCTTTCGTGTGTCGCCGTGCTCCAGGAAGTACCAGCGCGAGCTTCCGCCTGAGGCGAGCACAACCGTCTTGCCCCGGGCGATCGGCTCAACCTTTTCAGAGGGCCAGGACTGAAACTCCTGAAGGGTGGGTGAAGGAAGTGTGTGTTCGGACATGGTGAGTTCTCATCTGTGCTAGTCAGGTTATCATATCCACCCATTTAAGCATGAGAGGGGCAGTTGGGCAATGCGGGAGAATACTGTGTATTGCCCTGCTGCCCCTCGGAGCGTCGCTGTATGAAACGCTGCTTGTTAGACGCTCCCCGGCTCCGCGATCTGGCGTGCGCGGGCCTGCTCCGGCGAGCGCACGGCTTGCAGCGCCTGGAGCACCAGCGCCGCCGTCAGCCCGAACATGGTGATGGCCAGCACCGGGTGCATCGCCGCCACGACCGGCACCGACCAGCGCAGGAACACCGCCGTGACCAGCAGCAGATAGTTCAGGAAGGTGAGCCATGTCAGCGACTTGACCGGGCGCTTCATCCTACCCAGATAGGCGAGGATCACCATGAACAGGACGGGAAGCAAAAGCATGTGCCCCAGCGCCGAGTGCTCACCCCAGCTTGGCCGGCGGCCCAGCAGGCTCAGCCCGATGAAAAAGACCTGTGCCACAATGCCGACCAGGAATAACGTTGCCATGCCCAGGTATCCGTAACGTGCTGCGCGTACCATAACCATCCCCCCTCTAACACTACCGTTACTCACTTGCTTCCGTTCGTGGCCTGCGTCCGGGCCACCTGCACCTTCTTATACGTGTGCGGTCCGATCCCGTTGCACCCGGCTGTCTACTTCCTCCGCTGCCCACGCCGAGGGGGTTGTTCGGCGTGAGCGGTCCGTCATACAATACTGCTGAAATCACCCTTCTTCACCTGCCTACCCGTCACATCGCTCCCCACCTGAACGCCCTGCACGTACGCTGTCTGTGAGTTTTTAGCCTTGTTAGACCCAACCCGAGGGAGTGAGGAACATGCAGCGGATGAGAGTTGTCCTACTGCTGGCTGTCGTGCTGATCGCGCTCACCGCGTGCGCGGCGGCTGCCAACGAGATGCGCGGCACGCCGGACGAAGAAGGCGACGTCGCCGGTTTCTGGCTGGGCCTGTGGCACGGGATCATCGCGCCGTTTGCCTTCATCGTGTCGCTGTTCAACAGCAACGTGGGCATTTACGAGATTCACAACAACGGCGGCTGGTACAACTTCGGCTATCTGCTGGGGCTGACGATCATCTTCGGCGGCAGCGGCGGCGGCGCAGGCCGCCGATCGCGGGGGTGAGGCCGGGGGCAGCAGAAAGCTCCGCCGCGAATGAACTTCGCAGTTCCGCTTTGTCTCGTCGCATCACCTGAGCGCTCCCTCTTAGGGGGAGGTCGCGAAGCGACCACCGGCAGAGGGGGCGTCTGTAAGGCGCATGTTGCGCCACTACAACGGGAATGCGGCTCTACCCGCCCCGGTGCTGACGGGCCAGCCGCGCGGTGCGCGCCGCCACCTCGCGGATCGACAGGCGCTCCTTGCCCTTGATGTATGTCTCCAGCAGGTCGCCGATGGGCGCGGCCCAGGCGTCCGGCACCGGCGCGATCACGCCGAGTACCGTCCCCGCGAGGCCCGCGTTGCAGTCCACGTCGTTCCCGGCGCGGGCCAGCAGCGACATCGTCTCGCCGAAATCGCCCTCACCGTACCACAGCGCAAAGCAGACCGCCGCGATATTCGGGTAGGCATGGATCCAGTTGTACATCTCCAGCCGCTTGCTGATCCGGGGCCAGGCCGCCGCCGGGTCGGTCTCCGCCCTGAGCACGTCGAGCACCTCGCGCACGATGGCGACGTACTCGCTGCGCTGCGGCAGGTAGTCAAGGCCCTTGACGAGCAGCGCCCGCACGTCGTTCTCGCGGAAGGCGAGCGCCGTCAGCACGGCGGCGTACATCCCGCCGTAGACGCCGTTCGCCGCGTGCGACACTACCCCGTCGATATAGGCGAGGCGGGCCGCCTCAAGCGGCTCGGCAGGCGCCAGCAGCCCGCCGATCATCCCGCGCATCTGCACGCCGATCCAGTCCGAGTAGGGGTTGTTCCACGAGCCGGAGGCCGGGGGCATCAGGCCCATCGACAGGTTGCGCAACGCGACCCACTCCGCCGACCAGCCGAACGGGATCTGGCGCACCCACTCCAGCCCCAGCGCCTCCGACGTGATGCCGCGCCCCATGCGCTCGAACACGTCGAGCAGCACCAGCTCGTACACTACGTCGTCGTTCATCGTCTCCGGCCTGGTGATGTAGCCATCCACCCGGCCATAGACCTTCTCGATCTGCTCGCCGGTGTAGCCCTCAATCGCCGTGCCGAACGCGCCGCCCGCAAGCTGGCCGAGCCAGCCCTGGTAGATGCGCTCCTCGAAGTCGGGCTGCCAGTCGGGCGTCCCCTCGTCGATGTCCGCCGCCATCGCCGCGCGGACGGCCTCCCAGCCCTCCGGGTGCTCGTAGCTGTGGTACGGGTGGGAAGGGTCAACCGGGGCCTCGACGAGCGCCGCCAGCAGCGCCGCCGTCAGCGCGCGCAGCTCGTCCTTCTTCCCGGCTTCACAGAGAGCCAGCCCTTCTTCGAGCAGGGCTTCGGCCTTGCTGACGTCGTAGCCCTGGTTGCCCTTCGCCTGGACCATCCCCTGGTAGGCGATCTCCGGTGCGCCGGAGCCGGGCACGCGCGACTGCCAGAACATCTGGATCAGGTCGTCGCCATGCGGGGGCTCAAAATCTGCCGTAAACCAGTTGCTGTCGTGGACGCGCCGGTCCAGCGGGACGGCGGCGTCGCGCATCTTCCGCTCGCGCTCCCATGCTTTCAGAGTCATGCGGCTACACGCTCCTTCTTCTTGCGGATGGAGTAGACGAACAGGGCGATCAGGGTGGCGATGTAGGGCACCATCGACGTGAACTGTGAGGGCAGCGACTGCTGCATGAACAGCCCCAGCCCGTCGGCAAAGCCGAACAGCAGTGAGATGAGCGCAATGCCGATGGGGTGGCCGTTGACGAGGATCACCGCCGCGAGCGAGATCCAGCCCCGGCCCGCCGACATGTTCTCCGAGAACAGCGTCACGTAGCCCAGCGACAGGTATGCACCGGCCAGCCCGCACAGCACGCCGCAGAGCAGCACCGACCAGACCCGCACGCGCGCCGTCGAGACGCCGCTCATCTGGAGGGAGGTCGCGTTATAACCGGCGGCCCGCAGGCGCAGCCCGAACCGTGTCTTGAACACGGCGAAGGCCACGGCCAAGGTGATCAGCGCGGTCAAGTACACAATCAGGTTATGCCCGCTCAGGATCTGGCCGAGCACGGGGATGTCCCGGATGAGCGGGATGCTCACCGAGGGCACGGGTACGATGCCCGGCCCGGCAAACGCGCCCTTGACGCTGAAGATCTGCCGCAGCAGGTAGGTCGTCGTGCCCAGCGCAAACAGGTTCAGGCCGATGCCGGTCACGAACTCGTCCACCTTCAGGGTGATGGCAAACAGGATGAAGATCAGCGCCATGATCAGCGCGCCCACAATCGCCGAGATGATGCCCATCACCCACGAGCCGAAGTAGTACGAGCCGAGCACGCCGAAGAACGCCCCGCCCAGCATCATGCCTTCCATCGCGATGTTGAAGATGCCCGCGTAGAAGGTGAGCGTGCCGCCCAGCGCCGCCAGCAGGATCGGCGTTGCGGCGGCGATCATGCCGTTGATAAGACCAATTGCTACCCTCATGCCACCCTCTCACGTGTCTTTTGCCGTTCGGCAAGCTTGTTGGCGATGATATCGAAGTAGCTGCGCCCGGCCATTACGACGAGCAGCACAATAGCCTGCAGCACCATAATCAACTCGCGCGGCACAGCGGTGATCAGCTCCATGCCCAGCGCCCCGGTTTGCAGCGTGGCGAAGAACAGGCCGTACAGCAGCGTGGCGATAATGCCGTTGTTGGCGACCATCGCGACCATCACGCCGTCCCAGGCGTAGTTCGCGCCGATGTCCTTGATGAAGCGGTGCGGCCCGGCCATCACAATCAGGCCGCCCGCCAGCCCGGCGAGCACGCCCGTCATCAGCATGACCAGCATATAGTTCTTCGAGGTGTTGACCCCGCCCAGCCGGGCGAACAGGCTGTTCTGCCCGGAGATGCGCCACTCGTAACCGGCGGTGGTACGCGTCGAGATGAACCACGTCACGATGAACGCCAGCAGCATCACCAGCACCGACGTGTTGAACCGCCCGATCTCCGGCATCCAGCCCGCGCGGCTGATGGGAGGCGTCATCGGGGAGTTCGCGCCCTTGTCGAAGAATGGGTAGGAGATGGCCCAGTAGGTGAAGAAGTCCGCAATCATGTTGAGCATCAGCGTCGTGATGAACTCGTCCATGTTGAACCAGCGCCGCATCAGCGCCGCCACCCCGGACCACGCCATGCCGCCGAGCGCCGCCGCAATCAGCAGCGTCGGGATCATGACGGCGGGCGGCAGGTCGAGGTACAGGCCCGCCACGGTCGCCGCCAGCGCACCCATCAGGAGCTGCCCCGGCTGGCCGAGGTTGATCGCGCCGGAGCCGAAGGCCACCGCCGCCGACAGCCCGGTGAGGATCAGCGGCACGGAGTTCTTCAGCATCGTCGCAAAGGCGTACCCGCTCCCGAGCGAGTAGTTGAACAGCGCCAGGTACGTCTCGACCGGGTTGTAGCCCTGCACCAGCATCACGACCGCGCCGATCAGCAGGGCGACGACGATCCCCGCCAGCCCGTTAAGCAGCTTCTGTCTCATTACGTTTTCCTTCGAGCATCAGATACCCGACTTCGTTGATGTCTGTCTCGTCCGTGACGAGGTCCGCGACGATCCTGCCACGGCTCAGCACGAGGATGCGATCGGTGATGCGGAACAGCTCGCCGAGGTCGGCGGAAATGAGCAACACGGCCCGGCCCGCCTCGCGCATGGCGAGGATCTGGCGGTGCACGTACTCAATCGAGCCGACGTCAAGCCCGCGCGTCGGCTGGTCGAGCAGGACGAAGGGCGTGTTCAGCAGCAGTTCGCGCCCCAGAATGACCTTCTGCTGGTTGCCGCCCGACAGCGACGAGAAGGGCGCATCTGCGCCGTCCATGTGCACGGCGAACTGCTCGCGCACTTCCTCGGCGAAGGCCGCCGCCTCGCGGTTGTTCAGCACCAGGCCCATCAGCTTCGTGAAGCGCCCCTGCCGGTGGTGGGTCATCAGGACGTTCTCTTTAATCGAGGCGGGGAGGCTCGCGCTCATCCGGCCCCGGTCCTGCGAGACGAACGAGATCTTCCCCCGGCGGGTCAGGATGTCGGCGTGGGTCAGGTCCTGCCCGTCCACGACGAGGCGGCCCTCCTGTATCGGCAGCAGGCCCATAATGGCGTTGACCAGCTCAAGCTGGCCGTTGCCCTCCACCCCCGCGATGCCCACCGTCTCGTGCGCGCGCACGTGGATGTTCACCCCGTCGAGCCGCTTGCGCCCCTCCGGGTCGGTGTAGGACAGGTCGGTGAGTTCAAAGACCGTTCTGCCGGGCTTGCAGGGCTGCTTGAGCGAGGTAAAGAGCACCTCGCGCCCGACCATCATCTGGGCCAGCTCCTCTTTGGAGGTCTGATCTGCCTGCACCGTGCCGATCTTCTTGCCCCGGCGCAGCACCGTGATGCGGTCGCTTAGTTCCAGCACCTCATCGAGGTGGTGCGAGATGAACAGGATGGTATGCCCGCTGTCTCGCAGGCGGCGCAATTCGTCGAACAGCCGGGGGATCTCCTGGGGGGTCAGCACCGAGGTCGGCTCGTCCAGAATGAGCGTCAGCACGTTGCGATACAGCAGCTTGAGGATCTCGACCTTCTGCCGCGCGGCGACGGAGATGTCGCTCACCAGCGCGTCCGGGTCGAGGTTGAAGTGGTACTCGTCGATGCGCTCCTGCACCTGCTGGCGGGCGCGCTTCTCGTCGATGCGCCCGAACCAGTTAACCGGCTCCATGCCGAGGACTACGTTCTGCCAGACGGTGTACTCCGGCACGAGCATGATCTCCTGGTGCACCATGCCGATGCCGCTGGCGATGGCCTCTTTGGTGCTGCGGATGTTGAGCCGCCGCCCCTTGTGGTAAATCTCGCCGGAGGTGGCCGACTCCAGCCCGTACAGGATTTTCATCAGTGTGGACTTGCCGGCGCCGTTCTCCCCGACAATCGCGTGGATCTCGCCCTCCTCAAAGTCAACCGTCACGTCGTCCAGCGCGACGACGCTGGGCGGGAAGACCTTGACGATGTTCCGCATCTCGATCAGGTTACCCATTCACGACATCCTTTCGACAGGGTGACTGGGTTGTTGTTCACGCAGGGGTGTGCTTGATGGTAGTGATGTTGGGCTGCGGGAGAGGGCAGCCCAACATCTGCATGGTTGTTGTGGTCGGGCCGGGGCGTGATGTAAACCTCACCCCCCCGGCGCGGCCCTATGAGCCTCGGGAGGGGTGAGGTCAGCTTCCCCGGCTGGCCGCGCTACGGCACGTAGAGCTCGACCTCGTGCTCGCCGTTGATGATCTGCTCGCGCAGCTCGTTCACCCTGTCGATGATGTACTGCGGCAGCACCTGCTCCTGCGCGTCGAACACCACGTCCACCGCGCCGGATGCGAGGCCGTACTTCAGCACCTGGCCGGGCTGGTACGTGCCATCGACGATCATGGCGTACACCTGCTGGATCGCCAGGCCGACGTCCTTGATGTCGCTGGCGACCACGTGCCCGGGCACGATGTCGTTCTGGTTGGTGTCAACGCCGATGGCGTACAGGTCGCGCTCACCCGCCGCCTGCAGGACGCCGATACCCGCCGCCGCCGCGATCTGGAAGACCACATCGGAGCCGGCATCGTAAAGCTGGAGCGCCGCCTGCTTGCCCTTCGCGGAGTCCTCCCAGTCGCCCAGGTACTTGCGCTCGACGATAATCTCGGGGTCGATGTAGTGCGCGCCGTTCTCATAGGCGAACATGAACGAGTCGACGACCGGGTCCACATCGCCGCCGACCGCACCGATGCGCTTCTCCTCGTTGATGTTCGGCACGCTGGTGTCCGTCGTCAGCATCGCGGCGACGACGCCCGCCAGGTACGCGCTCTCTTCCTCGATGAAGTCAACCGAGGTGATGGTGCCAGCCTCGTTCTCGACGACCGTGTCGATGTTCACGAAGATCTTGTCGGGGTTCTCGTCGGCGAACTCCCTGAGCTGATCCTCGAAGCCGTAGGAGATCACGAAGATCACGTCGGCATAGTCGACCGCAGCCTGGAGCGCCGGCTCGTACTGCCCGGCGTCGAAGTTCGTCTCAATGGTGCGCGTCTCGACGCCGTACTGCGCGGCGATGGCGTCGATGCCCGCTTGCCCGGAGTCGTAGAAGGCGTTATCGCCCAGCGCCCCGTTGATCAGGTAGACGACGCGCTGCGGCTGGCCGTCCTCGCCGCCGGGCGCGTCCGCCGCGCCGGGCTCCCCGGGCGTGCATGCGACCCCGGCCAGCAGCACGAGGGTCAGCAGGGCCAGCAGGTAGAAGGACTTGTTTTTCATGGGTCTCATCTTTCTCCATAAGAGTTTTGCAGGTCATGCATGAAGTGTGGGACGACGTCTTGATGGTTCCGATCCACTCACCCCCTTCCAGTGACCAGGCTTTGATCGAAGTATCGACGCGGCTGGTGACTCCATGCCGCGCGAATGGTCGTGGCAGTGGCCTGCCGGTGGTGAGAGTGCTGAAGAAAGTTTACCACTCACTGCCCTGCACGACTACAAGCATGGGCATCGGGCGGGGGATGTGCGGAAGGGTGCATTTCATTTTGGTGGGTAAAACACGCCGCGAATAAACTTCGCGGCTCCAGTCTGCCTGAGCACGGGCCGATAGCTGCGAATGTTCGTGCCGGTGGAGCCAGCCTCACAGCGGAGGCCCGTAAACATCTACCCGCAATCTGAAATGCACATTGTGCGAAGGCCGCCTTGCCGCACCTGCTTAACGCGACTACACTTAACCGCAGTTCTACAAGCCCCCGAACCACCGCAGGAGAGCACAATATGCCAGTCCAGGCCAGCCTTGCAGCCGACATTAACGTTTATCTTGAAGAAGTGCGCGGCGAACTGAACACCGGCGTCGCGCTGGAGCATGCTTACCGCCCCGCCCTCAAGAAGCTGCTTGAGGCCATAGGCCAGCAGATCAAAGCGGTGAACGACCCCAAACACATCGACGCGGGCGCGCCCGACTTTGTCGTGCTGCGTGGCGATGTGCCCATCGGCTACGTCGAGTGCAAGGATGTGGGCAAGGACCTCGACGACGTCGAGGAGAGCGAGCAGATTAAGCGCTATCACTCGCTCGGCAATCTGATCGTCACCGATTATGTCGAGTTCCGGTGGTATGTGGGCGGCGAGAAGCGGCTGACCGCGCGGCTGGGCAGTGTGGACAAACGCCGCATCCGGTCGGATCGCGAAGGCAAGGCGGCGGTCGCGGACCTGCTCATGCAGTTCGCCATGCAGGAGGCGGTGACGGTCGGCACGGCGGGCGAGCTGGCCCGCTGGATGGCCCGCATCACCCGCGAGGTGGACCGGCTGATCCTGCGGACGTACGAGCAGGAGGGCGAGGACGGTCCGCTGCACGCTCAGAAGGCAGCCTTCCAGAAGGCGCTCATCCCCGACCTGAGCGACGAGCAGTTCTCTGACATGTACGCGCAGACGATGGCCTATGGGCTGTTCGCGGCGGCGGTGCGCTGGGACGAGGAGGGGCGGCAGGGCGACTTTACCCGTTGGACGGTCGAGCGGTGGCTGCCGCCGACCAACCCCTTCCTGAAAAAGCTGTTTCACACCATCGCGGGTGTCGATCTGCCCGAGCAGGTAAGCTGGCTGGTAGACGACGGACTGGTCGGCCTGTTGAAACGGGCGGACCTCGGCGAGATCGTGCGCGACTTTGGCAAGGCGACGCGGCAGGACGACCCGGTCGTGCACTTCTACGAGGACTTCCTCGCGGCCTACGACCCGGCGCTGCGCGAGCGGCGGGGCGTGTACTACACGCCGGAGCCGGTGGTCAGCTACATTGTGCGCAGTGTGGACTGGCTGCTCAAGGAGAAGTTCGGACGGCCCGACGGGCTGGCCGACGAGAGGACGATGGTGCTTGACCCGGCGGCAGGCACGGGCACATTCCTCTACTTCGTGATCCAGCTCATTCACCAGCGGCTTGTGGAGGAGCAGGGGCAGGCGGGCGCATGGGACGAGTACGTGCAGCGACACCTGCTGCCGCGCATCTTCGGGTTTGAGCTGCTGATGGCCCCGTACTCGGTGGCCCACATGAAGCTCGGCATCCAGCTGCAGGAGACGGGCTACCAATTCGGCAGCAACCAGCGGCTCGGCATCTACCTGACGAACACGCTGGAAGAGGCGATCAAGACGAGCCAGGGTCTCCCCTTCCTTCAGTACATTGCAGAAGAGAGCGGCGAGGCGGCGAAGGTCAAGCGGGATAAGCCGATCATGGTGGTGCTGGGGAATCCACCTTATAGCGGGCACTCCGCGAACAGGAGTGAGGAGCCAACGGATGTCGCAAAGGGAATGTCGTATGTTGTTGGCTGGCAGGCGGGTAAGGATGGTAGAGCACGACCAATTCAACGTGTCGCTAAGAAGCCGCTGAAAGGCGTAAACCAGCCAACATTCATTGGTAGGCTGTTGCGCGACTACTACTTTGTGGACGGCGAGCCGCTGGGCGAGCGCAACCCGAAATGGCTGCAAGATGATTATGTGAAGTTCATCCGCTTCGGACAGTGGCGGATCGAGCAGACCGGCGAGGGGATACTAGCATTTGTATCGAATAACGGCTATCTGGAAAATCCAACCTTCCGAGGAATGCGGCAGCAGTTAATCCAAGCCTTCGATGAAATCTACATCCTAGATTTGCATGGCAGCACGAAACGCCAAGAGACGGCTCCGGATGGTTCGCCTGATGATAACGTCTTTGACATTCAGCAGGGTGTGTGCATTGGAGTGTTTGTAAAGAAACAGGGCGGCGATCAGACCACTAAGATCTATCACGGTGACTTATGGGGACGCCGAGAATCGAAATATCGGTGGCTGCTTGAGAGCGACATCCGAAGCTTGAGAACAGAAGTAGTACCGGGAAAGCCGTTCTACCTTTTTACTCCGCAGGACGTGAACCTGAAAGCGGAGTATCACGAGTTTACAAAGATCGTTGATGTAATGCCGGTTAACGTCTTGGGATTCCAAACGCATCGCGATTCATTTGCTATTGCCTTCGAGGAAGACGAGATTCGGGCTAGGATTGGCGAGATGCGAGAGGACCACATAAACGACCAACAATTAAGGGAGAGATACGACATCAAAGATAGCCGGGAGTGGAAGTTGCAAGATGCGCGCAAGGAGCTTCGACAGATCGAGCACTGGGAAAAAGATGTCACTGGTTGCCTATACCGCCCGTTTGATACTAGACCATGCTACTTCAGCGACATAGTCATGGATCGTCCCCGCCGCGAATTGATGGATCATGTGGTGCATAAAGGCAATCTTGTTATGGGTGTTGGGCGGCAAGGACAGGCGGTTAACGATCCCGTCTGGTCTCTGATGACTGTATCCCAGCTGCCTGTTGACGCAAACGTGTTCAGACGCGGCGGTGTTACCTGTTGTCCCCTCTACCTCTACCCTGACCCTAACAAGCTCCTAGAAGACTTCGACTGGCCACCCGGCAAGGATGGTCGCCGCCCCAACCTCAACCCCGACTTCGTGCACGAGATGGCGGCGAAGCTCGGCTTGGCGTTCGTCACCGAGGGCACGGGCGACCTCGCGGAGACGTTCGGGCCGGAGGATGTTTTCCACTACATCTACGCCGTGTTTCACAGCCCCGCCTACCGCGAGCGCTACGCGGAGTTCCTGCGCATCGACTTCCCCCGTGTGCCGCTCACCGGCGACCGGGCGCTGTTCGCGCAGTTGGCCGGCAAGGGCGCGGAGCTTGTCAGCCTGCACCTGATGAAGCACCCGAAGCTGGGGCAGCTTATCACGTCGTTCCCGGTTAAGGGCAGCAACGAGGTCGCCAGCCGCCACCCGCGCTATGTCGAGCCGGATGAAGAGCACGGCGGGCGTGTGTACATCAACAAGAAGCAGTACTTCGAGGGCGTCGAGCCGGACGTGTGGGAGTTCCATGTAGGCGGGTATCAGGTGCTCGACAAGTGGCTGAAGGATCGCAAAGGCCGCGAGCTTGCGTGGGAGGACGTGAAGCACTACCAGCGCATCGTGGTTGCGCTCAACGAAACGATGCGGCTCATGGAGGAGATCGACGCGGCAATTGAGGCGGGCGGCGGCTGGCCGCTCGTGTAGCCGGAATATCGCTGCAAACACAAAAAGAGCCGGGCATACCGCCCGGCTCTCGTGTTACCTCAGTTGCCCGCATGCGGATCAGTCAAACAGGTCCTGCTCCACCGGGGCGAGGGCGGGCTGTGGCTGCTGAAGCCCCCGATTGAAGAAGATCCACGCGCCGGGGACAGCCAGCAGCGCGCTGCTCACCACCAGCAGAAGCTCGATGCTGACCACGTCCGCAATCGGCCCGAAGAACGCCATCCCCAGCGGCATGATCGCCGTCGAGAGGATCTGCTGGAAGCCGAACACCCTGCCGTGCATGTGCGGCTCGACGATCTCCTGCAGCAGCGTGGTCGATGCCGCGTGCCAGACCGGCATCGGGAACCCCGCCAGGAACATGAAGATCAGGTACAGGACGAAGATGTCGGACAGCCCCAGCCCCACGAACAGTACCGCCCACACCATGCTCGCCGCGCCAAGCGTGCGGAAGTGGCTCTTGAAGCCGCCCCATGCCGTCATGCCGATGCCGCCGAGAACCGAGCCCGCGAACCACACCACCTCGTTCGCGGTCAGCTTCCAGATCTCCTCACCGAACTCGCGCGCGACGTGCAGTGGTGTCAGGAAGACCACCGGCGCGATCAGGAAGAAGATGAACCCGTAGAACACGAACAGCGTCTTCAGCGTCGAACTCTGTCCGACGTAGCTCAGCCCCGCGCGCAGGTCGTCGAAGTAGCTCGTCGCCTGCTGGGCGAGCGCTCGCGCCTGGACCGGCGACTTCAACACGGCGAGCAGGACGATAGCCAGCGTTGCCGTCACCACGTCCACAAAGAAGATGTTCTCCAGGCTGGTCACGGACAGCATCGCGGCGGCGATCACCGGCGCGGCGATCATGAAGATCGGCTGGATCGTCCCGTTCAGGCTGTTTACACGGATCAGCTTGTCCTGCGGCACGATCTCCGGCAGGAAGGCGTTGACCGCCGGGAGTTGGATGCCCGCGCCGATCGAGCGGATGCCGATGACGACGAAGATCAGCCACAGCTCCTGGTAGCCCAGCGCGAAGAACACACCAAGAATCAGCGTGCTCACCGCCGTGAGTGCATCGGATGCCATGATCAGCATCTTCCGCGAGTAGCGGTCCGCCCAGACGCCCGCAAAGAGCGAGATGACGATCTGCGGCAGGAAGGCGGCCAGCGTGGCGATGGTCAGCATGGCGCCGGACTGCGTCGTCAGCGTGATGTGCCAGATGATCGCGTACTGGACGAGCGCTGAGCCGAAGAGCGAGAGGCTCTGGCTTGACAGAAACAGCGCGACTCGCCTCTGCCAGCCCTCGAAGTTGTGAGTTTCTCTACCGATGCGATCAGTTGACATGGTCCCACTTCCTGTAAACCCTGGTGACGTCAACGAGCGAGATACCCGGCCCCCACATAGAACATATATTCTACTATTCTCAGCCCGAAGAGTCAACTATTCCGACAGATTACATCGTTAATACGGGCTGATCGGCATCCGGGTTCCACCGGCTTTACCCCTTGCCAGCGACGAGAAGATCCTATACCTTAGAGAGTAAGCGGAACCCCCACTGCGGACCACATCACCAGCTAATTGACCGGCTACGCCACCACCTGTGCGCCCCTGCCTCGCAGATGGCGCTGCCGCTGTTTGACGTTTTCCCCAACAATACAAAAGGAGCAGAGAGCAATGGCAAAAAAGATTCTGATGCTCGTAGGTGACTACGTTGAGGATTATGAGGTGATGGTACCCTTCCAGGCCCTGCAGGCGGTCGGGCATACCGTCCACGCTGTCTGCCCGGACAAGAAGGCAAACGACAAGGTGCGCACAGCCATCCACGACTTTGAGGGCGACCAGACCTACAGCGAGAAGCCCGGCCACAACTTCCAGCTTAACGCCGCGTTCGACGAGGTGCGGCCCGAGGACTACGACGCGCTGGTCATCCCCGGTGGGCGCGCGCCGGAGTACATCCGCCTGAACGAGCGGGTGCTGGAGATCACGCGGCACTTCTTCGAGGCGGACAAGCCGGTTGCGGCCATCTGCCACGGCGCGCAGGTGCTGGCGGCTGCGGGCGTGCTGGAGGGGCGGAGTTGCTCGGCGTACCCGGCAGTCGGCCCGGATGTCACCCGTGCGGGCGGGCGCTATGCGGATATCGCCGTGACGGACGCGCATGTAGACGGCAAGCTCGTTACCGCCCCGGCCTGGCCCGCGCACCCCGCATGGCTGGCGAAGTTCCTGGAGGTGCTTGGCACGCGCATCGTGCACGAGGAGGAGCAGCAGCCGATTACGGCGGACTAGCCGCCCCGGTCGTATTGTACGAGCCAGGCGCGAGCCTGGCTCGCCTGCTTTTTCGGGCTGGCCCTCAGCCCGAAGTTTGCTACACTTGG
>DGDY01000238.1:9724-10680 GCA_002385675.1 Anaerolineales bacterium UBA3940 | reverse complement strand
GTGTCCCAGGGCTGCAGCCCGAAGTTCAGATACACCTGCACGCGCCCCAGCCCGACGTAGCCCAGCGCCAGCGCCGCCGAGCCGAGCGCTCGCAGCGTGCGGCAGGCACGGGCGAGGTCGTCCACGAAGCGCACGACCTGCTGCCGGGTCAGTTTCCCGCGGGACCAGTCGAGGCTGACCGTCGAGTGCCGGAGGCGCGCCTGCTTGAGCGGCGGGAGCGGCTCTCCGTTGAGCGTCGCGCCCAGCCCCTGCGCCGCAACGATCATCTCGTCGCGCATCGGGTCGTAGATCGCCCCGGCGACCGGCTCGCCGTCAATCGCCGCGCCGACCGCCGTGCAGAACATCGGGATGCCGGTTGTGAAGTTCGTCGTGCCGTCGAGCGGGTCCACCGTCCACACCACCCCGTCCCGGATGGGCCACACGCCCTGCGAGTTGGGCCGCTCAAGCGGGTTTTCTTCGGCCAGGATGAAGTGATCGGGGTGGCGCTCGCTGATCGTCTCCAGCACGACGGCCTGTGCCGCATGGTCGGTGTCGGTGACGAGGTCACGCGGGCCCCGTTTCTCGCGCACCTCGCGCGGTTTGGTGTAGTTCGCCGCGATGACCGCGCCCGCCCGCCGCGCGGCCAGGACCGCCGTCTCTCGCAACTCGTGGAGCAGCGACAGGTCGCTCATGAGCCCACCTTCTCGACGACGAACAGGTGCGACAGCCCGAACAGCCGCAACGGGGTGCGCTCGGCGGCCTGGAGCACCGCCCGCAGCACCCGTCCCAGCGACGGGGCGCGGGCGATGATGTTGTCGTATGCGCCGAAGATCCGCGTGTGGTACACCACGCGCAGCGGCAGCCCGTCGATGAGGCGCATGAGGTCGCGCTTGCGGTAGGCGCGGACGTGCGGGGCCAGCCGGTTGCGCAGGGCGTCGGGCAGGTAGTTGATCAGCGGCGTGTTGCCGAAGTGGTAC
>DGDY01000238.1:604-9484 GCA_002385675.1 Anaerolineales bacterium UBA3940 | reverse complement strand
TCCTGCACGTGCTCGATGACCTCATGCGACAGGATCAGGTCGAAGGTGTTGGCCGGGTACGGCTTGTGCTCGGAGGCGGCGACGTGGACGTTCGGCACGTGCTCATGCGCGCTGACGGCGCGGTCATGCTCGATGTCAAAGGCGAACACGTGCGGGCTGTCCTCCAGCAGGTGGGCGGCATACGCGCCCAGGCCCGCGCCGTCCACGAGGATGGCGGCGTTCTCCGTCGCCCCCCAGCGCCGGATCATGGCGAGGCGGCGCTCCTGACCGGCCCGCCAGACATAGCTGGGCGCGCCGCGCTCGGCGAGTTTGTCGGCAGTGTGGGAAGTACGCTCGGACATCACGCCCCGGCCAGCCGTTCCTTGAGCCACGCGATGTTGTCAATCGGGGTCGGATCGACCTCGTAGATCATCGCCAGGTAGAAGCTGACATAATCGCCAAACTGGATGGCGGTCATCTGCTGGGCCAGGCGGCTCTCACCCTGCGCCTCGACGCGTGTGGCGGGGATGCCCGCCCGCTCCAGCAGGTCGTGCGTCACCTGCTGGCGGATCTGCGTGCGCGGGTGGTTGTAGCGGCTCGATACCAGCTCCACGACCGAGATGCGCTCGCCGACCCCACCAGGGAGCTGGAGCCCCGCGACCGTGTTGTGGTTCAGTTCGGGCAGTTCTTCGTAGTAGGCCACGGTTTTGCTATTCTCGTTAAGCTGGGTCTTCCAGCGGCGGGCAACCGGCGCGAGCAGTTCCGCGCCCCACACCACCGGGATGCGCCCGGCGAGGCGCTCGGCAAGGCGGTAGGCGGCGTTCTCCCCGGCGGGTGCGCTGGCAGAGAGGTCGTCGCGGCGGCGCTGCATCACCTCGACTGCTTCCTGCACGTCCCCGGCGAGGTCCGGCGCGAAGCCGAGCCGCGAGAAGGCCGCGAGCAGCAGGCCGTACAGCCAGCCGAGCGAGGCGCGGGGCTGGGCACGATACTCGAACGTCCAGGCTGCGCCGCCCGCCCCCTCAGCGAGCGGGGCCAGCTCGCCGCCGGAGGTGATGGCCAGCAGGCGAGCACCGCGCTCCGCTGCCGCCTGCGCGCCGGAGAGCGTCTCCTCGGTGCCGCCGGAGTGGCTCAGCGCGATGACGAGCGTCTCCGGCCCGCGGACGTGCGCAGGCAGGCCGTAGCCGCGCACCACGCTGATCGGCACGGGGCAGGTATCTGCGATGAGCGCGGCGAGCAGGTCGGCGCTGATGGCCGAGCCGCCCATGCCGCTGATCACCACCTGCTGCACGTCCGCTGCACCGGCGGGCAGGTCGAGCGACTGGCCGTGCGCCCAGGCACTGGCAAGCTGGTCGGGCAGCGCATCGATGTGGCTGAGCATGTTCTCCGCGTCAATGCGCTGGATCTGTTCGAGGTTGTTGATTGTCATGAGCGTGTCTCCAATAGGACTTGTCATCGAGTTATCATCGGAAAAGAGGTTCTTGAGTTGGGGCGGGCTGAACGGTCGACAGGCCCTGCCGCTTACCTGACAACGCGGTACCAGATGTCTGTTCTCTCGCCGGCTTCGAACACCCTGATCTTTTCGAGCGTTATGTTTGAGACGTCAATGTTCTCAAACAGACGCAGCCCCTCGCCAAACAGAACGGGCATCAAGCCGACATGAAGCTCGTCGCACAGCCCGGCATTCAGGCATTGCTGGGTGATGCTGGCGCCGATCAGCATCACGTTCCTGTCACCGGCGGCGGCTTTGGCCTGCTTGACCGCGCTCTCGATGCCGTCCGTCACGAAGGTTATGGTAAGCTGGTCGTTCTCTTTCGGTTTCTTCTCCGGGGCGTGATGGGTCACCACGAAGAGCGGCACCTGAAACTCGTAGCCCCCGGCGTAGTCGTCCGGGTCGTCGGCCAAATCGAAGGAGCGCCGGCCCAGGATCACCGCGCCGGTTGTCCGTATCTCCTCTTGCAGCATCTCCGAGTTTTGCAGATCGACGAGGTCCGGGTAGAGCCGGTCGATACTGCCGTGAGCGTCACTTGCAAAACCATCCAGAGAAAGGGTCAACCCGCCGATTACCTTTGCCATCCGTTTTTACCTCCGGAACCACTTCCCCGACCAGGCGATCTGTTAATCTGACAGGGGATTCTTGTCCGTTAGATAGTCCCAGCTTTCCTCGATCTCGAGGTCGGTGAAGGTGGCGCGGAGGTGGCGGGCAAGCTCGCGCTCGAACTGCCGGAGCTGCGCCCGGTAATGCCCGTCGAGCGGTGCGGCGGTCATCACGTGGGCATCCTCCTGGTTGTCACGGTAGTAGTTGCGGCGCCTGCCGGTGATCTCAAACCCGTACTTGCGGTAGAGGTTGAGGGCCACGTCGTTGGAGACGCGTACTTCGAGCGTCATCATGCGGGCGTCCTGCTGCATGGCGAGGTGGAACATCGTCCAGATGAGCAGTTCGCCCAGCTTGTGCCCGCGCCAGTCCGGGTGAACGGCAATGGTGCTGATGTGCGCCTCGTCGGCGATCTTCCAGAAGCCGCTATAGCCGACGAGCGGATAGCATAAGGTATCCGGCACGCGGCGGCCCATAAAGCGGCTGAGCCAGCCGCCGGGCTCATCTGCGCGCGGTTCGGCGTCGGCGGCCTCCAGCACGAGCATCGTCGAGGTCTGGTTGCTGAGAATTTCATGCCGGTAGGTGTAGGAAGGCCAGGGGGTGGGGAAGGAGAGCCGGTCGAGCACCACGACTTTATCGATGTCGTCTACCGTCATGGGCCGTACAATGACGTGAAGTCGGTCGTCCCTCATCGCTGTTCCTCGGTTTAAGACAGATAAACGGGAGCAATTGCCGCTGCGTCGGCGGGCGCACCTGCTTGCAGGCGGCGCAGCGCCAGCTCGGCCAGGTAGCCCGCTCGGCGCACGTTCTGTGCGGGGCTGGCGACGATCACCCGGTTGGGCACGGCGGCGAGTAGCTCAGCCCCCGCCGCGTCGATCTCGCCTGCTACCTGCGTGGTCGTTTCCAGCCGGTCGAGCAGCTTCTCCCAGGTCGTAATGAACGGCTCCCCCGTGCTCTGCCAGCCTGCCTCGCCCCACTCGTACAGCCCGGCGTTGATGCGCCGCCGGCCCGCCTGCGCCACGGCGACCAGCCGCTCGGCCTCATGGGGCTGGGCCGCCGCGACGACATCCAGCGTCGGGATGCCGACGAGCGGCAGCGGCGGGGAGGCTGCCAGCGCGATCCCTTTGGCGAGGCTCATGCCGATGCGCAGCCCGGTGTACGAGCCTGGCCCCAGCGTCACGGCGAGCGCGGTCAGGTCGGCAGGTGTGACACCGCTGTATCGGAGCATGTCGCTCAGGGCGGGCGTCAGTTCGACGGTGTGGTGGTTGGCCGTGCGCCACGTCATCTCGGCGATGACCTCGTGGCCATCGTGCAGCGCCAGGCTGACATTTCGGGTTGCGGTATCAATCGCCAGGATCATCCTGCCTCGCTTACTCATGCTGTGCGTGTGCATCGTCGCTGCTCGGCGCGATACTGCCCGACGATTGTAGCGACCTGACAGGGCATCAGCAACACGCCCTTACTTCACATTGTAGCGCCCTGTGGGATGATAATCCGGTGATGGGTGGACGTCGGCCCGCCTGCCGCCTATCTTGACGTTCCGGCGGGGGCGGATTAAGGTTAAAGGTAAATGTGCAGCCCCCTTTGTGCTGCCGCCACCCTCCATACCCGTTAGAAAGAGAGGCAGCATGGTCCGAACGAAGATTGTCTGCACCATTGGGCCGGCGTCACGCGAGCCCGAGATGCTGGAGAAGCTGATCCGCGCCGGGATGGACGTCGCCCGGCTGAACTTCTCACATGGCGACCACGATCTCCACGCGGAGAACATTGCACGCATCCGTGCGGCGGCGAAGAAAGTGGGCGTCCCGGTTGCCATCCTCACCGACCTGCAGGGGCCCAAGCTGCGCGTGGGCGATATGGCCGAGGGCGGTGTGTTCGTCAAGCAGGGCGAGCGTGTCGTGCTGACGACGCGCCCCGTTGAGGGGGTGCGTCGAGAGGGCGCGGAGGACGCCCAGGCCGTCATTCCGGTGCAGTATAAAGACTTGCCCCGGGACGTGACCCCCGGCGAACGCATCCTGATCGACGACGGGCTGATCGAGTTGCTCGTGCAGGATGTGACCCATACGGACATCCCCTGCCAGGTCGTCGTCGGCGGTGTGGTTCAGGACAACAAGGGCCTGAACATCCCCGGCTCCGGCCTGTCCATCCCGGCGATCACAGAAAAGGACTGGAAGGACATCGACTTTGCGATTGAGCAGGGCGTGGACTGGCTGGGGATGTCGTTCGTGCGCTCGGCGGAAGAAATCTACGAGCTTCAGGAGTACATCAACAAGAACCGCCCGGCTGGTGAACGTATCCTCGTGATGGCGAAGATCGAGAAGCCGCAGGCAATCGACCACATCGAGGAGATCGTACAGGCGGCGGACGGCATTATGGTTGCGCGGGGGGACCTCGGCATCGAGATCCCGGCGGAGAAGCTGCCAATGCTGCAGAAGCGGCTGATCCGGCTGGCGAACGCGGCGGGCAAGCCGGTCGTTACCGCGACGCAGATGCTGGAGTCGATGATCCGCAACCCGCGCCCCACCCGCGCCGAGGCCAGCGACGTGGCGAACGCCATCCTCGACGGGACGGACGCCATCATGCTCTCCGGCGAGACGGCAGTGGGCAAGTACCCGGTCGAGGCAGTCAGGACGATGGAGCGCATCGCCGAGGAGATCGAGGCGGCGACGCTGACCGGCCCATGGGATACGCCGTCTTACATCCCTGAAGCGCCGGATGACGTGACCGACGCTGTCAGCCATGCAACTGCCTACACCGCGTACGACCTGCGGGCGGCGGCCATCATCGCCGCGACGACGAGCGGGCGTACGGCACGCAGCATCGCCAAGTACCGCCCGCACGCGCGGATTATCGCCGTCACCCCGAACCCGATGGTGCAGCGCCAGTTGATGATGTCGTGGGGCGTCATCCCGCTGCTCGGCCCGCATGAGCGCAGCGCCGACCGCATCCAGCAGCACGCGATCAACATCGCTTTTGAGGCGGGGCTGGTGGATTATGGCGCGCGCGTGGTCCTCACGGCGGGCGTCACGCCGAACATGCCGGGCACGACCAACCTGATGACGGTCGAGGTGGTGAAGCCGCAGGGCGGAGCCTACGCACGCTCGAAAGGGGCGCGCAAGTCCGGCGAGGCGCCGGTGACGTGAGGGCCGAACCCCTTCATCCCGCCGACCACCGAAGGTGGTCGGCACCCTTCTCCCCCTTGTGGGAGAAGGGGCAACACACGCCGCACCCCGCCTACGGAAGCGAGGTCGGCTGGACCTGGCTGGCCTGGAGCGCGCGCTCGGTCTTCAGCTTGAAGTACGCATCGGCCACCCGCGAAGCGACCGGCAGGGCGACCGCCGAACCCTCACCGCCGTTGTAGATGAAGGCAATCACCGAGATTTCCGGGTTCTCGTAGGGCGCGTAGAGCATGAACCAGGCGTGTGCGGGCCAGTCGCCGGGGCGGCACTGGTCAAGCTCGGCGGCGATGTTGTCGCAGAACTCCGCCGTGCCCGTCTTGGCAGCCACGGTGACGTAGGGCAGGTACTCCTGCTGGGCGGCGAGCGACGTACCGCCTTCCATTGTTGCGGCGCCGCGCATCCCCTCCTGCACGTAGGCCAGCGTGGTATCGAGCGTCTCAGGGTAAGGCTCGCCGTACTTTCGCTCCCAGTACTGGCGGATGTCCTCTCGGATATCGCGGTACTCTGGTTCAAAGCCGCGCACGACGTTGCCGTTGGCGTCGATGATCTCGCGGATGAGCGTCGGCTTGGCCTCAATACCGTTGTTCGCGACGATGTTGACGACGTTCAGCATCTGGAGCGGCGTGGTCAGGATGTAGCCCTGGCCGAAGGCCGAGTTGTACGTGTCGCCGGTGGACCAGTTCTCGCCCCAGGTCCGGCGCTTCCAGTTCGGGTCGGGGATGAAGCCCTCGTTCTCCCCGGCTAGCTCGATGCCGGTCGGCCTGCCCAGCCCGAAGATGCGCATCCACTCGCCGAGCGCGTTGATGCCCAGCCCCGTTCCCGGCACTTCCTCCTTGTAGCCGCCGCCGACCTTGTAGAAGTACACGTCGCAGGACCACGCCAACGCCTGGATCACGTTGACATACTCGTGCCCTTCCGGCAGCCAGCACACAAACGTCTGCGCCTGGCCGGGGTCGTTCGGGTAGTAGCGGTTCTCAAGCTGGATCTCGCCGGGGTCGAAGACCGTGTCGAACGGGTCCATCACGTTTTCTTCGAGCACGCCGGTCGCGGTGATGACCTTGAAGATCGAGCCGGGCGGGTAGAGCGAGTTCACCGCCTGGTTAAAGAGCGGGCGCAGCGGGTCCTGTGAGACCTGCGCGTAATACGGGTAGTCGATGGCGCGGGCGAAGCGGCTGTTGTCGTAGGTCGGCCAGCTTACCATCGCAAGGATCTCGCCGGTGCGCGGGTTGGAGGCGATCACAACGCCGCGGTCGTAGCCGATGGGGTTATCGCCCCGCTCCTCTTTGAGCTGGTTGATCATATCGACGAGCGCTTCCTGCGCGGCGCGCTGCAGCTCCACGTCGATCGTCAGGCGCAGGCTGTAGCCGTCCTGCGCGGGGCGGGCCAGACCGAGCGTGCGCACGATCTCACCCGCTACGTCGCGCTCGACGATCTCCAGGCCCGGCTGCCCGGCGAGCCAGTCGTTCATCGAGTACTCGATGCCGTCGTAGCCGATGCGGTCGCGGTTCAGCACATAGCCCTGCGCCTCGAACTCCTCCGCGCGCTCGCTGGGGATCGGCCCCATGTAGCCGATGATGTGCGCGGTGAGCGCCCCGGTCGGGTACTCACGCACGGACACCCACTCGACTTCCACACCGGGGAACCGCTGCTTCTCGGAGATCAGCAGGCGGGCGATGTCGTGGTCGATGTCGGTCGCGACGGTCACCGGGCGGTACGGCGCGATACCCTCGCCCTCAGCGACCATCTGAGTGAGGCTCTTCATGGGGATGCCGCGCTCGTCCACGGTGTTCAACTCGCCGGTGAAGGCGATGCCGAGCAGCCCGGCAAGCTCCTCAAGCACGGCGCGCTCCTCGTTGGCGTCGGAGGGCAGTAGCGCCGGGGTCACGGTCACGTTGGCGCTGGCGACGTTCGTGGCGAGCGGCACTCCGTTGCGGTCCAGAATAATGCCGCGCGTCGCGGGGATGCTTACCTCGTCCAGCCGGTTGTCCTCCGCCTGGGCGACGTAGTTATCTCTTTCAATGAACTGGATGTAGTAAATGCGAGCCGCCAGCCCGACAAATGAGAGCACAATCACCACCTGAAAGATCAGGAGGCGAAGCGGCTTCACGGTCATTTTGTCTTGCTGGAAGATCTTCATAACTACCGGCTCAATACCAATACTATCCCTGCTTACATACTAAAGTCTCACCTGGCGCGGATGCAGCCGGTCGTGCAGGCGAGAAAGAATGCTCAACGCCGGGGCAGTGAGCACGATATCGAACAGAACGGACGGCAGTGTAACATACCAGATCGCTTCCGACCACACCACCGGCTGCCCGGCGATGAAGCGCAGCGCGAGCAGATAGAGTATGTGGTAGGCGAGCGCGCCGCCCGCAGCAAACAGCAGCATCAGCAGCAGGTTGTGGCGGTAAAGCTGCGCATCCGTCAGGCTGATCACAAAGGCGACCGGCATCAGCGCCAGCGACGAGATGCCGAGCGGCGCGCCGGAGAGCAGGTCCGCGAACAGGCCGCCGAAGAAGGCCCATACAACCCCCTCACTGCCCTGGTCGAAGATCGCCCAGACGATCACAAACACGGGGATCAGGTCCGGCTGCCCGCCGAACACGCGAAGCTGTGAGAGCACCGTGCTCTGCAGGACGGCGCTGACGAGAAACAGCGGAAGGCCAAGTTGGAGGCTCACTACGGTTCCTCCGCTTCGAGCACGTCGGAGAATACCCGCGGGTCGACGGGGTTGAAGCTCGTCACGACGGACACGATATCCAGCGAGTCAAAATCGACAGTGGACTGCACCTCGGCAGCCTGGAAAAAGGTCGCCTGCTGACGGCGCACGCTCGTCACCCGCCCGATGACGATGCCCGGCGGGAACGTCCCGCCCAGCCCCGATGTCAGCACGACATCGCCCGGCTCGACAAGCTCGGACTGGGGGATGTACTCCATGCGCATGCCGCCCTGAAGCTGGCCGATCACCGTGCCCTCAGCGCCGGAGCGCTGGAGACGCGCGTTGACCGCGCTGCCGGGGTCGTTCGCCAGTCGCACCCAGGAGGCGTACGCGGTCGCGCGTTCCACCCGCCCGACGAGCCCCAGGTTGCTGATCACCGGGTGGCCCACGCGGATGCCGTCACGCGTGCCCCGGTTGATGATAATCCAGCGCAGGTAGCTGCTGGTATCGCGCCCGATGACGTCCGCCGTCACAAGGTTCTGGTCGGGGTGCTGCGCCCGGTAGTCCACCAGCCCGCTGAGGCGGTCGTAGTCGCGCCGGATCTCGCGCAGGTAAACGACTTCTTCCTGCAGGCTGGCGATGATGCGCTCGTACTCCTCGATCTTCGCTTCGAGCTCCTCGTATTCCTGGCGCTCGGCGGTCATGTCCCGTATGGATTGCGTGGTGGTGGTTAGCAGGCGTGAGACGGGCTTAAGCGGCGTCGTGAGCAGGGTCACGACGGGACCTGTCACCCCCGACCTGCCGAGGGTGATCACGAGGATGGTGGCGATGATCAGGGCGCTGAAAACCAGCACCCGCCTGTTGTCGCGTCGTGTATTTAACATGAGAGTCTCACAGGCTCAACTTGGCGTACCGGTAAAGCTGTTCGTCTGTCGCGTACTTCCCACTCAAAAAGCGGGGCGTGACCCCCA
>DGDY01000238.1:0-389 GCA_002385675.1 Anaerolineales bacterium UBA3940 | reverse complement strand
TCCTCGGCCAGCCAGACGCGCATGTTGACTTCCCCAGCGAGGCGCTCGGTTAGGCCCGCAAGCTGCGAGCCGCCACCTGCCATGCAGATACCGGTCTCCATGAGGTCGGCGACCAGCTCCGGGGGTGTCTCCTGCAGGGCGTCCTTGACCGTGTCGATCACAACCTGTACCGAGGACGAGAGCGCCTCACGCAGTTCGATGGACGACACGTCCACGGCGTCGGGCAGGCCGGTGATCAGGTTGCGCCCGCGCACCGTCATCGTGCGCTCCTCGGGGAGCGGGTAAGCCGAGCCGATCTCGATCTTGGCGCGCTCGGCCATGCGTTCGCCGATGAGCAGGTTGTACTTCGTCCGCATGTACTGGATGATGTCCTCGTCCATCTCATCGCC
>DGDY01000081.1:9430-9707 GCA_002385675.1 Anaerolineales bacterium UBA3940 | reverse complement strand
CCGCCCCGGCGTCAGCCGCAGCGTCGCCACCGTCGCCGCTTGCACCGACTCCTCCGACCAGGGCATGACCATCGCCTCGCCCTTGAGCCACAGTTGCAACTGGTCGTCGTAGTGCGGCGAGAACGGGTTGCCCGACTGCCCGCCCGCCAGCACGAAGCGGTTGTCGTCCCAGTTGCCCACGTCGAGCACCATGCGCAGGCCGGGGATCGCAAAGGCGTTGTCGGTAGGGTGGGCCAGCCACGCTTTCGCCTGGCAGATTGTGTCCTGATCGCCGCCG
>DGDY01000081.1:8880-9286 GCA_002385675.1 Anaerolineales bacterium UBA3940 | reverse complement strand
CAGATTGTGTCCTGATCGCCGCCGCACGGGAACGGCCCGACATTGAACAGCGCATCGAAAGGCGCGTGCTCGCCGAGCGGGTGCTTGAGCGTCACGGTGCGCACCTCGCCCCAGCCCCACCGCGCCGGGTCGTCGCCGTAAGCCTTGCGGATGCGCCGCACCGCCGCGCCGAGCGCGTCCGCTATCTCCACCGGCCAGCCATACCGGAACCATCCCGGCGGCTGCTCACGGAACAGCCTCACAAGCTGGCTAACGCGCCGGTGGTCGAACCAGATGCCGTGCATCAGCGGGTTGAACTCCCGCCCCATCGCAAGCGGTGCCGAGCGCGGGGCCTGCGCGGAGAGCACGCGGCTGCTCATCTCCGAGAGCAGGAACTCGTACACCGTCGCGGCGGGGGGGGGGGGGG
>DGDY01000081.1:0-8592 GCA_002385675.1 Anaerolineales bacterium UBA3940 | reverse complement strand
TAAGAGACAGGAGCTGGTTGATGCGCTTTACGCGGTAGCCGTCCAGCCAGTTGTCGCCCAGGAACGGCCCGTTGCCATCCTGAATGGGCTTGTTGTTGGCTGTGGCGATGTAGCCCTGCTCCGGGTTGGCGATGTGCGGCATGTCCTCAAAGGGGACGACCTCGCCCTGCCAGCACACGGTCGGCTCCCAGCCCGTCACCGGGAGCGTGCCCCACGTGCCCCGCCGTTGCTGCACCTCGCCGACAAGCTGCCAGCCGATGGTGCCCTGCGTGTCGGCGTAGACGACGTTCTGCGCGGTGAGCGGCCACTGGGCGAACGCCTCGCGAAACTCCTCGAAGCTCCGCGCCCGGTGCGCCCGCAGGAAGCCCCACACCGGCTTGGCCTCCAGCCACGTCGCGCACAGCGAGATCGCCTCGAAGTCCTGGTCGAGCGCCGGGCCGACAATCGGCCCGCGCGGTGTCTCGAGCACCTCCTCCTCGACCGGCGGTTGCCCGCGTACTTTGATGAACTCTTGCCGCACGCGGCACGGCACGAAGCCGTCGCCCTCGCGCACACTGCGCCCGTCCGGGCCGATCTCCTCCAGGTAGACCTCCACGTCGTCCACCATCCCGGCGGTGACGCCCCACGCGGCGACCTCGCTGTGGCCGATCACAATCGCCGGGGTGCCGATGAGCGACGCGCCCGCTGCCTCCCACTCCGGCGTGCGGATGTGCGACAGATACCAGGGCGACGGGATCATCGGGGCGAGGTGCGGGTCGTTGGCGATGAGGGGTCGCCCGGTGCGCGTGCGCGACGGGGCGATGGCCCAGTTGTTGGACGCGCCACCCCAGTTGCTGATGATGCCGGTCAGCAGCGAGAGATCATCCGTGAGGCGGGTGGCTGGCAGGCCCGCCGTCGCCCCGACCGGCGCGGTGACCGGCTGCCAGTCCGGGTAGCTGTTAGAGGTGGCCTGTACAGCCTGCGGCCCGTCATAGCAGCACATGATCAGCCGGGCGATCTTGATCGCCCAGGGGGAGAGCGACAGCGAGAGGTACTTCATCAGCGCGAGCACGTCTGCCGCCTCGTAGCGCGTCGGCTCGGCGCGGAGCAGTGCGTACTCGTGCGCGGGCTTCTCTGCACCGCGCGTTGCGCCCATCGTGACCCCCTGCGCGAAGGCGTCGAGAATGGCGCGGGCGTCAGGGTCGAGGCGGGGAAGCTGCCGCTCGGCGGAGCGGCGGAAGCCGATGCGGCGCGAGAGGCGGTCGAGGTCGAGGCCCGCGCGGCCTGTTAGCTCTGCCACCGTGCCCCGCGCGAGGCGCATGACCATCTCAAGCTGGAAGGCGCGGTCCTGCCCCTGGCAGAAGCCGAGCGCATACCAGGCGTCGTGCTCCGTCTCGGCGGTGATGTGCGGCACGCCGTAGCGGTCACGGCGGATGGTGACGGGCGCATCTAGGCCGGGGACGGCTATCTCACCGGAGACGGTCGGCAGGCGCTCGCCGAGCGCAAGCCGCATGAGCAAACGGGGTAGATTCATTTTTACTGCTCCAGTGGGATACCAGTAGATCGAAAAACCCGTACTACTATCTGCAATACAACCCTACCTTTTATTGTAGGCGTTTCTCGTGACGGATAACTAGCCCTTTGGGCTGTTATCGGCTAACTTGAAACCGCTTGTTCGTTGGCCCGCCTGACACCTGCGTAAGCATCGCTGGGACTGCACCTCCCCCTCCTGCGAACGTTTTCACAAATGTGAGTAATGTGTGACTTTGTGCAGAAGCAGGCGGCTTTTAGGGTATGATAGGTGAGAGAGACAGGCGCTGCTTCGGGCACGCCTGCTGGCTGGACGAGTTCCCCATGCGCACCTGCCAGCCGTCCTCACCCGGCTGAAGAGGCCGGTGCGCAGGACGACCTCTTCACGCAACGCATCATGGAAAAGGATTGTGGCCAATGACGGAAGCGATCACCACAGTAAAGCCGGAACGGGCGGAAGCCCTGCTTGCCGAGATCGGCCAGGAGCGGGCGCGCGAGATGCTGGAGGTCATGTGGACCATCCGCGCGTTCGAGGAGAAGGCCAAGGAGCTGTACGCCCTCGGCAAGATTCACGGCACGATGCACCTGAGCATCGGGCAGGAAGCCTCGGCGGTGGGCACGTCCTACGCGCTGCGTCCCGGCTATGACTACCTGCTCAACCACCACCGCGGCCACGGGCACGTTATCGCCTGGGGGCGCGGCAACAACATCAAGCCGACGATGGCCGAGTTCATGGGCAAGCAGACGGGCTTCTGCCGGGGGCGCGGCGGCTCGATGCACATTGCGGACGTCGAGAGCAACAACCTCGGCGCGAACGGCATTGTCGGCGGCGGCATCCCCATCGCCGTAGGCGTCGGCCTGAGCATCAAGCTGCGCCGTACCGACCAGGTCTGCATTGTGATGTTCGGCGACGGTGCGGCCAACGAGGGCGCGTTCCACGAGTCGCTGAACATGGCTTCCATCTGGGACCTGCCGATCATCTACTACTGCGAGAACAACCAGTACGCCATGTCGATGTCGGTGGAGCGGGCCTTCAACATCGAGCGCATCAGCCAGCGCGCCTGCGCCTACGGCATCGAGGGCTTCACCTTCGATGGCAACGACGTTCTCGCCGCCTATGACGCGGTGTCGCGGGCGGTCGAGCGGGCGCGCGCGGGTGAGGGGCCGACGCTGCTGGAGGCCGTGACCTATCGCTGGGAGGGCCACTCCAAGAGCGACCGCCAGGCCTACCGCACCCGCGAGGAAGTGAAGGCCTGGCAGGCGAAGGACCCCATCCCCCGCTTTGGCGAGCGGCTCATGCAGGCCGGGCTGCTCACCCAGGACGAGTTCAACGCGGTGCGCGACGCCGCCTACCAGAAGATCGAGGACGCCGTCGCCTACGCAGAAAACAGCCCCGAACCCGACGTAGCCAACATTATGGACGGTGTATATGCTTGAGACGACGACTACAGCCACTCGTGAACTGACGTACGCCGAAGCCATCCGCGAGGCCATCCGCCAGGCGATGGAGCAGGACGAGCGTGTGTTCCTGCTGGGCGAGGACGTGGGCGTGTATGGCGGCGCGTTCGGCGTGAGCGCGGGTCTCATCGACCAGTTCGGCGAGGAGCGCATCCGCGATACGCCCATCAGCGAGGCGGCGATTGCGGGCGCGTGCATCGGCGCGGCGCTGACGGGTATGCGGCCCATCGGCGAGATCCAGTTCATGGACTTCGTGACGCTGTCGATGGAGCAGCTTGTGCTGCAGGCGGCCAAGCTGCGCTTCATGTTCGGCGGCAAGGCGACCGTGCCCTTCGTGCTGCGGATGCCCGGCGGCGCGGGCACGGGCGCGGCGGCCCAGCACTCCGAGAGCCTGGAGAACTGGTTTGTGCACGTGCCGGGTCTGAAGGTCGTCATGCCCTCCAACGCCTACGACGCCAAGGGCCTGCTGCTCGCCGCGATTGACGACGACAACCCCGTGATCTTCATTGAGCACAAGCTGCTCTACAAGACGAAGGCCCACGTGCCCGAGGAGATGTACCGCATCCCGCTCAGCCAGACGAACATCGCGCGCCAGGGCACCGATCTGACCGTCGTGGCGACCTCACTGATGGTGCAGCGCGCGCTCCAGGCGGCGGACATCCTCGCCGAGGATGGCATTGAGATTGAGGTGGTGGACCCCCGCACGCTCAACCCGCTTGACGACCAGCCCATCTTCGAGTCGGTCAAGAAGACCGGCAAGGTGCTGATCGTGCATGAGGCGGTTGGCACGGGCGGCTACGGCGGCGAGATCGCGGCGCGCATCGCTGCGAGTGAGGCGTTCGACTACCTCGACGCGCCGATCCGGCGGCTGACGGGGCTGGACATCCCCATCCCTTACAACCGCACGCTGGAATACCACACCGTGCCGCAGGTGGAGAACATCGTCGCCGAGGCTCGCAAGCTCGTCAAGGGCGAATACTAAGGAGCGCGCCATGGCCAAAGAGATCATCATGCCGAAGTTCGGCTTCACTCAGGAGGAATCGACCATCGTTGCCTGGCTCAAGCAGGAGGGCGACCGGGTCGAGAAGGGTGAGCCGATTGCGGAGTGTACGACCGACAAGGTCAACATGGAGATCGAAGCGCCGGAGGATGGCATCCTCGGCGGCATCCGCTACCCGGCAGGCGCGACCGTCCCGGTGACGGAGATCATCGCCTATGTGCTGCAGGAGGGCGAGACCCTGCCGGAGGCTTCAGCGGCGGCTGCACCGGCTGCGCCTGCTGCTGAGGCGGTCCCCGCAGCCCCGCCCCGCGATGACGCGGACGCTGGCGAGGCGGGCGCGACTCCGCTTGCCCGGCGCATCGCCGAGGCGGAAGGCGTGGATCTCTCCGCCGTTGTCGGCACCGGCGCTGGCGGCAAGGTCACGCGGGAGGATGTCGAGCGCTACGTGGCCGCGATGCGCACGGCGGAGCCTGCTGACGGCAAGGTGCGGGCGACGCCTGCCGCGCGCCGGGCGGCCCGCGAGCAGGGGCTGGACCTCGCCGCGATTGCGGGCAGCGGCCCTCGCGGGCGGGTGCAGGAGGCGGATGTCCTCGCCGCTGCCGAGGCTCAGGCTGCCGCGGCACCCGCGCCCGTAGCCGGGCCTGTGCCCACGTCTGCGCCGCAGCCGGCGGTTCCGGTTGCTGCCCCGGTGGGCGAGCCGCAGGTCATCCCGCTGGAGGGGATGCGCCGCACCATCGCCCAGCGTATGCAGCAGAGCTACCAGCAGGCGCCGCACGTCTCCTTCACGCTTGACGTGGACATGACGAAGGCCATCGCCTTCCGCGAGTACGCCAACCAGCGCATCCCGGAGGGCCAGCCGCGCATCTCAATGACCGCGCTGATCATCAAGGCGGTGGCGTGGGCGCTGCGCCAGCACCCGATGGTTAACAGCTACCTGATCCGTGACGAGATCCTCGTCATGCCTGATGTGAACGTCGGCATGGCGGTGGCGCTTGAGGATGGGCTGATCGTGCCGGTCATCCGCAACGCCGACCGCAAGGGGCTGGTGCAGATCGGCCAGGAGGTTGTCGACCTGAGCCGCCGCGCCCGCAGCGGCGAGCTTCGCCCGGAGGAAGTCGCCGACGGGACGTTCACGGTCAGCAACCTGGGCATGTTCGGCATCGACCGCTTCACGGCGATCATCAACCCGCCGCAGGTGGGCATCCTGGCGGTGGGGCGCATCGCCAAGCGGTTCGTGCCGGGTGAGAACGACGAGCCGGTCGCCAAACCGCTGATGACCGTCACGCTCGTCACCGACCACCGCGTGATCGACGGGGCGCAGTCGGCGCAGTTCGTCGCCACGCTGCGCGACGCGCTCGAGGAACCGGCGAGCATCCTACTGTAGGGGTCGGTATAAAACACCGCCGCGACGTTTGGTCGCGGCTCCAGACGGATCGAGTAGGGGCCGGTAGCCGTGAAGTGTGTTCGCGGCTGCGGCCCCTGAATGATCAGATCGAGCTAACCCCCGGAACCTAATCGCCCCCTAGCTCGTGCTGCCCGTCCAGCTTGGCGGGTCGCTGGCCGGGAAGGACAGTTCCGACCCCAGCGTTACCTGGTTGCCCTCCTCGTAGTCGAAATCCTCCTCCGGGCTGATGCGCGGCACGTCTCGCGTCTCACCATAGAACGGATCCTGCAGCGAGCGGTTGTAGTGGATGCAGTTGATAACCCGGCTGAACGTCTCGGAAAGGTCTACAACCGTCAGGTAGGGCAGGCTGCGGAGCAGGTCCGTCTGCGGGATGCTGTTTGTCACGACGACTTCCTGCAGCCCGTAACTCTCGCGCAGTTCCTGTAGGCGCTCGCGGGCGGCGGGGTTGCACAGGTTGTGCGACACGCCGATATATATCTCCTCGATGCCCTTATCCTCTACCAGCCGCCTGGCGACCTCGGACACCGTGCCGCCGGTGCTGATCATGTCGTCGATGATGATCGCCACCCGCTTGCCCTCAAAGTCGCCCATGATGTCGGAGACCTGCGCCTCCTCCGGGCGCGGGCGGAACTTTGCCGTGACCGCCGCGCGGATGCCCAGCTCACGGGCGATGCGGGTGACGAACTTTGTCGCTCCGGTGTCCGGCGAGATGGCGATGACGTCGTCACGCCCGGCGAAGCGCTGGTAGAGCCGCACAAACATCCCGACCGCCTCGAGTGCATCAACCGGGGTGCTCCCGTAGAAGCCCCGGATGCGCTCGCTGTGCATGTGCCACGTCACAACGCGGCTGGCCCCGGCCTCCTTGATCAGGTCGGCCACAAGCTGGGCGGTCGTCGGCTCGCGCCGGAACTTCGTCGGTCGGTCCTGCCGGGAATAGGCGAGATAGGGCAGGACGACCGTCACGTAATTCGCGCCCCAGTGACGCAGTGCACGCACCGAGACCAGCAGCGCCATCAGGTTCTGGTCGATGGACCGATCGGATCGCGGGTCGGCCAGCGACTGGAACAGGAACGCATCCGTGCCGCTCACATCCTCCTCCAGACGCGCGCCTGTCTCCCCATCGGAGAACTGGAAGTCGATGCTCTGGAGCAGGGCGACATCCTGCTGGTTGCCACCTGCCTCTACAACGCGGCGCCGGTAATCTTCGGCGACCCGGCGCGCCATATAGTCACCGGAGCGGCAGCTTGCGATCAGCAGCCGCCCGCGCGACGATTCGCGCCCCTGATGGATCCACTCCTGGTTAAACTGCCCGCCGCCAGACGTGGTGTTTACGCTTGTCTCGCTCATGCGTCACAATCCTTTCTCGATAGCCGGGCAGTGGATAAAATGCGCCGTCCGCGCAGTACTGCCCGATGATGCCCATCGCGTTCGTCTTTCCACCAGACTGACGATCTCCCGCCGCCCGGCTGTTTTCCGGGCGCGTTCACCCTGCGAGCATCCCGACAGACCTGCCTTACCCGGCAGGTGGCCTCTCTTTGAGGCTACCATCTGCGCGTGGAAAGTTCATAAGTGCACCTAAAAGAAACCTAAAAAGCTCCCGGCTGGGGATTGACAAGCCGTGCAAATGACCCCACGATAGGCATGATTGCCTCATATGGGATGGGAGCCTGCCGGTCGCCGGCAGGGTAAGTGGTCAATATGACAGAGACGGCAGTTGCTGCCAGTCCACGCTCGGCCAGATCTGTGTTAAAAGCAGAATATGGAGTACCTTACTGAGGGTGAGGGCGGGTCAGGCGACCGCGTCGTGTTGTCCGCCGGGATGAAAAGGGGTGTTTGGGTTGTACGGCCATCCCTGCGGTGCCCTCCGAAGCCACAGATGCTCATGGCAACAGCCACTTGTCCCGTTCATCCTTGAACCTGACGGAATAGCATACTCCATGAAAACTGCTCTGATCATCGAAGACGATCCGACGATCCGCCAGTTTATGGCGGTCAACCTGGTTGCGCGCGAGTTCGAGGTCTGGCAGGAAGAAACAGGCGAGGCCGGGCTGGAACGGTTGCGAGATGTCACGCCCTCTGTCGTCCTGCTTGACCTGCGGCTGCCGGGGATATCCGGCACAGAGCTTCTCCATACCATGATGCAGGACTCGGCCCTGCAGGGCATCCCGGTCGTCGTCGTGACGGCTTCGCTGGTCGATGTGAACGAGAGCAATGTGTCGCTGATGCCCAACGTGACGCAGGTGCTCGTCAAGCCGGTCAAGGTCGAGGAGTTGATACAGGCAGTCACTCACGCGATGGAGCAGGCGCCGCGCTGATAGATAAACTGAGAAAGCAAACGCCGGGTGATTGCTCCCGGCGTTTGTTTGTATCTGGCAGTTGTGCCGTCAGCCGTGCTACTGGACCTCATGCATCTGCTGTTCCAGCTTATCCGCCTGCTTGCTGAGCGTGCTGCTTGCCTGCTGCAGCTTGCTGCGCGCCTCGTCCCGCAGCGACTCGGCCTCCCGGCGGATGTCACGGCGGAGTTCCTCGCCGCGCTTCGGCGCGAACAGCAGTGCTGCGACCGCGCCGATCAGCGCGCCGTACCACATTCCTCTCATAAACTTGAAGAAGTCGCTCATATAGTTGGTTTCCTCCTGCTGTCGTGTCTCAGCGCTTATCAGTCATTAACATTATTACCTATTATCAAGCATAGCCGCGTACGGCTAAAAAAGTCCTATACTGGCACTAAATAAATTGTAAAGACGCCGTCCGCCCGAGCAGGCTCGTCCGGGTGCATTCTGCGGCCCCGCCCGTTTAGATTTTTTTTGCCCTGGCGATAGGATTTTTTACCGCGCACACTCTACACTAGAATCAGGCTCAGGTGGGGCCGCCACACCGCCGTCCGCAGAGAGAGGAGAGCTGCATGGAGCCGATTGGGCGCAGGCGCTGGGCGATTGCCGAAGGCTACATTCCACTTGAAAGCCACGGCCCGCCGCCAGAGATGACAAGCCACGAGGCTGCCTGTATTCTTAATGCGGGCGACGAGGATGCGCACGTAGAGATCACCATCTTTTATGAGGATCGCGAGCCGGTTGGCCCGTACCGGGTTACCGTCCCGGCACGGCGCATCGTGCATTTGCGCTTTAACGACCTCGACACCCCCGAGCCGATCCCGACCGGCACGCCTTACGCGAGCGTGCTTGAGTCGGACGTGCCCATCGTGGTTCAGCACACGCGGCTC
>DGDY01000059.1 GCA_002385675.1 Anaerolineales bacterium UBA3940 | reverse complement strand
AGCGGCTCCCGCAGGTACTCGCGGGCAATTACTGGATCGAAGAGCGGTTGATGCTGGCGGCGAAAGCCTGGCGCGGCGATACACTGCTCGGCGAGTACACGGCGCTCAACGACGTGGTCATCAGCCGGGGGAACCTGGCGCGTGTGGTGCAGCTTCACACCGCCATCGACGGTGATGAGCTAACAACCTATGTGGCGGACGGCCTGATTATCAGCACGGCAACCGGCTCGACAGCGTATGCGCTCGCGGTCGGCGGGCCGATCCTGCCGCCGGAACTGCGCAACTTCCTCGTGATCCCGATTGCCCCCCACCTGACGCTCGACCGTGCGATTGTGCTGTCACAGGGGGCGCAGGTGCGGGTGCACGTCCACACCGATCACCAGGCGATCCTGACGGTGGACGGGCAGTTCGCCTTTGAGATGAACAATCTGGATCACGTCGAGGTGCAGGCGAGCAACGACGTGAGCCGCTTTATCCGGCTCGGCAAACGGACATACTTCTATCACATGCTGCTGGAGCGGCTCACGCCCAAACAACCGAACGTCAGAGATGAGTAGCCACCTCCTGGATGGAGTCGACTTGATGGCGAACCAGACCCTGGACAGCCAGCAGACGGTAGTCGAGAGCGACGTGCTGACCTGTGCTGTCCACCCTAACATCGAAACGTCGCTGCGCTGCAACAAGTGCGGGCGGCTCATGTGCAACCGGTGCGCTGTGCGCACGCCGGTCGGCTATCGCTGCCGCGAGTGCGTGCGCGGGCAGCGCAAGGCGTTTTTCAACGCCCAGCCTGCGGACCCGATCATCCAGGGCGCCGTCTCGCTGCCGCTGGCGGCGATCGCCGCCGGGCTGATGGGCCTGGTGCCGGGCTTCGGGTTTTTCGGCCTGCTGATCGCCTTCTGGGCCGGTTCGGCGGCGGGAGCGCTCATCGCGGATATCGCCTACCGGCTGGTCAGCAAGCGGCGCGGCGAGTACTCGTGGCTGATCGTCGCCGCATGCATCGCCATCGGCGGCACGGTGGGCACGATGATCACCGGCTTCTCGCTGACGGGCGTGCTCTTCACCGCCATGGCAGTGAGCACCGCCATCGGCAGGCTGCGGCTGGGCCGCTGACAGATCGCGCGGCAAACCGTCGAAATCCTTGTAATGTAGGCTACGTGAGCTAGCGGGGACCATATCAGGGCCATGCTGAGCGAAATCACGATTAGAGACTTCGCGATCATTGATCACCTCACCCTCCGGTTTTCGCCGGGCTTCAACGTGCTGACGGGCGAGACCGGCGCGGGCAAGTCCATCATCCTCGACGCCGTGTCGCTGCTGCTGGGCGGGCGGGCCAGCCATGACGACATACGCGCCGGGGCGGAGAGCGCGCTCGTCGAGGGCATCTTCATCCTGAGGAACGAGAGCACGCGCGAGGCGATCAACGCCTTGCTGGAGCGCGAAGCCCTGGAGGGCGACGCCCCGGACCTGCTCGTGCTGACGCGTGAGGTGCGGCGCGGCGGTCGCAACATCTGCCGGGTCAACGGGCGTGTCGTGACGCTGTCGATCCTCCAGGAGATCAGCGAGGGCCTGGTAGACATTCACGGGCAGACTGAGCACCTCTCGCTGCTCAAGCCCGCTTATCACCTCGACCTGCTCGACCGCTACGGCGGGCTGATGGAAAAGCGGCGGGCGTTCAGCCAGCTTGTCCGGCAGGTCGAGGCGGTGCGTGCCGAACTGCATAACCTCATCACCAACCGGGACGAGCTTGCCATGCGCGCGGAGATGCTCAACTACAAGGTCGAGGAGATCCGCGCCGCCAACCTCAAGCCCGGCGAGGAGGAAGACCTGCGCGACGAGGCGCGGCGGCTCGCCAATGCCGAGCAGATCGCCGAGCTGGTGAGCGAGGCATACCAGGCGATCTACGTAGGCGGCGAGGGGCGCGGCTCTGCCGCCGACCTGCTGACCGAAGCGGCGAACGCGCTAGCCCGCCTCGTGAAGCTCGACCCCGCAGCCGAGGAGATGAGCACGCTCGCCGAGGAGCTTTCCATCCAGGCCGAGGAGTTGAGCCGCAGCCTGGCCGATTATCAGGCCAATATCGAGTTCGACCCGGCTCGTTTGCAGGAGGCCGAACTGCGTCTGGACCTCATCCGCAGCCTCAAGCGCAAGTACCATGCCGACACTATCGAGGAACTGCTGGAGGGCGCGGAGCAGGCGGCGCGCGAAGTCGAGAACATCGAGAACAGCAGCGAGCGCATCGAGCAGCTTCAGGCCGAAGAGGCCGTGCTGCTGGCGCGCATCGGCGAGGCAGCGAGCGAGCTATCGAAGCTGCGGCAGGCCTGCGCCGAGCGGCTCGCGCGCGCGGTCGAGGCGGAACTGGCCGACCTGCGCATGGCGGACGCGCACTTCCAGGTATCCATCACGCAGGAGGATGATCCTGCGGGCTGCCCGGTCGGGGATTACCGGCTGGCGTTCACCCGCACCGGCATCGACCAGGTCGAGTTCCTGATCTCCCCCAACATCGGGGAGCCGTTCAAGCCCATCGCGCGGATCGCCTCCGGCGGCGAGACATCGCGCATTATGCTGGCGCTCAAGACGGTGCTCTCCCGCGCGGACGAGACGCCCACGCTGATCTTCGACGAGATCGACGCCGGGATCGGCGGGCGCATCGGCGCGGTCGTCGGGCAGAAGCTGTGGTCGCTGTCATCTGCGCATCAGGTGCTGGTGGTGACGCACCTGCCGCAGCTTGCAGGCTTCTCCGATGCGCACTTCAAGGTCGAGAAGCAGCTTAAGGGCAGCCGCACGGTGACACGTGTGTTTGAGCTGGAGCGCGAGAAGCAGATCGAAGAGCTAACGGCCATGCTCGGCGCGGAGGCCGAATCGGCCCGCCAGAGCGCCGAAGAACTGCTCAACTATGTGGAGAGCATCAAAAAACAGGCCGCCCTTTCAGCGGGGGGGTGAGAGCCCTCACCCCGTGACATGGCACCCTCCGGCGGCCAAAAGGTCACGCCGGGATGAGGGCGTTAGAGATATATCACCACCGTAGGGGCGGGTCTGAGACCCGCCCCTACCACGATTCTGTTGGACGTGGCCCCCTCTCCCAGCGACCACAGGGAGCGTCCGGGATGAGGGCTGCACAACAAAAAACAGGGCGCTGTTTAGCGCCCTGTGTGTATTCTCATCGAACCCCTGCCGGGGCAGCTCACCTACCTATACCCACTCCTCCTCGTCGTCCAACTCGTCCGCCTCGTCGGCCCAGTCTGCCATGTAGTCAAGCTCCAGCGGGCGCAGGCTGACGATCTCCAGCGCCGTGTGACACTCCGGGCAGGTGACCGGGTCCCACAGTTCGACGCCCTCCTTCAGCCAGATAGCGGCGAGGCACTCCGGGCACCGCGCCTTGACCCGGCTTCGTGCAGCGTTTTGGCTCACAACCTCACTCTCCTAAGCGTTCAACCGCGAGCCACGCGATACGTTGTAACTCTTTGCATATAGCATAATTTCAGATCACGGTCAAGATGATGATCGGAACTCCCCGACGAGGTCCGTGAGGAAGCGGTAGACCCGCTCGCCCGTCTCCGCCCAGGTGGGATGCTGCTCGTACCGTTGCCGCGCCGCGAGGCTCATCGCCCGCAGCCGCCCACGATCGGCGGCCAGCTCTCGCAGATGGGCGGCCAGCGCATCTGTATCGCCCGGCTGCACGAGGTAGCCGTTCTCGCCGTGCGTCACGATCTCCGCCGCGCCGCCGCCCGCCGAGGCGATGGCGGGCAGCCCGAAGGCCATCCCCTCCAGGTAGGCGATGCCGAAGCCCTCATGTGTGGAGGGCACGGCCAACACGTCCGACCGGCTCAGCAGGTCGGCCAGTTCGCCATCCTCGAGCTGCCCGGCGAGCGTCACCCGCCCGCCGAGGCCCGCCTGCTCCACCTGCCGCTGGATGCGGCGGGCGTAACCCGGTTCGGCGTCGAGCGCCCCGGCGACGGTCAGCCGCCAATCCATCTCGCCAAGCCGCGCCAGTGCATCGAGCAACCGGTGCAGCCCCTTGCGCTCGATCACACTGCCGAGAAAAACCACGCGCAGCGGGCCGCCCTCCTCCGCCCGTGAGGCGATGGCCTCCGGCGTCAGCCCCGCGCCGAGCCGGTCGCCCGCAGGGTAGGCTACGACGGACGGCTTGCGCTCGCCCGCCAGCCGCTCGACCGCCTCACGGGTCGCGTCGCTGTTAAAAATAAAGGCGTCCACCGAGCGCAGGTAGCGCCGCTCGATAGCGCGGTAAAGGCGCAACTGCCAGGGCGGGTGGGCCTCGCTGCTGCGCAGGTGATGCACGATGGACACAATCGGGTACTCAATCTTGCCGCGCAGCCTCTCGTTGAGCCGGAACAGCGACGGGTGGTTCAGTTCGTCCTGCAGCAGCACGTCGAACTCGACCGCGCGCAGCCACTCGCCGAGCAGGAGGGAGAAGTTATCCGTGAGGTTGCGGAGGTAGCGCCGCCGCCGCATTGAGAGCACCTCGACCTCGCTGCCCTGCGCCTCGAAGTGCTCGACAAGCCGGCGGTCGTACAGGTAGCCGCCCGTGACTGTCTCCAGCGCCCCGTAGATCACCAGCCCGATATACACCGCTAGCGCCTCTCAAGCCGGTACGAGGCACGGGCGATGTCGTTCTCCCATACCGTCACGACAAGCGCATCCAGTGCCGCGCCGTCAAGCCGCTCATTGAAGGCATGGGCGAGGATGCGGGCGAAGTGCTCGATGCTGGGGTTCAGCCCCTCGAACTCAGGCAGGTCGTTCAGCGTGCGGTCGCGGTAGCGCGCAGCAAGCTCGTCGAGCGCCGCCTCCACCGCGACGATGTCCACGAGGTAGCCGTGCTCGTCAAGCTCGCGGCCCTCCAGCGTCAGTTCGACGGCGTAATGGTGCGAGTGCTTCTCGTTCTCCGCGCCCCAGTCGCCGCCGATCAGGTAGTGCTGCGCGACGAAGTCGCGTTTCACCGTCAGCGTGTACATCTCATCTCCTTGCAGCCGCCCTCAGAACGTCAATCGTCTGCTCGACGAGGTGCGCCCAGTCGAACCGCTCCAGCCCGGCGGACGTGTTCGCGGCGAGCGCGGCCCGGCGGCCCGGCTCGAACGCCTCGTGCAGCGTCCGCACCAGCGCGGCGGGGTCCACGTAAGGCACGAGCAGCCCGTTCATGCCGTGCTGCACGACCTCGGGGTTGCCGCCCGCGTCGCTGGCGATGACCGGCGTGCCAAGCGCCAGCGACTCGATCAGCGTGTGGGACAGCCCCTCGCCGCCGGAGTACAGCAGCGTGTAATCCGCCGCACGGAAGTACAGCGGCAGCCGGTCGCGCTCAACGAACCCCTCAAAGCGGACACGGTCGCTCAGGCCAAGCTCGGCAGTGAGCGCCTCAAGCTCCGCCCGCGCCGGCCCCTCCCCGGCGACGACGAGCCGCACGTCCGGCAGGTCTGCGAGCGCCCGTAGCGTGTGGTCGATGCCCTTGAGCGGCATCAGCCGGGCGGCAGTGAACAGCAGCGGGCCATCCGGCAGGCCAAGCCGCCGCCGCGCCTCTGCGGCAGTCTCGGTAGGCGCGGACCGTTCGCCGGGCAGAGCGTTGTACACAACCGTGATGCGCTCCGGCGGCACGCCCCAGCCCACCACCATCCGCTTGCGGTGCGCGCTCGGCACGATGATGTGATCCCACCGGCGAGCGACCCGCGCGCGCTGGAGCTTGTTGGCCTCTACAAGCGGACCATACCGGCGGCGCTGGAACGTGTCAATGTCCAGCCCCGGCTCGACCCAGCCCTTGTTGGTCGCCCGCTCCCAGGCCGGGTCGCCGACCACCTTGCCCACCGCCGGGCGGATGTTTGCCGGAAGCGGGATGTTGAAACTGTGCACAAACGCCACGTCATGGCCAGGCCACAGCCGCCGCGCCGCCCGCCAGTACGCAAGCTGCCGTGCCGGGTAGCTCTGCCGCCGCGAGATGCGCACGACCGGATACGGGTAGTCGTCGGTCGGGTCGTCGCCGAAGGTCAGCACAGTGACATCATGCCCGCGCGCCTGAAGCTCCGGCAGCAGGTGGTAGAGGTATGTCGCCGGGCCACCCGGCTCTGGATGGAAGATTCCTGTCGCAATGAAGATTCGCATACGCCTATTGTCCACAAAATTACGCGATTTTCACGAATAGAATCCGCCGGGGAATCAAATTCCCCGGCTAAAAGGGATTGCTTCGCAATCCCGCAAAGTCCCTACGGGACTCCCGTCCGCCTGCGGCGGACTCTGGGGCGGCAGTTTTGAGAGATTGTGTAGGGGCAGGTCTGAGACCTGCCCCTACTTAGGCCCCCCTCTGACGCGGCTGCGCAGCGCCATCTCCCCCTATGAGGGGGCGATCAGGTGATGAAACGATACACACTGCCCCCTAGCAGGGGGAAGTGGCGGCCCGAAGGGCCGTCGAAGGGGGTGGTCGGTCAGCTAGAACACTCTGGCCAATCTTCCCGCTTGCTCAACTCGACAGCTATGGGCTAGCGGGTGAGGGCTGTTAACCCATCCCCTCCTCTTGCCACCCGGACGCCGTTCGTGGTAGGATGAGCCATCTCCATTAGCACAGTTATTCTAGGTCACGAGGCACACCCTTGTTTACTCGCCAAAGCCAGCAGAAGAAGTGGGTCATCGCGCCTCAAGCGCCACAGCCTTACGTTGAACGGCTCCAGAAGTTCGACGTCCACCCCATTCTCGCCCAGCTTCTCTACCGGCGCGGGTACGAGACGCCCGACGACGCCCTCGCCTTTCTGCGCTACTACGATGGCGACGACAACCCCTTTCTGCTGAAGGGCATGCTCGAAGCAGTCTACCGGCTGCGCATGGCCATCCGCTACGGCGAGAAGATCGCCGTCTACGGCGACTTCGACTGCGACGGCGTGACAGCCACCGCCCTGTTGACCGACGCGCTGCGGAAGCTCGGCGCGGACGTGCGCCCGTACATCCCCGACCGCGTCGATGAGGGCTACGGGCTGAACAGCCCGGCGCTCGCCCGGCTGGCGGAAGAGGGCGTGAAGGTCGTCGTCACGGTGGACTGCGGCATCCGCTCGCTGAAAGAGGTCGAGGACGCCAACAGCTACGGCCTCGACATGATCATCAGCGACCACCACAGCGTCGGGCGCGAGCTGCCGAACGCCTACGCGGTGATCAACCCCAAGCAGCCGGGCTGCCCCTACCCGGAGAAGATGCTGGCGGGCGTCGGCATCGCCTACAAGATCGCCGAGGCGCTGTACGCGGAGGGCGTCCGGCGCAAGCAGAAGGGCCTCGACGAGTGGCACCCCGCCGACTGGCTGGACCTCGTCGCCATCGGCACGGTGGCCGACATCGCGCCGCTCGTCGGCGAGAACCGCGTACTGGTGAAGCGCGGGCTGGCCCGGCTGAACCGTCCGCAGAGGCCCGGCCTGCTGGCGCTCTATCAGGAGGCGAAGCTCAGGCCGGGGCAGATCAATGCGATGACCATCGGCTTCGGCATCGGACCGCGCATCAATGCGGCGGGGCGGCTCGACTCCGCGATGGTGGCCTACAACCTGCTCACCGCACCCGACCCCATGCGGGCAATGAAGTATGCAGAGCGGCTCAACGCCCTGAACCGGCTCCGGCAGGAGAAAACCCGCGCCATGCAGGAGATCGCCGAGAGCGCCTTCCCCGGCGACCCGGCGGACGAGCCGCTGCTGTTCGCGGCGAACCCCGAGTTCGAGCAGGGCGTCGTGGGGCTGGTCGCCAGCCGCCTCACCGAGCAGTACTACCGCCCCTCCGTCGTCGTTCAGGTCGGCGAGGAGGAGAGCCACGGCTCCTGCCGCAGCATCCCGGAATTCAACATCACCGAGGCGCTGGACCAGTGCGCCGACCTGCTGGAGCGGTACGGCGGGCACGCGGCGGCGGCGGGCTTCACCGTGCGCAACGAGAATATCGAGGCGCTCCGCGACGCCCTGTGGGACATCGCGGCGGAGGAGCTGGCCGACAAGGAACTGTCCCCCCGGCTCACCATCGACGCTGAGCTGCCTCTGAACGAGGTGTCGCTCGAGCTTGTCGACCTGCTGGAAGTGCTTGAGCCGACCGGGGAGGCGAACGAGGCGCCGATATTCTGCACGCGGGGCGCGGTCATCAAGGGGCGGACCTGCGTCGGGACCGAAGGGCAGCATCTCAAGCTGCTGTTCGACAACGGCAGCGGCCAGCCGGTCGAGGCCATCGCCTTCCGGTGCGGCCATCTGATCGACACGCTGCCCGAGGTGGTGGATGTAGCCTACCAGCTTGAGGCCAACGTGTGGAACGGGAGCCGTCGGCTGCAGATGCGCGTCGAGGACATCCGTCCGGCGGAGCGCGCATAGCTCCCGCTCGGCCTGCGCTCCCGGTCTGGCATTCACTCAAACGAAGGGCTCTTGATGAAAATCCTCTCTCTGGTGCTGCGGCTGTCGCTCCTTCTCGCGGTCCTCGCCGCGCTGTCGGCTGCGGCGAGCGCCCAGCGACGTGCCGATCCGCGCTTTGGACTGGTGGGCGCGTGGCAGGCCCCTGAGGAGGCCGCCGCGCTCGGCACGGCATGGGAGATCATCGAGTTCCGGTGGGATGAGCTTCAGCCCGGCGGGCCGGGCGATTGGAACACCGGCCCGGCGACGGGCGATTACCTCGCACAGGCAGCGGGCGCGGGCCGCGAGATCGTCGGCGTGCTGGTGGGCACACCCGCCTGGGCCACCGACGGCGCACCCGGCAGCGGCATCCCGCGCGGGCTGTATGACCCGCCCGACAGCCTGACAAACACCTGGGCCACCTTCGTGCGGCAGGCCGTGAGCTACGGCGCGGTACGCGGCGTCAATCGCTGGGCCATCTGGCAGGGACAGGACGCGCCGCCCACCGCACCGGGCGCAACCTGGGACGGCAGCGTCATGGACTACTACCGGCTGGTCAAGGTCGCGCATGAGGTCGCACGGGAGGCCAACCCCCATGCCATCATCCACCTCGGCACGCTGGAGGGCGCTGACCCCGCCTGGCTCGACGCCTTCCTCGACATCGTCGTCGAAGACTCATCCGCCGCACCGAACGGTTATTACTTCGACGCGGTGATGGTCCGCTCGACGTTCTCGCCCTATGCCCTGCACACGCAGCTTGAGCGGGCGCTGCTGGAGATGCACATGCACGGCATCACGCTCAAGGAGGTGTGGGGCATCGCGGGTGTGCGCCCTGCCCTCGATCCGCTCGCCTACACCGAGGACACAACGTTCAGTCGCTACCCGAACATCACGCCGGAGCAACAGGCGGCCTACATCGTGCAGGCGCATGCGCTGGCCTTCGCCGCCGACCGGGGTGTGCGGATCGGCGTGTACCGGCTGGTGGATGACTTCGAGGCTGATAGCGGCGAGGGGTTCGGGCTGCTACGTGCGGATGGCAGCCCTCGCCCGGCGCACAGCGCCTACCGCCTCGTCCTCGACGAGTTCTCCGGCCTGACGTCCGCCCGCCGCCTCGACGACACACACCCGCACGTCGAAGCGGTGCGGCTGGCCTTCCCCGATCGGCTGACGACCGTCGCCTGGGCGCGCACCTCGCAGACCTCCACGCTGCTCGTGCCCGCGCGGAGCCGTCAGGCCACGCTGGTCGGGCTGGACGGCAGCCGCCGCACCGTGCAACCGGAGGATGGCTACTATGCCCTCGTGCTGGAGGGCGCCGCCTGTGACGACCCGCAGGCTGGCTGCCTGATCGGCGGGATGCCTTGGCTGCTTGTCGAGGAGGGCGCGCGCGAGCCGGGGCGGCGTCGCGGGCCGGACCCCACCGTCGAGCCGGGCGGCGAGCCGCTGCCGCTCGGCCCGATCGCCTGGCCGACGCACACCCCGCCACCCCCCACCCTGATGCCAACAACGGAGCCGGCACCAACGGTCACCGCTGTGCCGACCGAGGCGGCGGCCCTCGTCGAGACGCCGCCTGCCGAAACGGTCGCGGTGCAGGCTGCCGCCATCAGCGAGCCGGTTGTGGCAGAGCCGCCGGGCTGGCTGCGCCCGGCGCTGATCGCACTCGGCGCGGCGGTGATCGCCGGGGCGGCAGCGGTCGCCATCCGGCGGCGGTGAGAATGGGGGTGGGCAGGCCAATCTATCAAAGTAGGTCGGTGTATAGCAGCCGCCGGTAATCCCCACCAGCGACCCGGAGGGTCGCTTCCTCCCCCTTGCAAGGGGGAGGTTGAGAAATCAGGTAGAGCGGATTTTTGACCCTTGATCAACCATTCAGGTTAAGTAGGGGCAGGTGTGATGCGCGATGCTCCGCATCGACCGCATCATTAGACCTGCCCCTGCCACCGTCCAGTATATGAACAACACGAAACGGGGAGCCGCCTGCGGCGGTTCGTGGGGTGAGAGAGACCTCAATTCCGGAACGTATACAGGATCGAGCAGCGCTCCGGGTAGTTGCCGGTGCTGTCCACGACAACAAGCCGCACCCAGTAGTCGCCGTTTTCAAACGCCACCGTGTTGACCGTGCCGAGCAGGCCGTTCTGCACCGGCTCGGTGCCGGTATGCACCGTCACGAAGTCCTGCTCGCCGCTCGTGCCGTGCCGCCGGACCTCCAGCTTGTAAAACTGCAAGTCGGGATGCATGGCCGTCCCGTAGAACGGCGCGTTGCCGCTGATCACCGCGCCGACGCCCGGCGATGTAATTGTGGAGTTAGGGTCGGTACACGCACCGGCGGTCGTGCCCGGCTCGGGCCGGGCAATAGACCCGCCCCCACCCGACGCAACCGGCGGGAGCGTAGCGGTCGGCAGGGGTGCGCTCGTCGGCTGCGGGCGCGGCTGGACGTTCGGCACATAGAGCGTCTGACCGGCTATGAGCGAGGTGTCCGGCAGGCAGTTGCCCCGCTGAAGCTCGCCGGTCGATAGCCCGTAGCGCAGCGCAATACGGAACAGCGTCTCGCCACGCTGCACGGTGTAGGGAACCCACCCGACCCGCACCGTGCAGACCGTCGTCGTGGGCTGCGGCGGAACAGGCGTATCAGAAAGCGGAGGCGTTGAGGTTGGCGGCGGCACGTTGGTCGGGGTTGGCTCCGGCGTATCGCTCGGCGCGTCCGTCGGGCTGAGCGTCACAGTCGGGGGTACGCCCGTCTGCGGCGTTACCCCGGCAACACCGCCCGGCGGCAACGTCGGCAGGCGGAACGGCGTCGGCGTTGGATACCCGCGTGACCCTGCGCCCAGCGGGTCGTCGCCGATCATCAGCAGGAAGCCGCCCGCAAGCGCCGCTGTGACGACGAACAGGATCGCCAGCCCGGCGAGCGCCTGCTGCACCCAGCTTGGCTTCACGACTGATCCTCCACGCTGACCGGCTCAAGCGGCATCCGCACGTGGAACGTCGTGCCCGCGCCGCGCTCGCTCTCCAGCCAGATACAGCCGCCGTGCGCCTCGACGAGCGCCCGCACACGCGGCAGGCCATCACCCCGGTCACCCAGCCCGCTGATCTCAGCCGCGCGCTCGAACACCCGCTCATGATGCTCCGGGTCGACGCCCGCGCCGGTGTCCGCCACGGCGATCTCCAGGCACGGGGCCTCGACTTCACGCCCGTCGCCCACGGGCAGCTTGCCCTCCTGCGCGGACAGCGCAAGCGTCACCTCGCTACCATCGGGCGAGGCCAGCGCGGCGTTGTTCAGCAGGTGGTACAGGATGTCAAGCACCGCCTGCCGGTCGGCGATGATGGCGGGCAGTGAAGGCGGCACCGCCAGCCGCAGCGTGATCCGCCGCTCGCCAAGCGGCCCGGCCAGCCGCGTGATGGTTTCCTCGACCGCATACAGCACGTCTACCCGTTCCGGCTCCAGCCGGGGAGCGGCGGACGGTTCGGCGTCCAGCAACGCCTGCGCCCGGGCAAGCTGGCCTTCCAGCGCCTCGATCTTCCGGGCCTGCCCGGCGATACGCTCCTGCAGGGCGTCGAGGCCGCGCACCTCGCCGGTGTCTTGCATCATGCGGACCTGCTCGCGCAGCGCCTCCACGACCGCCTCAGCCTCCACCAGCCGCGAGCGCAGCTTCACCACCTCGCGGGTGCGCTCGGCAAGCTGCTGTTGCAGCAGCCCGACCTCCTCCTCGAACGTGCGGGCCGCCGCTAGCTGGGCGCGCAGCGCGGCGATCTCGCTCGCCATGCCCTCCCCGGCGGGAGCCTGCGGCGCGGCGGCTGCCGCCCGCACCGCCTCAAGTTCCTCCTCAAGCCGCGCGGCGCGGGCTGCCTCGTTGCGCAGCGTTTCGATCTCCTGCAGCAGCTTCTCGATCTCCCACTGTGCGGCCTGCTGCTGTACGGGGAACTCCTCAACCTGCCGGTGCAGGTCACGGATGTAAGCCTTCATCTCCTCGATCTGCCGCTTGGCCGCGTTGAGCTCGGCGGTCTTGGCCGTCACGTCGTCGGCCAGCTCAACGATTCGGCTCGCCTCCTGCGCGACGGCTTTTTCGGCCTTATCCTGCATGGCCCGGTAGGCCTCGGCGTTGAGCAGGGCCGCCGTGACGAGCGGCGCTAGCCGGTCGAGCAGGTTGCGCTCCTCCTCGCTGAAATGCCGCCCGGAGTATGGCGAGCCGAGGATCAGCACGCCGACCCGGTCGTCGTTGTTAACGAGCGGCTGGATGTACGCCGGACCTTCGCGCGTAATACCCAGCCGGTCGTAGATGTCGCGCAGCTCGCCCGCGTTGCGCTGCGGGGTCAGCCGGACCTGCCGCAGGCGGGCCAGCGCGCTCACAATGGACGGGTGCCGGGCGAGGTTCAGCACGTCACGGCGCAGGCCGGTCTGCGAGATGTTGTCATACGCGCCGAGGATGGCGGCTTCCTGAACGTCCTCATCCACGATAGCCAGCACGCAGATATCGGCGCGGAGGGCGGTTGCGACGGCTTTCGGCGCTTCGCGCACGATGTTCGACGGCTCCAGCGAACTGAGCAGCAGGCCAACCGCATCGACCGTTTCCAGCAGCGCCGGGGTGATGGCGGGCTGGGGAGCCTCCTCCTTCTTTTTCGGGGCGGGGCCTGCCTCCTCTTCCTTCTCCGGCTTGGGCTGGTGGCGCACGGTTTCGTCGGCCATGCCGGGCGGCGGGGCGGGCGGAGAGGCCGGTGCAGCGCCCGGCGCGGCGACACCCACCGCCGGAGCGGCCAGCCGGCTCGGCTCGAACTCGTCCCAGTGCAGAAGCTGCTCGACAACGTGGCGGAAGGCAACGGCGGCGAGCATCGGGATCACAATCGCCTGTGCCACCCGCTGTGCCGCCGCGACATCACCGAGCGTCGGCTGCAGGATGTGCACAGCGGCGGCGGCTGCCAGCAGGATCAGCATGACGCCCTTGAGCAGCGGGTCGTACACATAGCGGATGCGTGTGAGCATCCACACCAGCCCAACGACGCCGATCACGACCTGCGCGGCGCTCCAGGCGATGTCAAGCCACGTCCCGTTGAACAGGATGTTGTTGGAGAAGGATGTCGTCCAGAAGTAGTACGTGCCGATGAACAGGATGAGCGTCAGGCCGAGCATCAGCCCGGCGGTCACATCCGCGCTGAAGTTGCGCCGCTTCAGCGACGGCTGGTCCATCGTGACGAAGGCCCACGCCAGCCCGAGCACGGTGACGGTATCAACAAGGCGCTCGACCGGCGGCAGCAGCACGTTATGCGGGAGATAGCCCTGCCACGCGGCCAGCGAGGCGACCACCAGCGCCATCCGCGCGAGCAGCAGCGCAAACGAGCCAATCGCGAGGCGCAGCGTGCCGGAAGCGCGCTCGCGCATCCACTGGCCCATGCTGATCGCGACGGCGGCCTCCAGCGCAAACAGGATAATGACATGGTAGACGAGGCTGCCCGGCGGCTGGCCGACGAGGTCTAATATCTGGTCGAACACCGGTCAAATCTCCCTGCTCGGACACCACCCGCCATTATAGCATTAACCCGGCGCAAACGCTGTGCGATTGTTAAAGGCTTTAGGGGGCCTCACCCCTGGCTGCTTTGCAGCACGCCCTCATCCCGGTCGCGACCTTCGGTCGCTGGGAGAGGGGGTGAGGGAACAAAAAGGGGCGCATGCAGCGCCCCTCAGCCTCACACAAAACCCGCTTATTCTGCCGCCGGTGCGGTCCCCGGCTCCTCGACGGCGTCCGGCTCCTCGCCCACCTTCCAGACCTTGTCGGTGCGGTCGATGTACAGGATGCCGTCCAGATGATCGATCTCATGCTGGAAGACCCGCGCCAGCCAGTCGCGCGGCTTCACACGGAACTCGTTGCCGTAGCGGTCCTGCGCCCGCACGACCAGCTCAACCGAGCGCTCGACCTCGCCATAATAATTGGGGATCGACAGACAGCCTTCAATGCCCATCACCGTCTCACGCGAGGCCTTGATGATCTCCGGGTTGACAAGCTCGTACAGCACGCCTGCATCCGGGCCGTACTCTTCCTCGTCATCCGGCAGGCGAATAACAACCACGCGCTCGCTAACACCGACCTGCGGCGCTGCCAGCCCTACCCCGGCGGCGTGCTCCAGCGTCTCCAGCATGTCATCAAGAAGCTCGTGGAGCTTCTCGTCAAATACCCGCACGCGGCGCGCCTTCTTCCGCAGCACGTCGTCGCCGATCAGAACAATCTCTCGTAGTGCCATTGTTCTACCTGTGAATGAATGCTTTTGCTTTCGCGACCGGACGTCCTGCTCATTATGGCGTTCCGATCGGGGGTTATTATACCACGCCGGTGGTGGGCCTGGCACGAACGCAGGCGTATCTAACAGGCTTCTTGCCATGCCCCCCGCACAGCACGGCGGGGCCTGTATGCGCAGACCCCGCCGGTTCTCGCCCGTACTGCCGTGCGAGCGCGATCAGGTGATGCTGTTCCACCCCTCGCGCACCGCCTCCTTTATCTCGTCCCACAGCCTGCCCGGGTTGCGGCGCTCCCAGTCGCGGCGCAGCTCGGGCTCGACGTCTTCCCAGCGGTAGTCACGATAGTGACCGCTGGAGGCCAGTGCATAGCCGTAGCGGTAGGCGGGCTGATAGTACTCGTAGTCGCGGCCCGACTCGCCATACGTCATGCCGTAGTGCCGCTCGTAGCCGCGCTCGATCTCCGGCTCGATTTCCTGGATGTTGATCTCGATGCGCTGCAGCCTGTCACGGATCGTCTCCGTGTGCTCGCTGACATCCTTCCCGAATTCACCCTCTCCGGTGAGGTGGGACTGCATGCCGGTCAGGGCTTCTTCAGCCTTCCCGTGCATCTCAGTCGTGCCTTCCCTGAAGGCTTCCTCCGCATCGCTCACCGGGCTGCCCATCGGGCGATCCGCCGGGTGGCGCTCAGGCATGTCGGTACCCTGCTCCATCTCGCTCATGGAGCGCTGCGTCCCGAAGTCCGTCTCACGGTCAAACCCGCTCAGGGGCTGCTGAGTCTCAAAGTCCGTCTCACGGTCGAACTTGTCCACGGGCGTCTCGAAGTCGGTTTCGCGGTCAAATTCGTCCTTCGGAGGCTGCGTCCCCAGGTCCGTTTCACGGGCCAGCTCGCTCATGGGGCGGTGCGCTTCGAGGTCGGTTTCGCGGTCGAACTCGCCCATGGAGCGTGTCGTCTCGAAGTCTGTTTCGCGATCCGTCATGCCCGTCGGATGCTGTGCGGGGATGTCCTGTCCGGTGTAGGGCTCGGCGTTCGGGTCAAAGCCGGTCCACTCCTGCGAGCGCCAGTCCATCGCCCGGCGCTCGATGTCAACCGGGTTGTACGCGTTCATGATGTTGACCGCCCGAGGCGCCATGTCGTCGGTTGTGTTGACCATCACCAGCGTGCCGCCCCGGCGCAGACCCTCGGCGTAGACCTCGGCGTCGTCGTCCGGGATGCCTGCATCCA
>DGDY01000040.1:10545-10802 GCA_002385675.1 Anaerolineales bacterium UBA3940 | reverse complement strand
AGAGATGTGTATAAGAGACAGGAGGACTTCGGCGCGGCCTGGGGCGCGCAGCGGGTCGTCAACCTGATGAACGCCTGGCGCGATCAGCTTCTCGAAGCCCTGGGCGCGATGGGTCTGCGCGAGGTGCGGCGGCTGCGCGGCGAGGTCGGGCGCACGATCTGGCACACCGCCGAGGACGCCGCCTTCCGCGCGTGGCTGGGCGGTACGGCTCCGGCCAGCCGCTACCGCCGCCTCCCCGCCGAGCCTGCACCTGAGGG
>DGDY01000040.1:0-10460 GCA_002385675.1 Anaerolineales bacterium UBA3940 | reverse complement strand
CCCCCCCCCCCCCCCCCGCCGAGCCTGCACCTGAGGGCGATTTCCGCTGGCCGGTGTGGCTGCTGCACACGACACAACAGATGGCCCGCACCGGCGCGCCGCCGGATGGCACCGTCGAATACCGCACTGGCGACTCGGACGGCGGCTTTGACCGTCTCGCCTTCGCCTTTGAGCTTGACTCCGACCCGGCGGATGTGCCGCTCGCCGACCCCGCCCGCTTCGACTTCAGCCTGGCGCTCAACCGCCGCGCTGATGGCCGCCCGCAGCGCCGCATCGCCGTGCCCTGGTACGGCGCGGGCATGTCCTACGGCAGCATCGGCTTCCCGGTGATGTACGCCCGCTTCCGCGCGGCGGCGGAGCTTGGCACACTCTCCTCAACCGGCGAAGGCGGCTACCCGGACGCGCTCGCCGAGTTCAAGGACACAATCATCACGCAGGTGGCAACCGGCCTGTTCGGCGTGAACGAGGCCACACTCCAGCGCGCGCCCGTGCTGGAGATCAAGTACGCGCAGGGCGCAAAGCCCGGTCTGGGCGGCCACCTGCTCGGCAACAAAAACACGGACACCGTCGCCCAACTGCGCGAGGCGGTGCAGGGCACGTCGCTGTTCTCGCCCTTCCCGTTCCACAGCGTCTACTCCGTCGAGGACCACAAGAAGCACGTCGATTGGCTCAAGCAGACCAACCCGCGTGCGCTCATCAGCGTGAAGGTTTCCACGCCGACCGACGTGGACATGGTTGCGGTCGGTTCGTACTACGCCGGTGCGCACATCATCCATCTTGACGGCGCGTACGGCGGCACCGGCGCGGCACCGGAGATCGCCAAGAAAAACATCGCCATGCCCATCGAGTACGCCATTCCGAAGGTGCATCACTTCCTCGTTGAGGAGGGCATCCGAGACGAGGTCGTGCTGATGGCCTCCGGCGGTCTGCGCACCGCCTACGATGTCGCCAAGGCCATCGCGCTCGGCGCGGATGGCGCGATCATCGGCACGGCGGAGCTTGTCGCCATCGGCTGCATCCGCATCGCCCAGTGTGAAAAGGGCCTCGGCTGCCCGTTCGGCATCACGACGACGGACCCGGAGCACGCCAGGCTCGTCAACCCGCAGGAGGCGTGGCAGCGCATTGTGAACATGTATCGCGCCTGGCTGTGGCAGCTTGGCGGCATCCTGGAGCGGTTCGGTATGACATCCATCGCCGAGCTGCGGGGCCGCAGTGACTTACTGGTGTATCTGGATTAGCGGACGAGGACAGGATCATGATGCTCAACAAGACCGCACGGCAGATTATCGAGGCGCGCGCCCGGCTGCTCGCCACACTTCCCGCCGGGGTCCGCGCCGCACAGCGCAGCCCCGAGGCGGCGGAGGGCGGCTGCGGCGTGCTCGGCCTGGCCTCACGCACGCCGGTCGCGGGGCGGCACGTGCTGACCGCCGCCCGCCAGATGCACAACCGCGGCAACGGCAAGGGTGGCGGCATCGCCATGGCCGGGCTTGATCCGGCAGAGATGCGCGTGGACCGTGACACCCTCCAGACGCACACGTTGCTGCAAATCGCCCTGCTGGACCCAACCGCACGCGCAGAAATCGAGGCGGCCTTCATCGAGCCACACTTTGAGATCGCCCAGGGCTACCCCGTCGAGCGCGTGGGCGACTTCCGCGAGGTGGACGGGCTGGAAGTCCCCCCGCCGGATGTGATGCGCTACTTCGTGCGCGCCCGCCCGGACGCGCTGGAGCGCTTCGCCGCTGACAACCACCTGACTGCGCTTGACGCCCGCCAGCTTGAGGACGAGTTCGTCTACCAGAACACGCTCAAGCTCAACACGGCCTTCTATGCCAGCCTCGGCGAGAAGCGGGCTTTCGTCCTCTCGCACGGGCGCGACCTCATCGTGCTGAAGATCGTCGGCTACGCAGAGCAGGTCGTTGAGGCCTACCGGCTCGAAGATCTGCACGCGCACGTGTGGATCGCCCACCAGCGCTACCCGACGAAGGGCCGAGTGTGGCACCCCGGCGGTGCGCACCCCTTCATCGGGCTGAACGAGGCGCTCGTGCACAACGGCGACTTCGCCAACTACCATGCCGTCAGCGAGTACCTGCGTCAGCGAGGGATGGTCCCGCTGTTCCTGACTGACACCGAGGTTGCCGCGCTGCTCTTTGACCTGTGGGACCGGGTCTACGGCTACCCGCTTGAGGTTACGCTTGAGGCAATGGCCCCGACCACCGAGCACGACTTCGCCATGCTGCCCGCCGAGAAGCAGCAGCTTTACCACGCCGTACAGCGGGCGCACATACACGGCTCGCCCGACGGGCCATGGTTCTTCATCGTGGCCCGCTCGCACCCCTCAGAGAGCAGGTATGAGTTGCTCGGCATCACCGATACCAGCATGCTCCGTCCGCAGGTCTTTGCGCTGTACGAGAACCTCACACCCGCAAGCGGCGAGCCGGTACAGATCGGCCTGATCGCCTCCGAGCGGCAGGCCATCAACGCCTGCCTGCGCTCGCTGGTGGAGGAGGATGCACGCTTCCAGCCTCACCCTGATCTCACCTGGGTGGCACGTGGCGGGTCGCACACGGACGGCGGCGCATTCCGGTTCTGCGTTACGGCGGATGGGCTTGCCTGCTACAACAAGTTCGGCCAGGCTGTAACGGTGGCGGCAGACCGGGAGCATGTAGACCGGGCCAACCTGCGCCCGGAGCGGGCCGCACCCGGCTTCCGCAAGGCCTGGACGCAGGCTGCCTACCGTGCCTTTGATGACGGCGGCGCGCCCTCGCTGCTTGAGCACACCCGCCCCATGCTACCCGCTGCCGGCTGGGATGAGCTTGCCTGGGCGCTCGATGAACTGGCCGGGTTCGGGCAGCACGGCGATGCGGAGTGGGCCTTCTCGCGTGAGGTGCTAACGCGCCTGCGCGATGTACCCTCCGACCTCGGGGCGAAAAAGCGGGCCTCATTCCACACACTGATCGACGCGGCGCTTGCCCGGCTCTTCGGTGCTGTTCCAGGGCTGGATGCCGTGCCCGGTTCGCTCCGCGCGGTGCGGCGCATTGCGGCGTCCTGCCGCACGACCCTCCGCCCGCCGCTGGATGAAGAAGCCACGCTGGTCGTGGACACGCTTGGCTTCCCGCCGGAGGGCGACGACAGCGCCGCACGCCTCATCGCCGACGCGGTTGCGCTCGGCTGGCGGCATATCGTCGCATATAACTGGCGCGGCGGTCGCTTCGCAGGCAGCGGGCTTGGCCCTGCGAGCGACGGCGTGCGCCTCGACCTGTATGGCGATGTCGGCGACTACGCCGCTTCCGGCCTCGATGGGGGCGAGGTCACGATTCACGGCGACGGGCAGGATCAACTCGGGCAGATCCTCCGGCGCGGCAAGCTCGTCGTCTACGGCGATGTCGGGCAGACGTTCCTATACGGCGCAAAGGGCGGCGAGGTGTACGTGCGCGGCTCGGCGGCGGGCCGTCCGCTGATCAATGCCGTTGGGCGGCCCCGCGTCGTGATCAACGGCACCTGCCTCGACTACCTCGCCGAGTCCTTCATGGCAGGCGACCCGCTCAATGGCGGCGGCTTCGCCATCCTCAACGGTATCACGCTCGACGAAAGCGGGTGCGTCGTCGACCTCGACACGCCCTACCCCGGCGGCAACCTGTTCTCGCTAGCATCCGGCGGCGCGATCTATCTGCGTGACCCGCACCATAAGGTCAGCGACGCGCAGTTGAACGGCGGTACGTTTGGCGAGCTCACGCCGGAGGACTGGGCGTTAATCTGTCCCTATCTGCAGGAGAACGAGCGGCTGTTTGGCATCCGCATTGCCGACCTGCTGACGGTGAACGGCGAGCAGCGCGCCCCGGCGGAGGTCTACCGCAAGGTCGAGGTGAAGGAGGCGAGCAGCGTGCTGGTCGAGACGGAAAACCGCTGAGAGGGTTTTGCCTACCAGTATCACTACACGAAGCGACACTGACTGAACCCCGCCATCTTGCAAGGGGTGGCGGGGTTCAGCGGATAAGCCATTGCCGGGCGGCATATGGCTTTATCGCACAAATGGAAGCCGCGACGTTTAGTCGCGGCGGATTAGCTATGGAAAAGGGCCGGGCTGCATCCACCCCACTCTCAGTGCAGCCGCTCCATGTGATTCACGAGCGTGCCGTCGATATACGCCTGCACAGCCTCTTCCACCCCACGGAGGTCGGTGATGATCGGCTCGATCCCGGCCTGCTGGAGCGAGAAAAACGCGCCGCGCCCCATCCCCCCGGCGATCAGCACGTCGCAATCTGCGATAGGCTCGATCATCGCCGCATGCCACGCGCCTGCATCGGGATTTGCGTGCTGCCCCTCGACGCCGTGCCCGTGACCCTGCCCGTGCCCTCCGCGCTGGTGAGCGGGCTTCTCACGGACCTCCCGCGCAGTGACGACCCCACCCTCAACCGTAAACACCACACACAATGGCGCGCGGCCAAAATGCTGGCTCACCTGGCGCTCGTCCTCAGTCACGACTGCGATTTTCACGATGGGTACTCTCCTTGTCACCGTTTCCCGCCTGCGGCGGGCCGGTCGGACGTTATCATCAACTGTACTATACCACGCCGTAGGGCCCGCAGTGCTGCTTTGACAGCCTATTTTGAGTAAGCTAGACTTTGCAGTGCCATCACGATTGCCGCCCGGCGCTGGCCTGAGCCGGCGCTAGCTATCGGCGCAGACAAGTCCGGGGAGGTTGTTATGCGGACCGTCGAATGGCATGAGGGCCGAGTGCGTATGATCGACCAGCGCAAGCTGCCCTGGGAACTGGAACTGGTCGAGTACGACAACTACGCCGACGTCGCTCACGCCATCACCGACATGGTCGTGCGCGGTGCGCCCGCTATCGGCGCGGCAGCCGCGTTTGGCATTGCGCTCGCCGCCCAGCAATTCGATGCAGCCAACCGGCAGGAGTTGGTGCGCTACCTGGAAGAAGCCGCCAGCGTGATGCGCGCCGCCCGCCCCACCGCCGTCAACCTGGCCTGGGCCGTCAACCAGCAAATGCGGATCGTGCGCGACGAGACCTGGCAGCGCGTCGAGGACATCCGCGCCGAACTGCTGCGCAACGCCCAGCGCATCGCCGACGAGGATGTGGAGATCAACCGCCGCATGGCCGAGTACGGCGCTTCTCTCGTGCGCGACGGTGATACCATCCTGCACCACTGCAACACCGGGGCGCTGGCAACGGTTGGCTGGGGCACCGCGCTCGGAGTCATCCGCACCGCTCATGAGCAGGGCAAGCGCATCCACGTACTGCTTGATGAGACGCGCCCGCGCCTGCAGGGCGCGCGGCTTTCAGCGTGGGAGCTTGAGCAGGCGGGCGTGCCCTTTGACATCATCGTCGATGGCGCTGCCGGGCACTTCATGCGGACCGGGCAGGTGGACATCGTGTTTGTCGGCTCGGATCGCACGGCGGCTAATGGCGATGTCGCCAACAAGATCGGCACGTACAGCATTGCCGTCCTCGCGCATGAGAACGGCATCCCGTTCTACCCGGTCGTCCCCACCTCGACGATAGACCTGTCGCTCCCCACCGGCGACGACATCCCCATCGAGGAGCGCTCGCCGGATGAGGTGCGCGCGCCGTTCGGGCAGGCTATCGTGCCGGAGCACTACCCTGCACGCAACCCGGCCTTCGACGTGACCCCGCATCGCTACGTGACAGGCATTGTCACCGAGAACGGCATCGTCTACCCGCCGTTCGATCTGAACCTGCGCCGAGCGGTGCGCGGGGAGCAACTCCAGCCGCTCCCCGGCGAGGCTCACGAACCGGAACCACGCAGAGAGCACCGGCGGGAGACTATCCGCCCGGCCATTGCGCCGGGGCAGCGTTCGCTGTTTGATGACCTGGAGGCGTGATCGTGCCCCTCGACGCTGATGTTGCAATCTGGTTGGGAGAGCTTGTTGGCAAGGCCGTGGTCGAGCTTGAGCACGCCCCCGGCATGACCATCGAGGCAGACGACCGGCCTGACTACTGGCTGCAGATCCTCCCGGAAGCGTCCGAGCATGACGGGCAGCTTGAGGGCTTTGTCCTCAACTTCCCGTATCGCGGGCATACGGGCGACCCGGTCGAGACACTGCGGCAGCGCGGGCTGACACCCCCGCCCGGCACCGAAACCCGCGAGTGGGAGGATAACGCCTTCGCGATGATCTGGATCCGGCCAGACGTCCCGCTTGTTGGGCTGGCGCACTTCGCCGGAGATATCCTGCAGGTAATTGTCGGCGCCGCACGCAGCGCGGAACTCAGCGTACAATTTGACTACGGCTATTAGCCCAGACCCATACGAATCTGATTTCACAGGCAGGCGGCAGGCATCACGCCGCCTGCCCGCACGTTCAAAGGATAAGGACGACATGCGTATCGCCATCACTGGCTCCATTGCCTTCGACTACATCATGACCTACCCGGGGCGCTTCAAAGAGATGCTGCTCGCTGAAAACCTCGACTCGATCAGCGTCAGCTTCCTCGTAGATGAAATGACCCGTCACCGGGGAGGTGTTGCCCCGAACATCGCCTACACGCTCGCGCTGCTCGGCGAGCGTCCGATCCTCGTGGGCACGGCGGGGATGGACTTCGACGTGTACAAGGCCGCGCTTGAAGAGGTCGGCGTGGACACAAGCGGCACGCGCATCTATGAAGACCTTTACACGGCGTCGTTCTTCGTCAGCACGGACAGCCAGCAGGCGCAGATCGCGATGTTCTACACCGGCGCGATGGCGCGCTCGCGCGACCTGTCACTGGCCGAGGCGGTGGAGGGCACGCCCGACCTTGTGGTGATCTCGCCTAACGACCCGGTTGCCATGCGTAACCTGATCGCCGAGTGCAAGGAACGCGGCATCCCCTACATGTACGATCCCAGCCAACAGGTCGCCCGGGTAACGGGTGAAGAACTGGCCGAGGGCGTGGACGGCGCATACATCCTTATCACGAACGAGTACGAATACAAAGCGCTCACCCGCAAGACCGGCTTCACGCATGACGATCTGATGGAGCGTGCCGGTACGGTCATCGTGACGCGCGGCGAGAACGGCACCGACATCTACACCGACACCGACGTCTACCACATCCCCGCCGTCGCGCCGAGCGTGCTCCGTGACCCCACCGGCGTCGGCGACGCCTTCCGGGGCGGGCTGCTGAAGGGCCTCGCCGCCGGCTGGGGCTGGGAACTGAGCGGGCGTGTCGGTGCGCTGGCAGCCACGTATGCGCTTGAGCAGGTCGGCACGCAGAACCACGCCTACACCCGGCGCGAATTCGTTGAGCGCTTCCGCCAGCACTTCGACGACGGCGGCCTGCTCGACTCCATGCTGGACGAGGACGAGTGAGCGCCTATACCATCACAACGCTGACCGCCGACGGGCCGGTCCGCGCTTTTCTCATGACCGACCCGGATTACGCCGCCTACGCCCTCGGCGATCTGGAGCCGCCCTACGCCGAGCACGCGACGTGGCACGCGGCCTGCCGGGGTGAGGAAATCGAGGGGCTGGCGCTCGTCTACACGGCGCTCGACCCCACTGCCCTGTTCCTGATGGGCAGCCTCCCCGCGCTGGAAGCGTTGCTGGCGCACGGCGTCGGGCCGGAGCACGTGCAGTTCATCTGCCCGCCGCAGGGCGTGCCGCTCGTTGAGGCCTGCTACCGGGTATCACACCGGCTTGACATGCTGCGGATGCGCATCACGGCGGAGGGCTTCACGCCTATCCCCCTAGCAGGCGACACCCCTGCCCCGGTACGGCTCGGCGCGGACAGCGCCGGGGAGGTGCGTGCGCTGCTGGAGCTGGCCGCCGCGCACGACAACCGCGCGCTGGAGGACATCGCCTTCGACCCGGAGATGATTGAGAGCGGCGTCTACTACGGGATCAGGCAGGACGGCGCGCTCGTCGCGAGTGCGGGCACCCACCTGCTTGCGGCGGCGGCACGCATGGCGGCGCTCGGCAACGTGGTCGTCCATCCGGCGTATCGCGGGAGAGGGCTTGCCAAACTGGTGAGCCAGGCCGTTGTGCAGGCGCTCTTCAATGCTGGGATGCAGACCGTCGTGCTGAACGTTGCGCAGGACAACGTCCCAGCCATCCGCGTGTACGAGCGGCTGGGGTTTCGGGCAGTCGCCGAGTTTATCGAGGGGCTCGCTGTGCGGCGCTGAGGTGGGGCAACTTCAGCCGCGAAGCTCATTCGCGGTGATGCCAGCACCCGCAATACAGGCCGCCTCACCGTTCGCGTCATCGGGGAGACACGCTATAATCTCCGCTTTGAGTGTGATTTGACTTCGACAAGTTGAGACTGAGGAGTTCTCATGGCAATCGACTACGACATTAAAGACCCCAGCCTGGCGGATGGCGGGCGCTACCGCATCGAGTGGGCGGCGAAGGAAATGCCTGTGCTCCGGCTCATCCGCGAGCGCTTTGAGAAGGAGCGTCCGCTTGAGGGCGTGCGCATGTCGGCCTGCCTGCACATCACCGCCGAAACGGCCAACCTGGCGCGGACGCTCCAGGCCGGCGGCGCGGACCTCGTGCTCACCGCGTCCAACCCGCTCAGCACGCAGGACGATGTGGCGGCGAGCCTCGTCACGCACTTCGAGATTCCGGTGTACGCCATCAAGGGCGAGGACGACGAGACGTACTACGACCACATCAGGGCGGCGATCAGCCACCGCCCGCATATTACGATGGACGACGGCGCCGACCTGGTGAGCACCCTCCACAAGGATTACACCGAGTTGCTCCCCGAGGTGATCGGCGGGACGGAGGAAACGACCACCGGCGTCATTCGCCTGCGTGCCATGGCCAAAGAGGGCGCGCTGAAGTTCCCTGTCATCGCCGTCAACGACTCGATGACCAAGCACCTGTTTGACAACCGCTACGGTACCGGCCAGAGCACCATCGACGGCATCGTCCGGGCGACCAATATCCTGATCGCCGGTAAGACGGTTGTCGTGGCGGGCTACGGCTGGTGCAGCCGCGGCATTGCGATGCGCGCCAAGGGCATGGGTGCGAACGTCATCGTCACCGAGGTGGACCCGCTCAAGGCGCTCGAAGCGGTGATGGACGGCTACCGCGTCATGCCGATGATGGAAGCCGCGCCCATCGGTGATATCTTCGTCACCGCCACCGGCGACATCAACGTGATCGACACGCATCACATCGAAGCCATGAAGGACGGCGCAATCGTCGCCAACTCCGGGCACTTCAACGTCGAGATTAACCTGTCCGGCCTGCGCGAGATGGCCGTTGAGGAGCCTGAGCTTGTGCGCCCGTTCGTCGAGCGCTACCGGCTGGCGAACGGCAAGACGGTGCACATTCTCGGCGAGGGGCGGCTGGTGAACCTCGCCGCCGCCGAGGGGCACCCCGCCAGCGTGATGGACATGAGCTTTGCCAACCAGGCGCTCGCCTCCGAGTTCATGCTCCAGAACGCCAAGACACTGGAGAACACCGTCTACACCATCCCCGAAGCGCTGGACATGGAGATCGCCCGCCTCAAGCTCGAGGCGATGGGCATCAAGATCGACAAGCTCACGCCCGAGCAGGAAGCCTATCTCAACGAGTGGCGCGCTGGCACGTAGTGTGCAGGGGCAAGGTCACCCGACGCCTTCAGTCGGGTGTGTGCAGGGGCGTAGGTTGCTGCGCCCCTGCAATGTTGTTCGGGCTTTGTGCCAGCACACTACCGGTGGCGCAGCAGGCCGCCGTGAAGCTCGTGCGCGGCGATTTGTCTGCCGGGGGCAACCAGTCTCGGTGTCCCGCTTTCCTCCGTTGCCGCCCTCGGAGGCTTACGCTATACTCGCCCGTGCATCATCCTCGTATTCACAACATCAGCAGGTGAGAGAGTTCATTGAGAGCACTGATTACCGGTGTCGGCGGATTTGTTGGGAACCACCTGGCGGAGCATCTGCTGGAACAGGGCGACGTAGAAGTCTTCGGCACGACGTTCCTGCCGCCAGAGTCCTACCCCGACCTCCAACGCTTCGACATGACCCTCCGGCAGGTAGACCTCACGGACGACGACGCCGTCGAGCGCCTGCTGCGTGACATTCGCCCGGACCATATCTATCATCTTGCCGCACAGAGCTTTGTGCCGGAGTCGTTTGACAACCCCTGGGGCACGCTGAGCAACAATATCAAGGCTCAGCTCAGCATCATCCTGGCGATGATCAAGCTGGACCTGCCCAGCCGCCTGCTTGTAGTTGGCTCGGCAGAGGTCTACGGGCCGGTCTCGCCGGATGACATCCCGATCGACGAGCAACAGCCATTGCGCCCGCCCAGCCCCTACAGCGTGAGCAAGGTCGCGCAGGACATGCTCGGCCTGCAATATTTCATCAGCCACAACTTGCCGATCATCCGCGTGCGCCCCTTCAACCAGATTGGTCCGGGCCAGAGCAAGCGCTTTGTCGCGCCCGCCTTCGCCAGCCAGATCGCGGCGATTGAGGCGGGGCAGCAGGAGCCTGTGCTGTACCTGTCTCTTATACACATCT
>DGDY01000327.1:3968-4727 GCA_002385675.1 Anaerolineales bacterium UBA3940 | reverse complement strand
CAAAGCCCGAGCCCGGCCGGCGCTATCGCATGGGCGTGGACTGGGCACAGGCGAACGACTGGACGGTGCTCACGGTGATAGACGACCTGCGGCGCGTGGTCGCGATTGACCGCTTCAATCAGATCGCGTGGGACGTGCAGCGCGGTCGGTTGCGGGCGATGGCGGATTATTGGCGCGTCGAGGGGATCTGGGCCGAGGCCAACAGCATCGGCGGGCCGAACATCGAGGCGCTGCAAGCGGAGGGGCTGCCGGTGCGCGGCTTCACGACGACCAACGAGTCGAAGCAGCAGCTCATGGTGGCGCTGCAACTGGCGTTTGAGCGAGGGGATATTCGCATACCCGACGACCCTGTATTGATTGCGGAGCTGGAGGCGTTCGAGGCGACGCGTCTGCCGTCGGGGCGCTGGCGCTACGAGGCGCCGGCAGGGATGCATGACGATATGGTGATCTCGCTGGCGCTCGCATACGAGGCCGCCCAGCGCGTTACAGGCATACTGTGGGACTTCTAACGTGAAAACATTTATCACAAACGGCGCTATGAAAATCCCACTCAATGCCCTGCCTGAGGAGGCGTGGACGTACCTCACGGGCGGCTACGGCGAGTCGGGCGATGTGCTGGAGTTGTATCAGCAAGTGCCGTGGCTGTATCAGGCCGTCACCAAGCGCGCCAACGCGGTCGCCAGTATGCCGCTGGCGCTGCTCGACAGCAGCGGCAACGAGATTGAGCAGCCCGAAAAGGTACTGCCATTCTGGGAGGCG
>DGDY01000327.1:3032-3722 GCA_002385675.1 Anaerolineales bacterium UBA3940 | reverse complement strand
GCGCAACCGCGTCAAGCTGCTCGGCGTGCGCCGCCTGCAGCCCACGACGGTGCGACCGCTGTATGACGACAATGCGGGCCTGGTGGGCTTTACACGACGCCTGAATAACCGGGAACTGCGGCTCGACCTTGACGACGTGGTGTACTCGTGGCTGCCTAACCGGGCGGCGGAGGTGGGACCGGGCACGTCCCCGGCGGCGGCGGCCATGCGGGCCGCTGGGTTCCTGAACAACATGGACGAGGCCGGGGCCGGCTTCTTTGCGCGGGCGATGATGAGCCCGATCATCGTTACCGTTGAGGACATGCTCAGCACGGATGCCGAGCGTATCACGAAATGGTTTGAGCGGCTGGCGACCGGCGTACAGAACGCATTTCGCAGCATCGGCGTGGGCGGCAGGAGGATACACGCCGAGCGGGTGGGACACTCGCCCGGCGAGGTCGACTTCTCCGGGCTGACCGCGTCCAAGCGGGAGGACATCGCAACCGCGCTCGGTGTGCCGCAAACGCTGCTGTTTAGTAACGCGGCTAATTACGCGACGGCGCAGGAAGACCGCAAGGCGTTTTACGATGAGACGGTGGTGCCGGAGTGCGAGAAGATCGCGCAGGCGCTCAACACGCAGCTTTTCGGCCCGCTCGGATATAGGCTCAAGTTCCAGCCCGAACGGCTTGAGATTTACCAGGACGACAAGGA
>DGDY01000327.1:2460-2891 GCA_002385675.1 Anaerolineales bacterium UBA3940 | reverse complement strand
TCCGCGAGCGCATGGGGCTGGAGGCGATGCCGGGCGGCGATGAAACAAGGCAGCCAAGCCGCCCTGCCCTACCCAACCCCAGCGTGGTGGTCGAGGGGGAGGTCGAAGAGGTCACGCCGCAGGATGAGGACATGCGCAAGTTCTACCGCTTCGCGTCAAAGCGGCTTGCCGAGGGCAAGCCGGAGAAGATTGACGACTTCGAGAGCGAGCACATCCCGCCGCTGCTGCTCTCAACACTAAAGGGCGCGCTGTCTGCGGCGCGGAGCGTTGACGACGTGGCGACCATTTTCAAGGGCGCGGCGGCCTGGCGGGGTTATCCCTGATGGACGTGCAGGACCGCGACGGCAAAGAGCGCCGATTGGGGCGCATCATCGGGCGGCTGTTAGCCGAACAGTTGACCCGGCTGCTCGAGGAAGTGGTCGAAGACGACG
>DGDY01000327.1:1094-2217 GCA_002385675.1 Anaerolineales bacterium UBA3940 | reverse complement strand
ATTTTTCTGGAGCAGGCCGAGGCGATGCTGGCACAGACGAGCATCGGCGTTGAGTGGGGGCAGATCAACGAGCAGGCGGTGGAGTGGGCGCGCAATTACACGTATGACCTCGTGACCGGCATCAACGGCACCAACCGGAGCACCTTGCAGCGCCTGATTGCCCGGGCGTTTGAGGAGCCGCTAACGCAGGGCGAGTTGCGGGAGCTGTTGAGCGGCACGTATAGCCCGGTGCGGGCCGAGATGATCGCTCGCACGGAGGTGACACGCGCGGCGGTCGAGGGCGAGCGGGCGTTTGTGCGAGAGCTGGAGCGGCAGGGCGTGCAGTTAACACCGGTACACGCAACTAGAGAAGATGACATTGTGTGTCCAATTTGTGGACCGCGCAATGAACAGCCGATAGAGCGGGACGACCAGTTCCCCCCGCTCCACCCGAGATGCAGGTGTTGGGTGAACTGGGAGACGAGATGACCGTCAGCGTAAAGATCAAGGGGTTGGAGCCGCTGAACCGCAAGCTGCGCAGGCTGCACAGCATGGAGCCGGTCAGGGCGGGGCTGGGTGAGGCCGGCGAGCACGTCAAGAGCCGGCTGGCCAAGTACCCGCCGCGCCGGCGCGGCCCGCTGCCCGGCGGCTTCAAGAGCGACAAGCAGCGGCGCAAAGTTTTTGCGCTCATTCGGGAGGGGGAAATCCCCTACCGGCGCGGGCAGTCGAGCGCCAGCGAAGACCTCGGCCAGCGATGGAATGTACGGGTGTCAGGCCTGACGGCAACGGTGGGCAACAACGCGAGCTACGGCCCGCTCGTGCAGGACCGCAAGCAGCAGGCTATGTATCACAGAATCACGGGCTGGACGACCATCCAGGACGTAGCTGAGCGGGAAGGTCCGGAGGTGGTCCGGATTATATCGAAACATATCGACAGAGCACTAGGAGAGTGAGCGTGGAAGAGACACTAGTCTATTTCGGGAGCGCCATCAAAGACCTGGGCGAGGGGCGCGTGGGGGGCTACCTGGTGCGCTTTAGTGACCACCTCAGCCCGGATCTGGAGGGCGACTTTTTTACCAAAGACACCTACTTCGACGTGGAAGAGGGCGACCGGGTGAGCGTCTACTATCAGCACGGCCTCGAC
>DGDY01000327.1:0-846 GCA_002385675.1 Anaerolineales bacterium UBA3940 | reverse complement strand
GAGAGTGTGGGCAAGGCGCGGTGGATTAAGTCTTGGCCCATTGGCGAGGGGAGTATCACCCCGACCCCGGCAGAGCCGCGAAACGTGGTTCTGCCCCTAAAATCGTTGAAAATGGCGACCGTGGTGGAGGAGCCGGAGGCGCGGCCGGAGACGTCCGAGGGCGTGGACCGTGCGGCAGACGCCACTACCGACGCCAAAGTTGATATTCATATCATCTCTGAGGAGGGTAACATGTCTGATAACGACACGAAAGCGCCTCCGGCTGACAACGATCGCCTGGACGCGCTTGAAGCCAAGATGCAGGACCTGGGGCGCAACCTCGACCGCATCCTGGAGTACATGGAGTCGGCTCCGCCGATCAAGAACGCGGGGTACTTCACGCAGGACGGCGGCGCGGCGGACCAGAACGTCAAGTCGTTCGGCGACTTTCTGCTGGCGGTGCAGCGCGGTGACGTCAAGCGGCTGCGCGAGGTGTACGGCAGCGCCAAGACGCTCGTCGAGGACTCGGGCGCCGCGGGCGGCTACCTGGTCCCCGACCAGTACGTGCAGGATCTGCTGCAGGTCGCCAAGGACGCCAGCCCCATCGTCAGCATGGTGCAGCGCGTGCCGGTCGGCAGCGACGCGGGGATGTACCCGGCGCTCGACCAGTACGTGGCACCCACACCTGGCGTGGGCGATACCGCGTATGCGGCGGGCGTGACGGCGGTGGCTACGGCTGAGAACAGCGCCTACACCGACACCGACCCCGCATTTGAGCAGATTCGTTGGCGCATCCACAAAATCGGCGGCGTGACGCGCGTCACCGAGGAGCTGATGTCCGACTCCCCGATGGCGATTGAGGCGCTG
>DGDY01000242.1 GCA_002385675.1 Anaerolineales bacterium UBA3940 | reverse complement strand
ACAGAAGTATACGGACATTACCCTTCTTTGAGGGCGCCGACCGTGAGTGACGCTATCTAAAAATGTCGATGTGGCAATGCAAAGCGGCAAACCTCAATAGGAGTCCTTCTACGAGAGAAATTTGCATTAAATGTAAAACCCAAAACAACAACGAATTATGGCTTGGGAATGCAGTGGGTAATTGTTATAATATTAAACGAGCGATGGGAAAAATGGTTCTCTCCATAGGTTGACGCGCCGCGCCGGCGCGTCACTTATGCCCGCATAAGCGCGGTCATTGTTGCTGCGCCTCTGACGGAGAGAACCGAATGGGTCCACGCTCTGCAGTTCGTTTCTCGAACACTCAGTTCGGCAACAACAAAAGCGCCCCCGTGGCAACGAGAGCGCAATGTTGTTGGTGGTCACTCGCCGTTTGCGGCGGCAGCGACCTTGGGTGAACGTGAAGAGGAGTCACGTCACTGATGTCCATTATATCATCTTCTCACGCCTTCCGGCAACCCTCTATCAATACCCCTCGCTGGCTCAAGGCCCTCTATGCACGAGGCCTAAGCGACAAAACGATCACCTATTTCGGCATTCGGCCGGCGGGTAGCTACTTGCGTTATCCGCTTGCTTCGAACTCCGAGATCGAGCGCTTTAAGGCACTGCCAGGGCAAAGGGGCGCGAAATACCTCTGGGGCAAGGGTGGTAAACCTCAGGCGGGCATCAAGCCCGATCCAGTGCCCTTCTACGACCCGCGCGGCGAGCTTGCGCGCCATGTCGCTGATGCCGGCGGCGCATTGATTCTGGCCGAAGGCGAGCCTGACGTTTGGGCATTGCACGAGGCCGGATTCACTCATGCTACGGCGACGATGCTGGGCGCGGGGAAGTTCTACGCTTATCACGTAGACCAGCTCCGCACGCTGGGCGTTACGCGCATCCTGATCTGGCCCGATCGTGACGAGGCTGGGTTGAAGCACGCGGCTAAGCTGCGCGATCTGCTGACCGAAACCGAGATCATGCTGGACGTGCGCGAGCTGCCGGCCGATCTCGGCGACGGTGGCGACGTGGGCACGCTGCTCCTGGCCGTAGGGGCAGGGGAGTTGCGTGAAGCCCTGATGGCTTGCCGGCCACTGGCGCTGCCTGAGCCAGTGCGCGCCGCGCCGGTGCTTCCCCAGACTGCCCGGGCCGTCGATCTGCCCTCTGATGTGAGCGAGCTATTAGAAGTGGAGGCCCGCACCCGCGCCGCGATCGCCGCGGCCCTGGTCAAGCGGGGAAATAAGCCTGGCGTTTTCAACTGCCCGTTGGATCACCGTCCAGAGGGGAAGGACTTCCTATTCAGCCCAGAGCCGGGCAGCCCGATCGGCGGGTGCATGGGCAAGCACCGGGGGCAACTCACGCGCTGGGTGGACCTGGCCGAGCATCTGGGCATCGACGTCAGCCAGATCGCCCGCGATGTCGCCGTCGAGCGGCGCCCCGTACAGACGTCTGGACGGCGTCAACCGCGGCCGGAGCCGGTCGATTACGCCGCGCTGCGCTACTTCCCGCGCGGCATCCCCGAAGCGCTGGTGGCGAATCGCAACGGCTATGGCCTGGGCGTGCATCTCAACCCCTGGACCAGCATCAAAGGGGCGCGCATCAAGCAAACGGGCGCGCTGTTCGCTACCCTCCACGCCTACAATGAGTCGGTTCTGGTCGGGCTGATCGACCCAGACGTCGGAACCACAATCCGCGAACTCGCAGACATAAATCCGTTCGGCGTGAACGAGCACACTATCCGTCGAGGGCTGGAACACCCGGCGAGCGAGGATTTTTTCGCAAAAATTTTCCACCATACGATGTCTCTTGGTGGAAAAAATTTGCAAAAAAATCCGCAGTCTCGTGGTCGTCCTGCAGAACGCTTCGTCCTCCGTCCCGTAGGTGAAGCGCTGCATCGGTGGCTTGGGCGGCTGCGCGAGTGGGCGTGGCGGGCGCTGCTTGTCTCTGAATATGAGGATCTTCCTGCTGAGGCGATCAGCCTGGAAGACGTGTTGGCGCAGTACGGTGTGACGCTCGACGACATTGCCGTGATCGACGACGTTAGCCAGCCGCTCTACGAGCAGCATGACGCTCGGCTCCGCGAGGCGTTGCAGGTTCTGGATCGTCGAATGGCCTACATCCGCAGGAGCATCGACGCTGACGGCATCCTGGCCGGGGCCTACCGGCCGCTGACTTTTCCACCGGGCACGACGTTCTCCAATGCGAGCGAGTACCGCGACGCCGTGGACGAGTTGGACCCGCAGTTGCGCGACGGTGTGCGGGAAGATCGCTACGACGCGATTGACCGAACCGGCCGCACCCTGGCCGCGCATCGCCAGAGCGCCGAGCGACGCGGCATTTTCAGCGTCCCGGTGTGGAGTGAGCCCGCGCCGCTTAACCCCGATCTGCCGGTCCTTCCACAAATCGCGCGCCAGGACAAAACTGCGCTGGTGCGTGGGCGGGTCAAGCTGATCGCCGCGGATGGAACGGAGCTGCGGCTATCGAGCATGCTTGCAGAACGTGAGAACGTCGAGGCCTGGCTCGATGCGCATGGCGGCAGACCACAGGCGCGCGTGAGCATCTGGACACGCACCATTGAAAAGCGGGGCGATCTGTTGACCGAGGCCGACCGCGCCGCGCGGGAGGAAGTGCGCGAGCAGCAGGCCCGCGCGCGAGCTGCACGTAAGATCGAGAAGCCGGAGAAGCAGCCCACTCTCGTCGATCTCTGGGTTCGCAAGCAGGGCGCGATGCGGGCGGCGCTGTTCGGGTTGGCTCCTATGCCGGAAAGTTCGCCGCGTGTGTACATCAGCCAGCAAAGCGGGGCGGTCTTTCCATTGTCGGACGTGTGGCAAGGGGTCGTCCAGCAGGCGCGGCTCATCGCCGCCGAGTACGGCGAGGGTGAATGGCCGCCGGTGTTGGTCGATGCAGCAGATATCGGCGTCACCGAGGTACCTGTCGAACAAGCCCACGAGCAGCGCCACGCTGATCTGGACGGCAAGCGTTGCAGACGTCTGCAACAGTGAGAGCAAGGCACGGAGCAGCAACCGCACGTCATCACCCTGCCGTCTGGTGCACCGTGGAAGTTGATTGACTGGACGCCGCCTATTCAGCCCGATTTGCCCCCGCACCCGAAGAGCGGAGGTGGGCCGGAACGATAAGCAGTGCAGCGGCGAGTAAGCTGCGCCAGGTGGTGACCGTCCTGGATGAACGGCGACCTCGGCAGACTACCACTTCGCGATCGGGACCCGGTAAACTAGCCAGCACGGGAAAGGAGACAGAAAGCAGTGGAGGGTGAGACTTATGGGACGACCAACGAAGTTAACGCCAGAGACCCAGGAGCGTATCATACAGGCTATCCGTCTGGGTGCGACATATGAGCTGGCGGCGAACTACGGTGGTGTCCACTATGACACAATGAACCGATGGCGCCTTCGCGGCCAGAAGGAATTGGACCGGATTCAACGCTCCAAGCGGCATAAGATGCGCGAGAGCGAGCGGCCGTATGTCGAGTTTTTCGAGGCCCTCAAAAAAGCTGAAGGTGATGCGGCTGTGACCTGGCTGGCCCGCATTGAGCAAGCCGCGCAGGAAGGTACCTGGCAAGCGGCTGCCTGGAAGCTGGAGCGACGTTACGCGCAGGCCTACGGCCGGCACGTGATGGAGGTCCAGGGCGGGGAATCGACGCGCCCGGTCCCGATCACCTACATCACCGTCCCGGCCAACCCGAAAGCGAAAAGCAGCCGTGAGTGACGACCTGAGATGGAAGCCGAATTCGATGCGCTGAAGCGGCAGCTGGGCGACATGCCTTCACCACCGGCAGAGTCAGCCGACAAGCCGCGAGAAGGTGACCCGTTCGACGATTGGGCGCAGGAGCTGATTGCTGAAGGGTGGCTAACAGAGGACCAGGCTCGCGATCCGACACGGGTGGAAGCGGCGTATCTAAAGCGCGCTGACGAGCAGGCTATCGCGTTCTTGAAAGACACACTCCCGAAGCTTGAGGCACGTCTTGAGCGTACCCGGCGGGGATGCCGGGAATGCCGCCAGATCGCTACTGTGATGGCCGCCACGATGATCATCGCCGCGCCGCTGCTGATCGTATTCCTGGTCTTCCAGCGTCAGTTTATCAGCAGCTTCTTGCACTCCGGATTGAAGTAGCCCGCTTAGTAGTTGATGATGTCCTCGTAGCCGCGGATCAGGCGCAGCGGGTCTTCCTCCTTGGCTGTTTGGGAGTCAAGCGCCTTTCGTATAGTCAACAAAACCTCAGTAATAGTCGGTACATCACCTTTCCGCCCCTGCCACGTCTCCGCATACCAATAGCGCTCGAATATCTTTAAATCGGCCGTGGTATAGCCGTTGCCGTTTTTCCACAGCTCCTTTGCTGCCTTTATGACTATGTTCTTGCTTTTGTTGAGGTCCAGATCGAGCTTGCAGATATCGGCGAGCTGCTGGCAGAAAATGTCAAAGCTATCTTCCTGAGAAGAAGATAATGTCTCTGAGAGAGGGGTAGTTGCCTCCTCGACGTTTGAGGTCGCGCTTACGTTATGGGACGGATCGGGTCGCTCGTCGCCTTGTCCGGCGCTTCGCGCCGGATCTCTCTCTTTTAGAGCCTTCTCCTCGGGTTGTTTATTTTTGTCGGTTTGGTCAACCTGATCTCCTCTGTTTAAATACGTCTTTTTAGGGTGCCGCGCGTGCCCAAGGTGGTGTCCCTCGCGCCCTACAGGTGGTGTCTCTTCCGTCTGAGGTAGTGTCTCTGGCGCCCCATCGTAGTGATCCGGCTGTCCAAGGTGGTGTCCCTCGCGCCCTACAGGTGGTGATTCAGGCGTCTGAGGTAGTGTCTCTGACGACCTACCTCCCGGTTCCTCACCGGGTGCTTCCTTGTCTACAACAGGAAGGACCTCGTAGTGGTTCGGTGCCAAGCCCCCGAATTCGGAGTACTGCTGGATGCGGCGGATCAGCCCCTTGTCTTCGAGCGAGCGGAGGTACTTCTTGACGCTGGTGACGCTCATGTTGGTCGTCTCAGCCAACCGGCTGAGACTGGGGAAGGCGTACCCCAACCGCCGGTTCACGAACCGGATGATGACGAGGTACAGCCAGCCCTCGTAGGGCGTGAGACCATAGCGATCGACGACGGCGTGGTCCACCATGAAATAAGGGTGATACCGCTTGTCAATGCCGCGCGACTGCTCTGGATCGTACGGTAGCTGCTCATTGGCCAGGAGGAGCTGCTCACTCATGTCGGCAGGGAGGTGCACGATCTCATAGTGGTTGCTGGTATGTTCCTTCGTGTTCTCGCGCCACCGTTTGGTGCGCCGGATGAGGCCCAACTCTTCCAGGCGCTGAATGTACCGGATCACGCTGCGGCGGCTCATCCCGCTCTTGCGGGCGAGCGTGTTATGGCTCGGAAAGGCCACATTGGTCTGGTAGTTCACGTGACGCACGATCACGGCGTAGAGCCACCCCTCGTGGGGCGTGAGGCTGTGATCATCGATCAGCGCGTTGTCGAGGATGAAGAAGGCATGACGACGTTCGTCGCTGGCGGTCGTGTTCGGAGAGACTTGATCGGTCACGGCTCCCTCTTTTCCCAGCCGGGTACCAGGTACCCCTATTCCACATGTGCAAACTCGCTGGTTCCGTTGAGGAAGCGTTCTCGTGCCTGCAGGCGGGTGCTTGAGGAAGTTGGGCGCGCTGAGTGGGGATGGAGCTTTGCTTGTTGATCTAAATCGGGTATACTTAGATCTAACATTGAGAGTTTAGCGCGCCCGCGCCATCCGCAGGCACTCGCTTCTTCGCACGAACGGCGAGTGTTTGCACTTTAAACAGAGTGTACTACGAGTCTCACGTTTTTGGGAAGCGCCTTCGAGGCTCGATCGGCCCTTACTTTCCCTGCGGTGTACTCGCTTTGATTGATCGTCCCAGTACTTCCCCCTTTGACTCCTAATCCTTCATTCTCCTCTTCTTAGAGGACGCGTACTTTGGGCGGGCAATATTTTCGCCAATATACCGTAAGAGGGGAATAGAAGTTGCGTATCAACGCAATCGGTGCGAGACTTCACGCGACGTATCTGACTGTGCCAGTGTACTCTGGCTAGCGGATCAGTCTTCAGTGGGGATTCTGCCTGACCCAACCGTATCCAATCAACGGCGGGCTTCTCGCAAGAGGCGAGATACCAATGCGATTCACGTGTCCTGAGGAAGAGGTCCTGATTCGTGGAACGGCGCTGCAGCTTCGCCCCATTGATGCAGAGCGCTTGCAGTACCTGTTTGCCCATGAGGCTATCGATTGGGGCAGGGTGCTGCGGCTCGCGCAACTGAACCGCGTAACGTCGCTACTTCACACCAACCTGAACCAGATATCCTCCTCGGACGTGCCTGAGTCGGTCAAGGTCCAACTGCAAGCAACATGCTTCAACAACACCCTCCACAGCTTGCGGTTGAAGGCTGAGCTGATCCGCGTGCTGAAGACCTTCGAGGAACGCGATATCCCGGTGATGCCCCTCAAAGGCCCAGTGCTGGCTGAGCTGTACTACGGCAATCTGTCGCTGCGGGAATCGGGGGACCTGGATGTGCTTGTGCATCCGCGTAGCTTCCGTGCCGCTGAGAGCTTGCTTGCTGGGCTGGGCTACCATTTCCCCGATGGAGCTTCGGGCATCCTGAAAAACGGCCACCACGTACATGTACAGAATCCATCGAGCGGCATAACCCTGGAGCTGCATTGGAAGCTTGCTGATCGACGTTACGCTCGCTACCGTGATGGCGATTGGCTATGGCAGGGGGCAGTCCTTGTCCCGTTCGGGAATTCTGATGTCCTTGTGCCGAGGCCTGAAAACCTGCTCATCTTTTTGGCGGTACATGCCTTCCGGCACTACTGGTGCCTCCTGCGCTGGATCAACGATTTTGCAGTGATCCAAGGTAGAACCGATCTCGATTGGGACTTTCTTGCTCAACAAGCTGCTGATCTACGTGCTACCCGGATTCTCTGGATGAGCTTGCTTCTGTCCTCTGAGATCCAGCAGATGGAACTTCCTGAATACGTGAGCCGGGAGTTTGTCGGACAACGAGCGACGCGACGCGCGCTGGAACGGATAAGTGAAGGCCTCGTTTCTGAATCTGGCGGCCGCGGTGCTCCTGATTATATGCCTCAGTGGCGGTTCCCACTTCAAGATAGCTCTCAGGATATCCTGCGTCTGATTCGTTTTTTGCCTCGTGACCTTCCCAAATATCTCAAGCCTAATGTGCGCGACTTCGACTGGCTACCCCTGCCACGTTACCTGTATCCCCTGTACTTTCTCATCCGCCCGATCCGCTTAGCGACTGAACGCCTCCCTAAACGTGGCCGCTCCTTGATGCAGCGCCACTCCTGAGTAACGTTTCCTGACCAAAGTTGGGCTTCCCCTGAGTGCTCCGCGTTTGTGGCAGTCAACGATGCTACAATTGAAGCACGAGGCTGAAGAGGATTTGCGCATGTCCACACTCACGTTGCCCACGCCTGCCACGCTCCCGGCGGGGGAGATCATCGCCGCGGGGGTGTCGCGAGAGGAGTATCTGGCGCGCTACGCGGGTGAGTTCTGCGAGTGGGTCAAAGGAGCGGTGATACGGATGTCGCCGGAGTCCCTCACGCATGCGCGGATCATCAAGTACCTCGAGCAACTCCTGGATGCGTACTTCGCTCTCAACCCCATCGGTGACGTGTTGACCGCGCCCTTTGTGATGCGCCTCGACGCGACCGAGTCCATTCGCGAGCCGGATCTACAGGTTGTGCTGCATAACAACCCGGGCAACCTCACTGAAACCGCGATGATCGGCCCGGCAGACATCTGTATTGAGGTCGTATCTCCGGAGAGTGTGGCACGCGACTACGGGGACAAGTTCGCGGAGTATGAGCGGGCGGGGGTGCAGGAATACTGGATCATCGACCCGAAACGCCACGAGAGCAGCTTTTACCAGCGCCAGCCAACGGGGTTGTACGCCCGCATTGAGACAAGCCTCTCTGACAGCTATCAGACACCGCTCCTACCGCAGCTCTCCCTCCACATCCCCACGTTGTGGCAGGATGAGCTTCCTCGCATCACCGAGATCGTCCGGGCCGTGCAGGACATGCTGGGACGCCGTTGATTCAGGTGTCCTGGCTCGCCCCCTCCAGAACGGTTCTGAGGAAAACGGCTGCGATTCTACCGTCACGAGATGTCGCTAGTTCTCGGCTGGCCCGTACTCAAGCCGCTTTTGCGGCGGTTGGTGGTTCACGGCAATTAAGGACTTGGTCAAGCCGAAGACGCGCTCTCGCCAGATTGTTGCCTCGGGAAACAAGGCCTGTAATTCCTTGTGCGTGAGCAACCGGATTTCAGCGATCACGGCGTCGCAATCTGCCTGGGTGGGACGGGTCAGCCAACCCCAAAGCGTGAAATGGCGCAGAATGCGCCGCCGTATTCGGCGCGGTAGCCAATGCACGAAGAACGCGATGTAGTGAGGCTCGATGGGAAACCAGCGATTGGGCGTCTGGATGTAGTAGCTTCGCCCCGCACGCTTGCACTCGGCCGCAAAGGCTTGTTGGTTTTCCCAGGTGCCGAGATGTTCGATGACTGAATTGCTGTACACCAAATCGAAGGCCTGATCCTTGAAGGGGAGCTTCCGTCCATCCCCCATTATGCCCGCAAGCGCAATGTTGGAGCGGACCAGGTTGTTGAGGTTGAGCAGGATCAGACGTGGACGCTCGGGTAGTAGCAGCCAGTTGAAAGCCCCTCCACCGACATCGAGCACCAGCGTGTCCGGCCCAAGCCCCAACTCCGTCCATAGTCGATTCATCCGTCGTCGGCGGAAAAAGGTCTGGAATGGGCGGTAAATGGTATGGATACTGAAGCGGCTCATTATTGCTTACCCTGGGCGGCGGGCTGGACGTCCTGTGGCCCGCTGTTCGGCAGCGCAACAGCCACATAGATCCAGATATAAAGCATCAGATCAGCATAGAAATTGAATACATCGGCGGTGGCGCCGAGGACAAAGGCGTAGATGAGTCCCGCCAGCGCAATTCGAGCCATGATGGAGGATGCTGTGTCGGAGTCAATCGTCGCTGGTAGCCAACGAGGAGCCGTCAAGGGGATGATCCGGATTGCGAGTTGGCCGTAAGCCAAGTTGACCAAAAGGTAGCCCACCAGGCCAATTTCGGCCAGTAACCGTAGGTGCTCGTTTAGGACGGTGTTCAGCCAGGGCATGAGTTCGCGCCCTACAGCCGCGGGCGCTGCGCCAATGCCTGCACCTATGAGCGGGTTATCTTCGAACATATCTATGGCGATGCCCCACGACTCACTCCGTCCGGAGGAGTAGGTTCTCAAGGAGCGGTTGGACGCCTCAGTATCATCTTCAGTGCTTGCCTGCTCTGGCTCTGACGCAAAGTCAAAGTCGATACGGCTTTGCATCGGCCCATACAGCCAGCCTAACGCCAGCAACGCCACTAAGGCAATATATTTGACATCCCGCACCAAGTTGATGCTCCAGAGTATCGGAACGGCTAGGGCCAGCACAGTGAGTGTCAGCAGAACGCCCCGCGTGAGCGTCAGGATAGTCAGGATGAGCAAGATAACGAACAGCACCTGATTGAGCCACATCAACCGGCGGCGCTGAACCAACAGGAGATAGACCAGGATAATGCCGGCTTCCAGCGCAAAGACTGCCGGTGAAGACGTGCCCTGGAAGCGCGTGCTGTCCATAAGCTCAATCATCCAGGGTTCACCGAGGACACGGCGCACCACGATCCACAGCAGCATGAGCACGGCAACGGCTGTCAGGACATTATGCACCATCGTTCGCTGGAAATCGGTCTTTATGGCATAGCGAGCCATGATGAAAGCGAGGAACGGGTAGATCAGCTTAAGGAGCAAACGCAGCCCTTCGCCTTTTTCCGGCGACCAGAGCCACGTCACGGCGCTCCACAGCAGAAAAACGACATAAGGCCAATACGCCCGCAGTTGGCCCAGCGTCCAGCGCATATGAGCTAAGGCCCAGATCCCTAGAACGGCGACAGTTCCCACCAGGCGAAGGCCTTCGACATTGACCCCGCCCAGGCTGCTCAAGATGTTCTTCTCAGTGCCGGTTAAGAGGCGCAACGGCATCCAGCCCGTAATGAGCAGGAGGTAGATCGCCCCTTCGGGGAACTCAATCGCACAGTAGGTAAGCAGCCCAACCAGCCATAGCGTGATCGCCCAGGTTACCCCGTCTGGCACCAGGAGCAACACAGCCAGGCCAGATATCAGCAGCACCACGATGGTAAGTCTGAGGTACGGCAGAGACGTTATCCCTTGTTCGTTGTGTGATTGTGAGGTTAACAAGGTGACCTCTCTCCTGTAAGCCTGTGATAGATCGCTATCAGCGCCTCATAATTCTCGGCAGCCCTATACCGCCCTTCAAACAATCGACGTGCATTGATCCCCATTTCCATGGCGTGATCAGGCTCTGACCACAGCCGTTGAACTGTTTTGGCAAGGTCGCGAGCCTCCCCTGCATCAAAGAGCATGCCGCTTGACCCGGGCGAAATGAAATCAGGAAATACACCGTGATTGGGGCCGATGACCGGAACCCCACAGGCAAACGCTTCGAGTGTTATCAAGGAAAAAGTTTCATACCAGGTGGAAGGCACTACCACAAAGCGCGCCGACTTCATGTGGGCCAAGACCTCTTGATGGGGGAGGGGGCCGATGTATTGAATGGCCTCCGGATTCTCTTGCGCTGCCTGCGTAACCACGTTGCGGAGAGGTCCATCGCCGATGATCTGTAGGGGGATGTCCGGCAGGCTGCGCCAGGCGTCAAGCAGCAGATCGATCCCCTTTTCAGGCGAGAGCCGGCCGACGAACAGGGCATACCTTCCTACCTGATCGCCTTCCCGTGGGCCGGGATCGGTCGGCACGAAATTGGGCTTCACCACCACCTTATCGGCCGGTAACCCGCCCCGGATGAACATGGCGCGTGCGAAGTCACTGACAGCAATGTATGTATCCACCTTCTGACTCCAGGTACGCACCCCTCGATGGACCGCGATCATTGCGGCAACGGCTGCGGTTTGCGCCCTTGAGTCCCGATAGCACGCATGTAGGATGCCGGGCCAGGGCATCTGGCCAACGCAATCGGTGCAGACGTGACCATCCCGGTAGAGGATTGCAACAGGGCAGATGAGCCGGTAATTATGCAGAGTCTGAACTACCGGTGTGCCAGCTCGGGCGCAGGCGTAATAGGCGGCGGGGGAGATGAGAGGAAAGGTGTTATGGAAGTGGGCGATTTGCGGCCGGAACTCGCGTACAAGGGTCACAAAATCGCGGTAGCTGTCCTGTGCCCAGGTGGTTTTGTACAGAAGCGCTGCCTTTTGAAGCGAAGAGTACCGGTTAATCTCCTCGTTGTTCCGTTCGTATACGGCCACCTCATGGCCATGCGCGGTCAGCAGGGCCTTTTCAGCTTCGAAGACGATGTCTTCTCCCCCCGCATATTGATAGCGTTCATGAATGAGCAGAATTCGCAAGGCGGCACCTCACTTAAGGGAGGGCGGAAGCATGTTGAGCTGACATGCAGGCCGGACAAACCTCACATGTCCGATGATCATAACTTGCGTAGGAGCAGCTTGAAATTGGTCACCTGTCCCATTCGGGAGAGAAGGTGCCGCGTGAAACGATACCGGGCATCAGCATAACGATTATGCCACACTTTCTCTAGAGCGTGTTATGCACTTTTGAGGTGCACAATGCTAAACTGGGGGCATGAGCGAACGAAAAGCATACCCCAGTGACGTAAGTGACGATGAATGGGCGTTTGTCGCGCCGTATCTGACGTTGATGACGGAAGAGGCGCCACAACGCGAGTACCCGCTGCGGGAAGTGTTCAATGCCCTGCGGTATGTCGTGCGGGGCGGGATACCCTGGCGGATGCTGCCCAACGACCTGCCGCCGTGGCACGCGGTATATCAGCAGACGCAGCGCTGGCTGAAGGCCGGTGTGTTTGAGGCGATGGTGCACGACCTGCGCGAGGTGCTACGGGTGGCGAGCGGCCGGAACGAGCAACCGAGTGCCGCTATTTTCGATAGCCGGACGCTGCAATCCAGCCCAGAAAGCGGCGAACGAGCCGGGTACGATGGTGCGAAACGACGCAAGGGCAGCAAGACACACATGGCGGTGGATACCTTGGGCCATCTGTTGGCGTTGTATGTCACCGCTGCTGACGAGCAGGATCGTGCGCAAGTGGCGCAGTTGGCGCAGGCGGTCCAGGACGCGACCGGCCAAACCGTTGAGGTCGCCTTTGTCGACCAGGGCTACACCGGCGCAGAGGCTGAACAAGCCGCCGCTGACCGGGGCATTCGCCTCGAAGTCGTCAGGCTGCCCGACGCCAAGAAGGGCTTTGTGCTCCTGCCGCGGCGTTGGGTGGTCGAACGGTCTTTCGGCTGGGCGGCGCGGTTCCGCCGCCTTGCTCGCGACTACGAGCGTTTGCCTGACACCTTGAAAGGCTTGCATTTCTTGGCCTTTGCTATTTTGATGGCAAATCAGTTCGTTCGGTTGATGGCTCATGTGCTCTAAAGTGCATAACAGCCTCTAGACCCATTTGTTGGAGCTGCTCGACGAGCGCATAATCATCGAGCCCAGATGATACGTGGTATTCCGCTATGACCCCAACGTTATCATCGGTTACGAGCTGCGAGTTTGAGCCTGTGCTCACGCTCCGGCGCAAGCGCCGTAGGACTGCATTTGGGAAGTCTGTGGGTTGTTTATGCAGCTTGAAAAAGTAGTAGTCTAGGCGCAGGATAGCGGCTGCGAGCAGTGAGAGATCTGCCCGAGGGGTAGGATCGAAGACGGTGTACAGCAATCCGTTTGGTGCGAGACGCTGGCTTGCCAGCGAAAGGATGCCCTCGACATCCTCCAGGTGGTGCAGCGCGGACGAAAACACGATCAGATCGAACGTTGCATCCGTGGTTGCCAGAAATGCCCCGATCTCGCTGTGAACGGTCGTTACCTGAGCCGGGTCAGGCTGAACTTTCTCATAAAATAGTGCGATGAGGTTTTCGGAAACATCACATAGGGTAACATGCACGCCTAGCGGCAGCAGCTTAGCCGTGACATTGCCTGATCCGCCACAGGCATCCAGAACGCGAATGCTCGCCGGTGGCTTGTTTAGCATACCCAGGATCTCGCCAAGATCGCAGGTGAGCATGCTCTGGAAGTGGGCGTCCGTTACGCAGCATTCGGGCTGGTCGTATAATGCTGCCGTCTTCGCATAGTAGCGCCGGTTCGCTTCCACGACTTTGTTGTATTCAGGGCTGGGCATCCATGAGGACATGGCAACCGCTCCAGTTTCCACCTCAAAGGTTCAGGGAACGACAGTGTAACCCCTTTTTTTAACTTTTAAACACCATGCCTGCGTGCTATACTTACAGTGGCCAGGCCAGTGTCCCCTCGCTCAAGGAGCACCATGCAGCATTATCCGAAGATCTCGTTCGGCATCATTGT
>DGDY01000204.1:4155-4999 GCA_002385675.1 Anaerolineales bacterium UBA3940 | reverse complement strand
CCGCCGGCGGCGATGTTCGTCATCGGCTTCGGGCTGCTGCTGCTTGTCATGCTCCAGTTCTCGATCATCATCACCCGCCTCACGGAGCAGAACCGGCAGGCCGCCCAGCAGATCGCGCTGCTCAACACCCGGCTGAGCGAGCTGGAGCAGCAACTCAAGGAGCAGGCTGAGGATTGATGCGCGCCGTCCACATCAGCAAAGTCAAGGGCATCGCCGGGTCGGAGCAGCACCTGCTGATGTTGCTGCCGGGCCTCGCGGCGCACGGTGTCGAAGTGTCGATGCTGGTGCTGGAGGAGGCCGACGGCTCCGCCGGGGAGTTTTGCGAGGCGCTGGCAGAGCGCGGCATCCCGGCGCGGCGCGTGCCGATTCGCGGGCACCTCGACCCGGCGCTGCCGGGCCGGCTCGCCGCCGAGCTTCGCGCCGCCCGTCCCGACCTTGTCCACACACACCTGCTGCACGCCGACCTGTACGGGCTGCCCGCCGCGCGGCGGGCGGGCGTGCCGCACGCCATCTCATCCCGGCACAACGACAACCCCTTCCGCCGCAACCCCGTGTTGAAGCTCGCCAACCGCCTCGCCATGCGCCGCGCCGACCGGGTGATCGCCATCTCCCACGCCCTGGCCGATTTTGTGCGCGGGGTGGAGGGTATCGAGCCGGACAAGGTCGTGACCATCCACTACGGGCTGCAGCCTCGAGAGTACCCGCCGGACGTGTGCGAGACGGCGCGGGCGGCCTGGGGCATCGCGCCGGATGCGCCGCTGATCGGGTACTTCGGGCGGCTCATCGAGCAGAAGGGCGTGGATGTGCTGATTGAGGCTTTCGCGCGGGTTCGCCGCGAGCACGG
>DGDY01000204.1:0-3984 GCA_002385675.1 Anaerolineales bacterium UBA3940 | reverse complement strand
CCTGCGACGTGATCGCCATGCCCTCGCGCTGGGAGGGCTTCGGGCTGGTGGCGCTGGAGGCGATGAGCGCCGCGCGCCCACTCGTGGCGAGCCGCGTCAGCGCGCTGCCAGAGATCGTGGACGACCCGGCAACCGGGCGGCTGGTTCCGCCCGACGACGCGGGCGCGCTGGCGGCGGCGCTCGGCGACCTGCTTGCCGACCCCGCCCGCGCGGCGGCGATGGGCCGTGCGGGTCGCGAGCGACTTGTGCAGGCTTTCGCCGTCGATACAATGGTGCAGGCAACGCTGGACGTATACCGAAGCGTCGTCACGGCAGGCAGAGGGTAAAGAGTGATCCACAGATGACACAGATAGGTTTCATTCTTGATCTGTGAAATCTGTGTCATCTGTGGACAGAGGACTTAGCTAAAGGAACAGGACTCATGGCACATTATCTGGTAACGGGTGGAGCGGGCTTTATCGGATCGAACCTTGTCGGCGCGCTGCTGGAGCAGGGACACACCGTGCGCGTGCTCGACAACTTCTCGACCGGCAAGCGGGAGAACCTCGCCCCATACGGCAGCCGCGTCGAGGTGATCGAGGGCGACCTGACCGACCTCGACACCGTGCGCCGCGCCGTACAGGGCGTGGACGTGGTGCTGCATCAGGGCGCGCTGGCCTCGGTGCCGCGCTCGATTGAAGACCCGATCAGCTCCAACGAGGCTAACGTCAAGGGCACGCTGCATGTGCTCATCGCCGCGAAGGATGCGGGCGTGAAGCGCGTTGTGTACGCCTCCTCGTCGTCGGTCTACGGCGACCAGGCGGTCACCGAGCCGAAGGTCGAGACGATGCCCCCGCAGCCCATCTCCCCCTACGCCGTCTCGAAGCTCTCCGGCGAGCAGTACTGCCAGGTGTTTTACGAGGTCTACGGGCTGGAGACCGTCTCGCTGCGCTATTTCAACGTGTTCGGCCCCCGGCAGGACCCGCACAGCGAATACGCCGCCGTTATACCCAAGTTCATCACCTGCATGCTGGAGGGCCAGCGCCCGACGATCTTCGGCGATGGCGAGCAGACCCGCGACTTCACCTACATCGGCAACGTGATCAAGGGCAACCTGCTGGCAGCGACCGCCCCGGCGGAGCGGGTCGCAGGGCAGGTGTTCAACATGGCAACCGGCGCGCAGATCTCGCTCAACGGGCTGGTTGAGATGCTGCAGGAGATCACCGGGCAGAACCTCGCGCCGGTGTACGCCCCGCCCCGCACCGGCGACATCAAACACTCGCGGGCCGACATTGAAAAAGCGCGCCGCCTGCTGGGCTACGAGCCAGAGGTCTCCTTCCTGGAGGGGCTGCGGCAGACGGTCGAGTGGTACCGGAGCCGGGATGGCGCGGCCTGATCCTCGCAGCTTGCCACATCCGATCCGCGTGATGCGGATCATCGCCCGGCTGAACATCGGTGGCCCGGCGGTGCACGTCTCCCTGCTGACCGCCGGGCTGAACGACGGCGAGTTCACGAGCCGGCTGGTGACGGGCGTCATCGGTGAGGCCGAGGGCGATATGAGCTACCTCGCCCGTGAGATGGGCGTCGAGCCGGTCGTCATCCCGACGATGCGGCGGGAGATCGAGCCGCTCAACGATCTGCGCACGCTGCGCGCGCTGACCCGGCTGATGCGAGAGTTCCGCCCGCACGTCGTCCACACGCACACCGCCAAGGCGGGCTTCGTCGGGCGGCTGGCGGCGCGGCTGACCGGCGTGCCGGTCGTCGTGCACACCTTTCACGGGCACGTGTTCCACGGCTACTTCGGCCCGGCGAAAACGCGGCTGTTCATCGAGCTTGAGCGGCTGGCAGCACGCGGGTCGGACGTGATCCTCACGATCAGCGAGCGGCTGCGCGGCGATCTGCTCGCCTACCGCATCGCCCCGCCGGAGAAGATCCGCGTCGTACCGCTCGGCCTGCCGCTCGACAGCTTGCGCGACCTCGACGGGCTGCGCGGCGGCCTGCGCCGCGAGCTGGGCGTTTCGACAGACACGCAGCTAGTGGGTATTATCGGACGGTTGGTGCCCATCAAGAATCACGACCTGTTCCTTGCCGCCGCCCGGCGAGTGCGTGAGGAGAGGCCCGATACGCACTTCGTGATCGTCGGGGACGGCGAGCGGCGGGCCGAGCTTGAGGCGCTCGTACAGGAGATGGGGCTGGCAGACGCGGTGACGTTCACCGGCTGGCGCGACGACCTGCCCGGGATTTACGCTGACCTCGACGTGCTGGTGATCTCCTCGCGCAACGAGGGCACGCCTGTGTCGATCATCGAGGCAATGGCGGCGGGCGTGCCGGTCGTCTCGACGGACGTGGGCGGCGTGGCAGACGTGCTGCTCGGCGGGGAACTGGGGCGGCTCACGCCGCCGAGCGATGCGGATGCGCTCGCGCGGGGCATTGTCGAGGCGCTCTGCGAGGGGCGCGGCCCCCGCACCGAGGCAGCCCGCACGCGGGCCTTCGAGCAGTACGGCGCGGCCCGGCTCGTTGAGGACATGCGCGCCCTGTATCGCGAACTGCTGGCGGGGAAGGGTGCGCCCATGCGCGACGGTGAGTAGGGGCACGTGTTGCACGACTTACGTCGCGCGGCAGCGGGCCATGATAAGGGTCTAGGAGCATAACATCGATGAGCCAATTCATACCCTTCATTCTGGTATCCGGGCTGGTGTCGTTCACCTCGACGCCGCTCGTGCGCCGGCTCGCACAGCGCGTCAACTTTGTGGACAACCCGCAGGCGCGCAAGCTGCACCTCACGCCGATGCCCATGCTCGGCGGCCTTGCCATTTACCTGGGGCTGATGGCCTCCGTCGTGCTGACCCAGCAGCAAAGCTCATACACCAAGCTGCTCGGCATTGTGCTCGGCGCAACGGTGATGACGCTCGTCGGGCTGTGGGATGACCGCACCGAGTTAAGCCCGGCGCTGAAGATGCTCGGCCAGCTTGTCGCAGCGGCGATCGTGATCGCCACCGGGACGCACACGCAGTTGTTCGGCATCCGCGCGCTTGACTACGCGCTGACGGCGTTCTGGATCATCGGCATCGTCAACGCGATGAACTTTCAGGACAACATGGACGGGCTCGCGGCGGGGCTGGCGACGGTCGCGAGCGGCTTCTTCTTCATCCTCGCCGTGCTGGAAGGGCTGATCATTGAGGCAGGGCTGGCCGCCGCGCTGCTCGGCGCGAGCATCGGCTTTCTCTACTACAACTTCAGCCCGGCCAGCCTCTTCATGGGGGACGCGGGCAGTATGCTGCTCGGCTTTACGCTGGCGGTGCTCGGCGTCAACCTGAAGTTCGCCCGCCCGCTCGCGGTCACGTGGATGATCCCGATCATCATCCTCGGCGTGCCGATCTTCGACACGACGCTGGTCGTGATCTCACGGCTGCGGCGGGGCATTCATGTATACCAGGGCGGCAAGGACCACACCTCGCACCGGCTGGTGTCCGTCCTCGGCATGTCGAGCGCGCGCTCCGTGATGTCGCTGTACCTCGCGGCAGGGGCGCTGGGACTGCTCGCCATTATGCTGCGCGATGCGACCGTGCTCCAGGCCCGCCTGATCCTCGTCGGGCTGGCGGCGGCATTTGTCGGCGCGCTGGTGTATCTGGAGGTCAAATTCAGCCGCGGGGCCACATCCCCCCAACCGACCGACTAACACCCGACCATGTCCGCGCCTGCCATCCCATCTCACGGCCTGCGGCGGCTGGCACTCGCCGTCTCCCTGAGCACGCTGCTGTTCTTCGCCTACCTGCTGACTTTCTCCGGCCAACCACTGTCCGACGACGAGCGCTACATCATCGACACGGTGGACAGCCTGGCGACACGGGGCAGTCTCCTGCTGAACCAGACAAGCTACCTGCGCCCGGTACAGACCAGCGACGTAGAGCCGGGCCAGCCGCTGCTTTCTATTCCCCTGTACTGGCTGGCGTATCATACGCCCTGGGTCGGGAACGTTCACACGCCTGTCTCTTATACACATCT
>DGDY01000084.1 GCA_002385675.1 Anaerolineales bacterium UBA3940 | reverse complement strand
CATCCTCGACATCATCCGTGAGGACCACACCGAGGAGGCGGAGTCGCTGCTCGACCACATGGACAGCATCTACAACACGCTGATGACGTTCGACTTCCCGGATGCCATCACGTACGGGCTGCGCCGCCGCGTGGACGTCCTGCGCGGGGTGCTGGAACGCACGCGCGGCGACCTGACCAACAGCCTGCGCCAGCAGCGTCTGCGCGTTGCCCTCCGCAGTTTGGAGGAGCGGCTTGACCTGCACATCAGTGACTGGCTCGACGTGGAGGACGTTACGGACGCCGAGGAGTGAGCGGGAAGCCGCCCTGATTGTTCGCAATTCGCGCCTGCCGGGGGCAACCGGCGGGCGTTTTTTGTGTTGTATCAGGCGAGGACACTGCTCACCGAACGGTTCTTTCCATCCGTGACATTTGCCTTGCTTTAATTTATCTGCCAGGTGGTTATAATGAGCCGCATCCCTTGTCATTAAACCACGCCTTGGGAGGACGTAATCCATGCGCATCCACGAGGTCGATACGCGCCAGCGTCGAGACGTCAACCGCTTTATCAACTTTGTTTTTGAGCTTTATAAGGACTGCGAGCAATGGGTGCCGCCGCTGCTGCCCGATGCACGCTTCCAGCTTAACCGCGAGAAAGAACAGCTTCTACAAGTACAACGATGCAACCTTTTTCATCGCCGAGCAGGACGGCGTAGACGTCGGGCGCATCTGTGTGTTCGAGCCGCGCACTTACAACGAGTTCAAGGGCGTGCAGAACGCACACTTCACATCGTTCGACGCGGTGGACGATCAGGACGTAGCAAACGCGCTGTTCGACGCGGCGGTGGAGTGGGCGCACAAGCGCGGGCTGAACCACCTGCGCGGGCCGCTTGGCTTCCGGGTGCTGGACGGGTTCGGCGCGCTGGCCGAGGGTTTCGAGCACCGGCCTGCGCTGAACATCCCCTACAATTACCCCTACTACATCCCGACTCATTGAAAACTGGGGCTTTGAGCTTGAGGAGCGGGTGTACTCAGGCTATGTGGACGTCATCGAGACGATTAAGAACTTCCCGCAGCGCGTGATCACGATTGCGGAAAAAGTCCGGCAGCGATATGGCTTCGAGGTCGTGACCTTCGACAGCAAACGCGAGATCGTCGAGAAGATCGCCCCCCGGCTGGCCGAGGTCTACAATCGTTCGCTGACGCACATCGCGGGCGACCCGCCTGTTACGCAGGAGGAGGTGAAGGACCTCGCCGACAGCCTCCTCCTGATCGCCGACCCCAAGCTGCTCAAGTTCATCATGAAGGATGGCGAGCTGGTGGGGTTCATGTTCGCCTTCCCGGACGTGGGCGAGGGCATCCAGCGCGCGAAGGGGCGGCTCTTCCCCTTCGGCATTTTCCAGATCCTGCTCTCGCTTCGCCGCACCAAGTGGCTCAACTTCAATGGGATGGGCATCCTGCCGGAGTACCAGGGCATGGGCGGCACGGCGTTGATGTACGCCGAGCTGTACAACACGCTGGCGGACAACCCCCGCTTCAAGCACGGCGACGTGGTGCAGATCTCCGAGTACAACGTGCAGAGCCTCAACGAGATGAAGAAGTTTGGCATCGACTTCTACAAGACGCACCACATCTATAAGCGGGATATTTAGCGTCATATGGCTTGTGACTTATAGCTTATAGCTTATAGCTAATGGCGTATGGTTGGTGGTGTGAGCCACTTTCCATACGCCATTTGCTATAGAGATCGCAGTGAGTGAGCTATAGGCTATAGAGCGCCCACAAGGGCGCGAGCCATAAGCTACCCGCTAATAAATTGTCACCGCGCCGAGAAGCTGCCACACCCAGATTGTCCCCAGGCTGAGAACAATCACACCGATTACGTCCAGCACGATGCCACGCTTGAAGATCTCGCTTGTCTGGAAGAAGCCCGTCGAGTAGGCCAGCATCGTCGGCGGCGTGCCGATGACCAGCGCGAAGTCGATGCTTGAGGCGATGGCAACCACCGCGACGAGCAGGCGCGGGTCGATCTGCAGGATCTGCGCGAGCGGGATGGCGAGCGGGATGAGCATCGCCGCGCAGGCGGTGTTGGAGATCAGCGCGCCGATGGCGACGGTCAGCGCGGCGACGAGCAGCACCACCAGCATCGCCGGGAGCCCGCCCAGCCCGATAAGCTGGAGCGCCAGCCAGTCCGATACGCCCGTCATCATCAGGATGGTGCCGATGGCCATGCCGCCGCCGAACGTGATGAGGGCGTTCCAGTTGATGCGGTTGAGGTCCTCCGCCTTGATCGTCCCGAAGAAGAACAGCGCCAGCGCACCCGCCAGCGCTACGATCTCCGCATCGATGCCGTGCAGCGTCTCCGTCAGCCACAGCAGAACCACGATGACGAAGATGACGCCGATGATCTTCTGCGCGCGGGTCAGCGTCAGGCGCGTGCCCGCCTCGCTGCGTATTGCCTCCCCCAGGTCCACGTCGAGCTTGCGCACGCCGAAGGTCAGCAGGAGGTACAGCCAGATCAGTGGGACCATCACGAGCACCACCGGTAGTCCGTACTTGAACCAGTCCACGAACACCAGTTCAGTACCGGTGAACTCGGATAGGAACGTCATTGCCAGCATGTTAGCCGGTGTGCCGATGGCGGAGCCGATGCCGCCGATGGTGCCGCAGTAGGCCACGCCGAGGACCATCGCCCGCGAAAAGGCTCGATGTCCCTTCCCGCTGTTCGGGATCTTCTCAAGGATGGCCAGCGCGATCGGGAGGATGATGGCGACTGCAGCCGTGTTGGACATCCACATCGAGAGGAAGGCGGTGATGCCCATCATCGTCAGCATGAGGATCGCCGGGCGGGTGCTGGAACGTTGCACGACGGCGAGCGCGACCAGCCGGTCGAACCCGGTGCGGCGCATGCCCTCCGCCATCAGGAAGCCCGCGAGGAAGAGCACAATGATCGGGTGGAAGAACGGCTGTAGCACGGTCTGGGCGTCGGTGACGCGCGTCACCACGATGACGACCGGGATGAGCAGCGCCGCGGCGGCGAGCGGCACCGTCTCCAGCAGCCACAGCGCCGCCACTGCGAGCAGCAGGCCGAGCGTGACCTTCGCCTTGAACGGCACGCGCACGGTGAAGGCCAGTGCATTGCCCACGCGCTGGGTCGGCGGCAGACTCTGGGCGTAGCCGTTCGGGCCGGTCAGCCGTGAGGACACATCCTCCCGCGCAAGCGCGATCTCGTTCCCCTGCGTGTCGAGCAGGCGCACCTGATAGCGGATTTGCTGGTTGAGCTTGTAGGGGTAGGCGCTCATCCCTTCGAGGACCAGCCGATAGCGCCCCGTCTGCTCGGTGATGGTGACCGGCTCGCCTGCCTCTTGCCCCAGCGTGAACGGTAGCTCCGCCAGCAGGGTGCGGCCCTCTACGGTGACTCCGACGGTGGCCGTATATTCGCCCGGCGCGAGGTCCGCCGGGGCGACCCAGTAGCCGATGGCGGCCACGACCAGCACAATCAGCAGGTGGAAAACTTTTGTGCCGACAGCCGAGAGCAGAGAGCGCGACTTCTCCGCCTGCTCCGCGTCGCCGGTGCTTGTCGCACGAGGTTCGACGGCCATGTATGCAGCGTGCTCCTTTCGCTCTGACCCCCACGGCGGGCGAGGCGGAGAAGTTGATGGGGTAGGCGAAGGGGTGGGCCGGGCGGTCCATTCACATTTGTGACGTTTACTCTCTGTATAACCGAGGTGGGGCGGAAGGATAGTGACATTCAGCACAAAGGCATCCGCCATTCGTCAAATCGTCAGATTGATCAGATCAAGCCGCCTGCGCCCCTAGGGCGAAGAGGTTGGACCGACTCCTGCATCTCGACAAAAGCAAAGGGGGTGCTGAGTTGGGGTTATGACGCAGCACAGCCGCTACGGACGCCGCGAATAAACTTCGCGGCTCCCTTCTCCACGTAACCGACAGTCATGGCCGGGAGAGGGCGTAGCGGCTGTGACAGAAAACTCGCGTCTTTAGAATGGCTCGCTAGAACAGCGCCTCCTGCCCGTGCTCGGTGAGCGGCGCGACGCACTCCGGCACGTCATTGGCGGGGCTGTTAACCACTGTCGAGACGGGGTAGGCGTCCATCTCCTCGGCGGGGTACGGCGCGATCAGGTCATCGAGCTCCTCCGGCTTGCGCTCGGACGGGTCGAGCCAGCGCTCGTAAGCCGACTCGGGGAGGATGACCGGCATGCGGTGATGGAGCGACGCCAGCCGCTCGTTTGCGTCCGTGGTGATGATCGTGCAGGAGAGGATCGTATCGCCAAGCGGCGAGTTCCACGTCTCCCACAGCCCCGCGAACGCAAACGGCTCGCCCGACTTCAGGTGGATGTAGTGCGGGATCTTGGTGCGGCCCGGCCCCTGCTGCCACTCGTAGAAGCCGTCAGCGAGGATCAGGCAGCGGCGGCGGCGGTACGCCGCGCGGAACGCGGGCTTCTCGGCGAGCGTCTCCCCCCGTGCGTTGATCATTCGGTTGCCGATGGACGGGTCTTTGGCCCACGATGGGATCAGCCCCCACACGAAGTAGTCGAGGTGGTTCTCACCGGTGTTCGCCACGACGGCGACCGGCTGCGTCGGCGCGATGTTGTAGCGGGGCGTGATCGCCGCCGGGTCGTCAGGCATCTGCACCCAGGGGAACGCCTGAGCAAGCTGCTGGAGATCGGCCCACAGTGTAAATCGCCCGCACATAATCAGTCCTCCTCATCCCCCTCCGGGGTTTGCATCCGTTGCGTGCTGTGCCTGCGGCGAAAGGTCTAGCCCTGTGCGAACACGCGCCGGGGGCGGATCTTGTAGATGACGCGCGTTTGCCCGGTCGTGTCGTACTCGCGCTTGCCCCGGTACTTGAGCGCAAGGTCTTTGATGTGCTCGACCGCGCCTTCCTCGGTGATCTCCTCGACCGTGCCCATGATCTGCATGAAGCGGTATGGGTTGTTGGGGTCGACCAGCAGGCAGGCGACCTGCCGGTTGGCGCGCATGTTGGCGTCTTTGACTCGCCCGCGTACCGAGTTGATCAGAATGTACTCGCCGTCGTAATTGAACCACACCGGCGTAACCTGCGGCTGGTCACCGCTCGTCATAAGCGTCGCCAGGTACATGAACACCCTGGACTCGTCTTTCAGCAGGTCTTGGTACTCCTCCGGGATGTGCTCCATGGTGCCTCCTGGTTGGCTGGCTTATTGAAATCACCCCCTAGAATATAGCGACCGGCTCGCGGAGTCTCTAGGCTTTACCCCGTGCAGTTCACATAAGCCCGGCTTATAGATATGCCGGTTCTCACCCCGAACACGTGACACCTCTCACTCCAACCATCCGCCGTCATAATCTACTATCTTGATGACACATACCTGATTTTACCGGGGCTTGACTCATGCTAGATATTCACGCGTTGCGTGTTTTTCTCGAAGCCGCGAGGACCGAGAACTTCACGGAGGCCGGTCGTGCGCTCAACCTGACGCAGCCTGCCGTCAGTATGCAGATCCGCTCGCTGGAGAACTACCTGCAGGTTGAGTTGTTCGAGCGCGAGGGGCGCAATATCCGGCTCACGAAGGCCGGGCACGCGCTCATCCCGATGGCCCAGCAGATCGTGCAGCTTGCGATCAGCACGGAGGAGACGATCCGCGCCGCGAACGGGCGGGTGGCTGGCAGGCTGACGATCGGGTGCAGCACTGCCTCGGGGAAGTACATCCTGCCGCACGTCGTCGCCCGCTTTCAGCAGCTTTTCCCGGACGTCCGCGTGACGATCCCGGTGGTGCCACGCGAGCAGGTGACCGAGGGGGTGTGCTCCGGCAGCTACGATCTCGGCGTAGTGAGCCAGCGTGTGCCGGGTATCAACGCCACTTATATTCCCTTCTTCACCGACCGCCTCGTGCTGATCGCGCCGATCTCGCACCGGTGGGCGCGCAAGGGTCGCATCCAGCCTGAGGAGTTGTTCACCGAGCGCTTCATCTGCCGCGAGCCGACCGCCCCCTGCCGGATGCGGACGCGTGAGGCGCTGGCGGCGCTGGGCGTCGACGCGAGCCAGCTTAACGTGATCATGGAGATCGGCAACCCCGAGGCGCTGGCGATGGCCGTCGAGCACGGCATCGGCGTGTCGTTCGTGTCGCTGCTGGCAGCCAACCCGCGCTTGATGCTCGGTCGGCTGGCCATCGTCGAGGTCGAAGGGCTGGACCTCTACAACGAAGTGGAGTTGATGTGCGCCGCCTCGCGCCCCGCGTCGCCGGTGCAGACCCAGTTTCTGGAGTTCGTCGAGCAGCCGCAAAACCGGATGATCATCGACATGCTGGCAGAGGGGCGGCTGGTGTAGCGAGTGGCCGCCTTTCTGTCACAAAACTGCAACCCTCCCCTGCGTGGCCCCGCTTGACGCCGCATCCGGGCGCGGCTAGAATAGCCGCACAGGAACCCCTCGCGCATGATCATTAGAGCTTCTGGAGCCGCCCCGTGAGCAAGCGTTGGCCAGGAAAAATCGTCATCGGCCTGACGGGCAACATCGCGACCGGCAAGAGTATCGTCCGGCGAATGTTGGAGCATCTCGGCGCGCTTGGGCTGGATGCCGACCAGCTTGCACATCGCGCCATGTCGCCGGGGGCTCCGGCCTACGAGCCTGTCACGCGGATGTTCGGCCAGTGGGTCGTTGGGCCGGACAAGCAGATCGACCGCGGGCGGCTGGGCCGGATCGTTTTCTCCGACCCCGAAGCCCTCGCTGCACTTGAGCAGATTGTCCACCCGGTCGTCGTGGAGGTTGTCGACCTGCTCGTCCGCCGCGCCCGGCAGAAAGTGGTCGTCGTCGAGGCGATCAAGCTGTTTGAGGCCGGGCTGGCGGACGACTGCGACGAGGTGTGGGTGGTC
>DGDY01000001.1 GCA_002385675.1 Anaerolineales bacterium UBA3940 | reverse complement strand
GAGGTCAACCCGACGCTGACCGCCGAGCCGGGCGATGTCGTGGCGATCACGCTGATTAACGGCGACGGGGTGATGCACGACTTCGCGATTGAAGAGCTCGGCGTTCAGAGCGAGCAGCTTACGAGCGAGGGCGCTGAGACGACTGTCGTCTTTACGGTTGATGAGGCGGGCGAGTACGAGTATTTCTGCTCATTGCCGGGCCATCGTCAGGCGGGTATGTCCGGGACGCTGCTGGTAGGCTCGTCGCAGGAGGGCGAAGCGGCGGAGTCCGAGGAGAGCGCGCAGGTCGCATCGGTGGTGCATAACCCGGCGGACGTGCCGGAGCCGATCGGCGACCGCGGCCCGCAGACCGTGCGGGTGGACCTCGTCGCGCGGGAGCTTGAAGCTCAGCTTGCCGAGGGCACGACCTACACCTACTGGACCTTCAACGGCACCGTGCCCGGTCCGTTCATCCGTGTGCGCGTGGGCGACACCGTCGAGCTGACGCTGACCAACGAGGACGGGAGCATGTTCCCGCACTCCATCGACCTGCATGCTGTGAACGGCCCCGGCGGCGGTGAGGTCTACACCCAGACCGCGCCCGGCGAGACCACGTCCTTCACCTTCACCGCGCTGAACCCCGGCCTGTACGTGTACCATTGCGCCACGCCGAGCGTCGCCAACCACATCTCGAACGGCATGTACGGCCTGATCCTCGTTGAGCCTGAGGGCGGCCTGCCGGAAGTGGACCGCGAGTTCTACGTGATGCAGGGTGAACTGTACACCGTGCAGCCCTTCGGCGAGAGCGGGCACGCGGACTTCAGCCATGAGAAGATGCTCGCTGAGCAGCCCGAATACTACACCTTCAACGGTGCGGTCGGCGCGCTGACGAGCGAAGAGAACGCGCTGCGTGCCGAGGTCGGCGAGACGGTCCGCATCTTCTTCGGCGTCGGCGGCCCGAATGCGACCTCCTCCTTCCACGTCATCGGCGAGATTTTCGACCGGGCGTACCCGTTCGCCTCGCTAACCAGCGACCCGCTGACCAACGTGCAGACCATCACCGTGCCGCCCGGTGGCGCGACGATGGTGGAGTTCACGATTGAGGAGCCGGGCACCTACATCCTGGTGGACCACGCCCTGAGCCGGGTGGAGCGCGGGCTGGCCGGTCACCTCATCGCGGAAGGCGAGGAAACGGTAGACGTATTCCACGAGGGCGTATCCGATCACTAACTAACTAGTAGCTAACTAGCACCATCCCCCGCAAGCCCGGCCCTGGCGCAATGCAACGCCGGGGCCGGGGTTTTATTTGAGACGGGCCTGTTGATCTGGATCAATGACGGGTCGGGCGGTTGAACTTAGTCTTAACGGTAGAGGTGATGGATATCATGACAAAATTACAACGAGGGGACGACAAGTGGCTGCCGCGCATCGACCACGACCTGTGTACCGGCTGCGGTGACTGTGTCAGCGCGTGCCCGGTCGATGCGCTGGGTCTGGTGAACGGCAAGGCGGTGCTCATCAGGCCGGAGGCCTGCACGTACTGCCTGGCCTGCGAGAACGTGTGCCCGGTGGACGCGATCGAACTGCCCTTCCTGATCGTCTTCGGGGAAGAAGACTAGCGCACTCGTGATAGACTAGAAGTATGCCCTTCCTGACACGGCTTTTTCTGCGCACATCGCTTGTATATTTCATCCTGGCGCTCGTCGCCGGGGTGCTGGCGGCTATCGGGCCGGTCGAGGTGCTCGGCGGGCGCATCCCGGCGATGCGCCCGGTGTACTTCCACCTGCTGATGGTCGGCTGGGTGACGCAGCTCATCATCGGCGTGGCGCTGTGGATGTTCCCGAAGTTCTCCCGTGAGAAGCCGCGCGGCAGCGACGCGCTCACGTGGGCCACGTATGGGCTGATTAACGCCGGGCTGATCCTGCGCGTGATCGGCGAGCCGATGCAGGCGGCGGACGGTGCGCCTGTATGGGGCTGGCTGCTCGTCGCTTCCGCTGTGCTGCAACTGCTGGGCGGGTGGGCGTTCGTGGCGAACGTCTGGGGCCGGGTGAAGGAGCGCTGATGCCGCGCCTGAGCGTGTGGATGGTCCGCACCTCGCTGCTGTACCTGGGCACGGGGTTCACGATCGGCGCGCTGATGCTGGCGAACAAGGGCGTGCCGTTCGCGCCGAGGCTGTGGTCACTGCTGCCGGTCCACGCGGAGATGCTGCTTATCGGCTGGACGGTGCAGCTTGCGATGGGCGTCGCCTTCTGGATCCTGCCGCGCTTCCGGGGTGAGCGTCCGCGTGAGGGACTGGCCTGGGCGGCGTTTGCGCTGCTCAACACGGGCATCTGGGCCGTGGCCGCCGGGCGGTTGGCCGGGCTGAGCGCCGGGGTGATAGCGGGGCGGGTCGCTGAACTGGCGGCGGTGGGCGCGTTTGCGGCACACGCCTGGCCGCGCATCAAGCCGCCGGGGGTGGATTAGTGAGCGTGGTGGGTTGAGGAATGTGCTATCACCCCCTCTGCCGCTGCGGAGCAGCGGCATCTCCCCCTGCTAGGGGGCGATTAAGTCGAACTTCAACTGCCCCTGATAGGGGGGGTGACGAAGTTCGCGCAGCGAACACCGGCGGAGGGGGTTCAAGGGCTGTCAATCGATTTTAGCAGGCTATGAGCAGTACCTCTCGAGGGAAGATATTTGGCAGAGAAAGGAACAGCAATGCTTGAGAAGGTAACGAACGTGCAGGTGCGCGGCATCTGGCCGCCGGAGGATGTGAAGTCCGCGTGGGAGTCGTGGGAACTGACCGGGCTCCAGCCTACGCCCGCCGAGGCGTGGAAGCGCATGCAGGAGTTCCTGGGGCTGGGCCGGGCGGACCTCGAGGCGATGACCCAGACTATCGAGCCGCTGCTGAAGCATGCGCACGAACTGGTTGTTGCCACGTATGACCACCTGCTGCAGGACGACCACACAGCGGCCATCCTCGGCTGGGAGAGCGGTGCCGACCCGCAGCACCTTGCCGAGCGGCGGCGGTTCTTCTCGGTGTGGATTGCGCGGACGATCGGCATGGACCTCAGCAACGACTTCGCCGCATACCTGTTCCGCGCCGGGCTGTATCACGCCGCGCATGGCCCGCGCCAGATCGAGGTGCCGGAGATCTACGTGACCGGGTCGATCAGCCTGATACACGCCGCCTTCTCTCGCGTTCTGGCCGAGGAAATGCCCGGCGACCCGGTCGTGCCGGTGGCGCTCGCAGGCTGGAGCAAGCTGCTGAGCCTGCACCTGCACATGATGCTCACCGGCTACCGCGCCGCCAAGGCACTGGACGAGGGCGACTTCCCGGTCCGCGTGAAGATGTACGGGCAGGTGCGCGATATGGCCGGGCGCGACGAAGTCACGATCTACGTCCACGAGGGGGCAAAGGTCGAGGTGCTGCTGCGCAAGTTCTTCGACTACTTCCCGCACATCAGGTCGCTGGTGTTTGACATCGCCTGGAACGACGACTCCCGGCTGGATTCGGGCGGCACGGCCTGGAGCGAGCCTCGCCCCGTCTACACGGTGAGGAACCACCCGGCCTGGCGCGTGCTGCTCAACGGGCGCAACCTGGCGCACACCGGCGGGCCGGTCGCGGTGCTGTCCCCCGGTGACGAGGTACGGATGTACTCGCCGGGGCGGTAGGAGGAGTGAAATTGCTGGTCTGCCCGCCGGGAATCATGATTCTTTAACAAATGGCCTAACGACACGCTCGCCAACCCTCACCCCCGTACAGTTGGCGAAGCCAACGGCACGCCCCCTCTCCCGGGCGCTCCCTTTGGTCGCTGGGAGAGGGGGAAACGTGACCATTGCCTGTGTGGGCGAATCCGCCCCTCTCCCAGGCCACGACAGTGGCCGTCCGGGATGAGGGCGTAGCGGCTGGAGCCGCACAAGGGTGAGGGTTATAACAGAAAGGACTTCCCATGCCAGCCTACACCTACATCGAAAACATCTCCGACCTGCTGCCCGGCGTGCCGGAGGACAGCATCCTCAGCCGGACGGTGCACCGGGGCGACGATGTCAAGGTCGTCCTGTTCCGCTTTGCGGCGGGGCAGGAACTTTCCGAGCACACCGCGTCGCAGCCCGCGCTGCTGTATTTTGTCGAGGGCGACGCTGTGGTGACCCTCGGCGGCGATGAGGTCCGCGCGCAGGCAGGGACGCTGATCCAAATGCCTGCCCGGCTGGAGCACAGCGTCGTCGCGCAGACGCCGGTCACGATGATGCTTCTACTACTTTAGGGTGATTTCTATTGAGCCTTGCAAACTCCTTCTGTATGCTGGAAGTGATTCTGCTGCGTTAGCCTCTTTAACCGCTTCCAACGCAACGCGGGCTTCCCCGTCCGCACTGGTCCCATATTCAAAGGAGGAGTGTGACATGAGTGACAACGATGCCCTGAGTCCTCCTGATGATAGCAGCCGCTTGCGAACCTGGAGGATCCTTATCATCGGCGTGGTCGCCATTGCCGTCGTCCTGGGCTTTGCGCTGATCATTATGGCGATTGGCCAGGATGTTACCGGCGAAACGCAGGTGAACGCCCTGGCGCGGAGCAACAACGAATGCGTGCGCTGCCACCGGGAGACGACGCCGGGGATTGTCGCCCAGTATGGCCGCAGCACGATGGCAGCAGCGGATGTCGCCTGCGAGGACTGTCACGAGGTTGCCGCAGACTACCCCGGCGCGGTTGAGCATGAGGGGACGTATGTGCTGGCCTCGCCGACCACCGCCATGTGTGAGACCTGCCATCAGGCGGAGGTGGCACAGTTCAACGCCAGCCGCCACGGCCTCCCGGCGTATGTTGCCATGGTCGGCCTGGAAGGGTTGACGGATGAGCAGCTTGCGATTTACCGGACGATCCCCGAGGCCCAGCCTGCCCCCAACGAGATGCGCAACGCCCTGTTTGCAATCGAGGGGCCGGCCATCACCAAGTTCGCCTGCGAGAGTTGCCACAACATCGGCGCGCCCGCGCCGGATGGCTCCGTCGGCCAGTGCCAGAAGTGCCACCTGCGTCACGAGTTCAGCCAGGAGCAGGCCCGCAAGCCCGAGACGTGCAACGCCTGCCACATCGGGCCGGACCACCCCCAGTGGGAGATTTATCAGGAGTCGCCGCACGGCATCGCCTACATGACGAGCGGCCATGAGTGGAACTGGACGGCGGAGGCGGGCACGCTGACCGTCGAGGACTTCCCCGCGCCAACGTGCGCCATCTGCCACATGAGTGGCTTCGGCGCGACGGGCACGACGCACGATGTGGGCGAGCGGCTGACGTGGTACCTGTTCGCGCCGGTCAGCGAGCGCCGCCCCGGCTGGGAGAACAACGCCGTGCGCATGCAGTCGGTGTGCCTTGAGTGCCACAACGCCCGGTTCGTCTCGGACTTCTACGCCGCCGCCGACGCGGCGACCGAGGCCGTCAACGACTGGGTGCTGGAGAGCCAGGCGATGATCGAGCCGCTGCTCGCCAACAACCTGATGACCTCTGAGCCGTTCGACGAGCCGATCGACTTCACGTACTTTGAGCTGTGGCACCACTGGGGCCGCACAGCCAAGTTTGGCGTGTGGATGCAGGGGCCGGACTACACCCAGTGGCACGGCGCGTATGAGGTGCTGGCCGACCTCGCCGAGCTTAAGGAGATGGTTAACGCCAAGTTGCAGGAAGCCGGCATCGAGCCGCAGGCAGAGGCAGGGCAGTAGCGATGTACCACATGGCAACCGTCGTACCGGCTATGCGGCGGGTCAGCCTGCCGCTCTCGCGGGACCAGTTGATGTTGCTGATGGCCGCCATCAACGAGATCTTCCTCGGCATCGACATCTACCTGGCGCACAGCATCAGCGGCACTATCGTCCCCAACGAGTGGATCCCGATCATCTTCGGGCCTATCGCGGGGGTGCTGCTGCTTATCGCAGGGCTTATCGCGCTGAGGAACCGGGGGCTGGCGACGGTGCTGGCGAACATCGTGTTTGTTGCCAGTATTGCCGTCGGCCTGCTGGGCGCGTACTTCCACCTGCGGCGGGCGGCGCTGCCTGCCGCGCCTCCCGGCCAGCAGTTGACGGTCGGGCTGCTGGTGTGGGCGCCGCCCTTCCTCGGCCCGTTGATGTTCGCGCTGGTCGGGGTGCTGGGTATCAGCGCGGCCTGGGTGGAGGACCCACCCGACAGCGGACGGCTGCGGCTGCTCGGAGAGCGCACGATCCAGCTTCCGTACAGCAAGACGCAGGCCTACCTGATGCTCGTCGGGCTGGGCGCGCTCTCGACGGTGATCAGCAGCGTGCTCGACCACGCCCGCACCGGCTTTGTGAACCCCTGGCTGTGGCTGCCGACGGTGATCGGCGTGTTCGGCACGGTCGTGCCGATTGCGCTGGCGCTGCTGCCGCGCCCCGGTCGGGCTGACGTGACGATCTACATCGCGGCGATGGTGCTTATGATCGCCGTCGGGGTGGTCGGCGCGGTGTTGCACGTTCAGGACAGCCTGACGAGCGAGCTGCGGTTTGTACCGGAGCGCTTCATCCGGGGCGCGCCGGTCCTCGCGCCGCTGCTGTTTGCCGACATCGGCGCGCTGGGGCTGCTGGCGCTGCTCAGCCCGGTGGAAGAGTAGGGCGGTGCTGGCCTGGTATCTGCCAGGCCAGCCGCTACAAATTGTTTGGGATTGTTTGTGCGCTTCGATACAATCTCGTATATCGGATGCGCCTCAGGATTTCTGTCACTACACGCGCGTGACAAACGGGGCAAGCCATACAAAAGCTTATCTGGTAAAATAAACGCGAATTGTCTAAATTGGTGCACAGGAGACGTTGATGGCAGACACGGTTTTACAGCCGGCCACCCCCCTGAAGACCGGCGGACGCACCAAGTTCCTCGTCGGCGGAATCCTTATGCTGGCCGCCGTCGTGTTCCTCATCGTGACAAACCTGGCCTCGCAGCAAGAATACTTCATGACGATCAACGAGCTGATGAGCCGCAAGAGCGAGCTGGTCGGGCGCAACGTGCGCATCTCCGGCGTCGTCATCGGGGACACGATCGAGTATGACGGCAAGACGCTTAGCTTCACCATCGCGCATATCCCCGACTCCGCCGCCGAAATCAAGGATGAGGGCGGGCTTGCCGAGGTGCTGCACCAGGCCGTGAACCGCGAGGACACAGCCCGCGTGCAGGTCGTGCTCTTCGACGAGCCGAAACCGGACCTGCTCCAGCATGAGGCCCAGGCGATTGTCACCGGCACACTCGGCGATGATGGGGTATTCTATGCGGACGAACTGCTGCTGAAGTGCCCGACTCGCTACGAGGAGGCGGTGCCCGAGCAGGTCGGCTGATCGGGGCGCAGGTGGGCCGCCCACCTGCCCGGTGGTCGATGTGAATCTGCGTGGACGATGGTCGGGCGGACCGGTGCAAGACACCCGTCCGCCCGCTAATTTGAGCGCCCGGTAGGGGCGGCGCGCTGCACAGTCGCCCCGGGGGAGGAGCACGGACAGTATGAGTGCAGAACTCGGCTCGATTTTCCTGCTGCTGGCCTTCGTCGCCTCGGTCTACGCGCTGATTGCGTCGCTGATCGGCGGGAAGAACAAGAACGACGCGCTCGTCGAGAGCGCCCGTAACGCGGTCGTGGTCATCTGGCCGCTGCTGACGCTCGCCGCGCTGATGCTGATCATGTTCCTCGTCAACGGCGACTACAACGTCTCGTATGTGTGGACGGTGATCGACGGGGGCATGCCCATCTACCTGCGTGTGACGGCGCTGTGGGGCTCGCAGGCGGGCTCGCTGCTGTTCTGGTCCTGGCTGATGAGCACCTTCACCGCGGCGGTGATGCTGCGCAACTGGCAGAAAGAGCGCGCGCTCATGCCCTGGGTCATCGCCGCGTCGATGGGCACGCTGGTCTTCTTCATCGCGCTCGTCACCTTCTGGGAGAACCCCTTCCCCCGCTACTGGCAGACGCCCTCCGGCGAGGTGGTGGCGGCCATGTTCGGCCCGTCCGGCGTGCTGAACGGGCTGACCGGCGGCATTGCGACGCTCGGCGAGCGGCTGCCGGGGCTGATCGGGCTGGTGTTTGAGGGCATCGTGCCGTTTGGCGCGCCACCCGGCTCCGTGCCGCTCAACCCGGCGGGCGGGCAGGGCCTGAACCCGCTGCTGCGCCACCCCGGCATGATCATCCACCCGCCGATGCTATACCTCGGCTTTGTGAGCTTCGTCGTACCCTACGCCTTTGCCATGGCGGCGCTCGTCCAGCGCGAGAAAGGCTCGTCGTGGATCAACACCACGCGCCGCTGGACGCTTGTCGGCTGGCTGTTCCTCAGCCTGGGCCTGATCCTCGGCGGCTGGTGGGCCTACGACGTGCTCGGGTGGGGCGGCTACTGGGCCTGGGACCCGGTCGAGAACGCGGCGCTGATGCCCTGGCTCACGGGCACGGCCTTCCTGCACTCCGTCATGATCCAGGAGAAGCGCGGTATGCTGCGCCGCTGGAACATGGTGCTCATCGCGCTGACGTACCTCCAGGTGATCCTGGGCACGTTTGCAACGCGCTCCGGCTTCGTAAGCTCGGTGCACTCGTTCGCGCAGAGCGCTATCGGCCCGCTGTTCCTGCTGTTCCTGAGCGGCGCGCTGATCATCACGGTGTACCTGCTTGTCAGCCGGTGGGATGATATGGAGGCGGACCACCAGCTCGACGCGCTGCTCTCCCGCGAGACGGTCTTTCTCGTCAACAACTTCCTTTTCCTGAGTATCAACCTCGCGGTTGCCGTCGGCACCTACTGGCCGGTCGTGACAGAGCTTCTGGCCGACGCCAACCTGTTCGGCGTGGAGAAAAGCTCGCTCGGCCCGGCGTATTACAACAGCACGACCGGCCCGTTGTGGCTGGCGCTGATCCTGCTGATGGGCATTGCACCGCTCGTCGCGTGGAAGCGCGCGAGCATCAAGCGGCTGGGGCGTGCGGTGCTGTGGCCCACGGTGATCATGGTGGTGACGGTTGTCGGGCTGGGCTTGCTGATCGGCTTCGACCGGGGCGGGGCGCTGCTCGGCTTTGCACTGGCGGCCTTCACCACGTCGGTGACGCTGCTGGAGTACCACCGGGGCGCATATGCGCGCGTCAAGGCACGGGACGAGAGCTACCCGCGCGCGCTGTGGACGCTGTTCGGGCGCAACCGGCGGCGCTACGGCGGCTACATGATCCACCTGGGCGTGATCATCATGGCGATCGGCGTCATCGCGTCGAACGCCTTCCAGCTTGAGACGCAGCGCCCGCTTTCCGCCGGGCAGACCATCACGCTCGGCGATTACGTGCTGGAGTACGAGAACCTGGAGCGGTTCGTTGCGACGGACGGGCGCTCGGTGATGCGCGCGCAGACGGTCGTCTACAGGGATGGCCGGGAGATCACCCGGCTCGCGCCGCGCATCGACAACTACCCCAACGGCCAGCCGATGAGCATCCCCGGCAAGTACTCGTCGCTGCTGGGCGATGACTTCTATGTGCTGCTCGTGACGTGGGAGGAGACGACGCTCTCCAGCGCGACGTTCAAGGTATACTTCAACCCGCTCGTGAACTGGGTCTGGGGCGGCGGGCTGGTGTTCGTCATCGGCACGGCGATTGCCGCCTGGCCGGACTTCAGCGAGGAGCGGCGGCTCGTGCCGAGCGTGCGTCGCCGCCCCGCCGCGGCAATGGGGGATTAGCCTTCTCCCCCGCGGGGCGGGGTAGGGGCGGGTCTCAGACCCGCCCCTGCAGGCAGATGCGATTTTAGAGCGGCAAGGAATGACGGAGAATCATGTCTAACGGCAACATCTTCTGGAACGCGACCGAGCGGCGGCTGCGGGCGCTGTGGCGGCTGCTCATTCAGGGTATCGCATGGTTCGCGCTGATGTTCATCGGGCAGGGGGTGATCGGCGCGGTCTGGGGCATTCTTGCCGTCGCAACGGGCAGCGTGTCTCTGGAGGAACTGTCCGACCCTGCCGCGGCGACGGAGTTCATCATGGGGCAGCCCGGGCTGGTTATTGGGCTCCAGGTGGTGAGCCTCGTCGCGATTGTGGCCTCGGTGTGGCTGGCCGGGCGCTTCCTCGACAAGCGGCGCTTCGCCGAGTTCGGGCTGCGCATCGACCGCCGCTGGTGGGAGGATTTCGGCTTCGGGCTGGCGCTCGGCGCAGTGCTGATGGCGCTGATCTTCGCCGTCGAGCTGGCCGCCGGCTGGGTGACCGTCACCGGGACGTTTGTCACCAGCAACCCTGAAACGCCGTTCATTGTCGCCATCCTGTCGCCCGTTATCATCTTCCTGATCGTCGGCTTTCAGGAAGAACTGCTGAGCCGGGGCTACCAGCTTACCAACCTGGCGGAGGGGCTGCGGGGCAGCCTCGGTACGGGCGGCGCGATCATTGTGGCGACGCTCATTCAGGCGGCGTTCTTCGGGCTGCTGCACGCACTCAACCCGAACGCCAGCCTGATCAGCACGTTCAACCTGGCGCTCGCGGGCATCTTCCTGGCGGTGGGCTACATCCTCACCGGCAGGCTCGCCATCCCGATCGGGCTGCACATCACGTGGAACTTCTTTCAGGGCAACGTGTTCGGCTTCCCTGTCAGCGGTACCGGCTTCCGCTCGGCGACGTTCATCGGCATCGAGCAGGGCGGCCCTGATCTGTGGACGGGCGGCGCGTTCGGACCTGAGGCGGGGCTTATCGGCATTGGCGCGATGCTGCTGGGCACGCTGCTGACCTGGCTGTGGGTGCGCTGGCATGACGGCGACGCCGGGCTGGAGGAGACCATCGCCGAGCCACCGGAGCGAGTCCAGCAGGAGATGGCTGAGAGGGCGGCAGTGGATTAAGCAGGGGCGCGACCCCTTTCGCCCTAGAAGGGGGCAGTTTGTCTCGGTATCTGTAGAATCGCTCCCTCATAGGGGGAGATGGCGCTGCGAAGCAGCGTCAGAGGGGGTAGGTGAGGTTTGAGCACACGAAGGTGCAACAACCGATGCGACTGACAACACGGACGATACAACTCATCATAGCCGGGCTGATCCTCGCGGGGCTGCTCGCCGCCGCGCCTGCCGTGCTGGCGCAGGATGGCGGTGGGAACGTGCCGCCCGACGGCGTGACGGATGACGAGGTCAACGCCATCGCGAAGCAGTTGTACTGCCCGGTCTGTGACAACATCCCGCTCGACGTGTGCGGCACGGCGGCCTGCGCCGACTGGCGCGACGAGATCCGCGCGATGCTGGTCGAGGGCCGCTCCGAGGAAGAGATCAAGACGTACTTTGTGGAACGCTACGGGCGGCGCGTGCTCGCCACCCCGCAGCGCGAGGGCATCGACCTGCTGGTGTGGATTTTGCCGCCGCTCGGCGTGCTGGTCGGGGCGGTGGTGCTGATCCTGACCATCCGGCGGATGGCGCCGGGGGCGCTCGGCGTGACGGACGAGCCTGCCGCGCCGCTGGCCTATGACGGGCTGGACCCCGAGTACGTAGCCCGGCTTGAACGTGAGGTCAAGGAGTTCTCGACGTAGACGGACGACGACAGCGCCGCCGGGTCGCTGGCCCGGCGGGTGACGTGAGGATGAGTTATATGGCAGAAGGAGTAATTCCGCAGGAGGAGAAGCGCGGCATCCGCTGGGGGCGCCTCGCCATCTGGGGTGTTGTGGCGGCGGTGCTGGTTTTCCTCACCATTGGGTTGATTAACGCGTTCGCCACCCAGCCGACCGAGGGCAAAGCGCCGGACTTCACGCTGGAGACGTACGACGGCCAGTCGATCACGCTCTCCGACCTGCGCGGGCAGGTCGTCGTGGTGAACTTCTGGGCGAGCTGGTGCGGCCCCTGCGCAGAGGAGGCCCCGGACCTGGAGCAGGCATGGCGCGACTATCGGGACCAGGGCGTGATGTTCCTCGGCGTGGACTACGTTGACAGCGAGGCGAAGGCGCTCGCGTACCTCGAACGCCACGACATCACCTACCCGAACGGCCCCGACCTCGGCACGCGCATCTCGGACGCGTACAACATCCGGGGCGTGCCGGAGACGTTCGTGATCAACCGCAAGGGCGAGGTGACGTTCTTTGCGATGGCGCCGATAACCTACGAGCAGTTGAGCGCCGAGATCGAGAAGGCGCTGGCTCAGTAGCCGCGCCCTCCACCGGAGAGCCCTGTGTACCAGATCGAAACCGATCGCCTGCGGCTCCGGCCCTTCCGCGAGGAGGACGCGCCTGAGCACCACCGCGTCATCTACGGCGACGCCGAGGTGATGCGCTACCTCCCCGGCGGCGTGCCGCGCACGCTGGAGCAGACGCAGGAGCTACTGGCCCGCTTTGCCCGGCACTGGGCCGATCATGGCTTCGGCGCGTGGGCGGTGCTCGACAAGCAGAAGGATATTCTGATGGGGCAGTGCGGCCTGCAAACGCTGCCCGGTACGCGGCGGGTCGAGGTGTTCTACGCGCTCGGCGTGGACTACTGGAACCGGGGCTACACTACCGAGGCGGCGCGTGCCGCGCTGCGCTTCGGCTTTGAGGAGGCCGGCCTGCCGGAGATCGTGGCGCTGGCTGTGCCGGAGAACATGGCGTCGCGCCGGGTGATGGTCAAGGTGGGGATGGAGTACCGGGGCATTGTGACGGACTACTACAACACCCGGCTGGCCTGCTACCTGATTTCACGAGAGGCGTTCACCTACGGTGCGGGCCTCTATGAACGTTCACGAGTGGGATAGAGACTATGGAGCCCATTACTGCTCTGCTGGCGCTGGCCGCTGTGCTGTTTGTCGGTGCGTTCATCGTGCAGCCCTTTTTCAACGCCGAGGGCGGCGAGCGGGCGGGGCGTGAGCGCCGCCGCGCTGCCTCTGCGCTGCGCCAGCGTGCCGACCTGCTTGCCGAGCGCAACCGGGTCTATGCCGCCATCCGCGACCTGGACTTTGATTACAAGACGAACAAGGTGTCCGATGAGGAGTACGCCGAGCAGCGCTACCGGCTCGTCGCGGAGGGCGTCGAGATCCTCCAGATGCTTGATGCGCTGCCCGCCGATGACCCCGATGCCGATCCGCTGGAGGCGATGATCGCGCGCTACCGCCGGGGCGAGGGGGTCGTGCTTGCCCCGGAGCCTGCCCCGGCGCGCGCTGCCGCCGCTCGCGCGGCCCGGTACTGCCCGCGGTGCGGCGCGGCGGCGCAGGCGGGCGACCGCTTCTGCGGAAGCTGCGGCACGCGCCTGTAGCACCCGACTGGAAACCCTGTTGAACCTGGAACACACCATGACACGAGTCTCCCATTACCGCTTTTTTCTGGCGCGGGTCACAGCACTCGCGCTCGTCGTGATGGCGCTTGCCGGGTGCTCGCTTGCCAGCGAGCCGATCCCCGCTGGGCCGATCCAGACCGGGCCGCTGCCCGGCGAGGAGGCCGCCTCCGCCGTGCCCGCCAGCCTGCCGAGCGCCGCCACCGGCGCGCAGGTCTACGCGGAGCACTGCGCCGAGTGCCACGGCGCGGATGGCAGCGGCGACAGCCCGATGGCCGCCCAGCTTCGCGATCAGGGCGCGTTCCTGCCCGACTTCACCGACCCTGACCTGGGGCGGCTGCGCAGCCCGGCGGAGTGGTACGAGATCATCACGAATGGCCGTATGCGGGCTTTTATGCCGCCCTGGGCTGGCACCCTTACCGATGCCGAGCGCTGGAGCGCGGCCTACTACCTCTACACCTTCAGCGCCGATGAAGCCATGCTGGCCGAGGGCGAGCGGCTCTATGAGGAGCACTTCGCCGCCGGGCTGGGCGATCAGGGCGAGGCCGCCGGGCTTGACATGGAGACGCTGGCCGGGCTGAGCCGTCAGGCGATCATCGACGAGTACCTCGCGGACGCCGGGAGCGACCTGAGCCGTGACGAACTGCTGGCCGTGGCCGCC
>DGDY01000304.1:9709-15500 GCA_002385675.1 Anaerolineales bacterium UBA3940 | reverse complement strand
GCGGGCCGCCCCAGCGAGTTCGCCCACATGAGCTGCCCGCCGTTGCGCGACGGCAGCCCGTGGAAGCCGTTCATGAAGCCGGGCCAGGCCTCGTAAATGCCGACGAAGTGCGGCATCCACAGATCCCATGCTGAGGCGTAGGCGTTCTCCTCGCGCATCTGCACCTGGAAGATGCCGGGCTGCGTCGGCGAGTCCTCGATGCCCGTGCTGATCACCTCTTCGCGGATCAACTGTCCGTTCTCGTAGGCCCACATGTGCTGCTCGCTGATGCTGACGACGATGCGCTTATGGCGCACGACGGGCAGCGGCAGCAGATCGGTCTTCGCAGGCAGGTTGAGCTCCTGCCCGACAGTTAGCATGTCGACGTTGATGTCGGGGTTGGCCTGTATGATGCGCCAGTACGGGATGCCGGTCTTCCACGCGATGCGCGTGAGCGTGTCGCCGGGGATGACGGTGTACGTCGTCGGCTGGTACTCGACCATCAGCGTGGCGGTGCGGCCCTCGCGCAGCGCGGCGAGCAGTTCGTCGGCGCTGCCCTCGGCATCGACTGTCCGCCCCTCGCCCAGCGCGGCGGAAAGCTCCTGCACTGTGCCGACCAGCCGCTCCTCGTTGATCGTGATGGCAAGCTGGTCATCCTGCGCGACCACGTCCAGCCAGCCGGCGATCATCTCCGGTGTGGCGACAAGCTCCACCTGCTCATCGGCAATAGGGTCGTAGGCGGAGACGGTCAGCGGGCGGCTGAGCAGGCGTTCCGCCTCGGTGAGCACGGCGCTGGCATCGGCGATGCGCGGCGAAACCGGGGCCATGACCAGCGGTAGCTCACCGTCCCGCAGGATGACGCCGGGGTCCACGGCGAGCACCGCCAGCGTCGCCTCAACATCGAGGGCGCGGCCCGGCACGCCGGGCACGGCGACAGGCTTCCCGTTCTCAAAGCGCAGCGAGGCGTCAACCGGCGGCTCATTGACCTCAGCGGCGAGCGCGGTCAGGGCCTGCCGGGCGATAGCCTCATCGAGCGTCACGACCGGCGCGATGCGGTAGCCGGTCAGCGCGGCGTCGGCGGTCACCCGCATCTCCTCGAGGATGGTCCCGCCGCGCCCGACCTCGGCGGCCCGCTCGGCGGTTGCGTCTGCGTCCAGCACCAGGCCGAAGTCCTCCGGCGAGACCTGCCACCTGCGCTCGCCCTCGACGAGCGCCAACTGCTGGCGGTTTTCCAGCCAGGCGGCGATCAGCCGGGAGGCGGCTTCCTCGGTCGTCCGGTTGCCGAGCGGCACATCCCCTGCGCGTACGCCGAGCAGAATACGCCCGGAAAGCTGGAAGTAGAGGTAGAAGCTCAGCACGGTCACGCCCGCCAGCAGCACGAATGCCGTCGCACCGATGACGAAGCCCGTCAGCATGGCGCGCAAAGACTGCCTGTCCAGGCGCACCCCCTGACGGCTCTGGCGACGCCGCGCGTGGGCACGGCGCGGGTTATGGGCTCGATTCTGGGCCACTGCGGACCGGCTCATCTTCCCCTCACAGGACTAACCAACACACCCCTCGTTTCATAGAGTATAACGTCTGATTCGCGATTGCCGTTCCGATCTCTCAGATAGTTGTGCTGCGGTGCTTCTTACGCGCGAAAAGCTGGCTCGCTGACCTGCATCCGGCGGGGCGGATGATGCGGCGGCAAACTGTAATATCTTTGATATGTCGGGGACGCATGACTGCCGGAAATGCATGCTATAGTGGAACTGAATAACACACATGTGAACTGGCTCTTGGGGCATGTATTCGGGCCTGCACCGGGGAGCACAGCAATCATCATGAAGAACGTGAGAAAGGCGATGGGCCTGCTGGCCTTGCTCGTGTGGCTGCTGGCAACAGGCTGCGTCGGCCTTGCCGTGGATGTGATCCGGGCGGCGCCGGACGACGATCCGCCTGCCGCCGATCCGGTTCCGGCTGTGACGGAGGTTTCACCCCAGCCGGTGCGCCGGGTGACGATCCGCGCCGTTGAAGGTGAGGTGACCCTGTATGCCGATGGCGATGCCCCGCGTGCGGCGGAAGTCGGCGCGGAGCTAACGCCGGGCGACGAGCTTTACACCGGGCCGGAGAGCCGCGCCGTGCTGGAGCTTGATGACGGCACGGTGATGGTCGTTTCCGAGAACGCCTCGCTGACCGTTATCGATCTTGAGGGCACGTCCGGGCGGCCTATCAGCCGCTTTTTGATGCGCATCGGCGAGGTGTTTGCCGCACGTGACGGCACGCTGCCGGATGGCTCGGCATTCGAGATACTGACACCGCACAGCGTCGCGGCGATCCGGGGCTCGGCGATGCGGGTCACGGCAAGGCCCGCCGTGATGCGCATGGCCTGCCTGGAAGGGCACTGCTACGCGGGCAGCCTGGACGAGCAGGTCAGCGTGAGCGGGGGCGAGAGCGTTACGGTGGACGAGCGCGACGGCATTTCCGTCGCCGGGCTGACCGAGAACGACCTCGCCGCGTGGCGTGAGGCTGCCGAGGCCCTGCGCCGGGCCGGGCTGAGCGTGGGGACTCGCGGCATCCCCGAGCGGCTCACGCCTGCCCCGACCGCGACCAGCACGAGCATTCCGCCCACAGCAACGCCTGATATAGCCGCTCCGATGCCAGCCCCGAGCGAGGCGAGCGACGGCGGGGGCACGGGCGCTGCCGCGCCGGTAAACTCCGGCAGCACGCCCGGCGGCGAGCACTCCAGCCAGACCTCTGGCAGCCGGGCGGAGGCGTCGGCTGGCCAGCAGCAGCCGCCCGGTCAGGCAGCCCCGCCGTCCGGCGACGGCGGCAGCACAACGGCTGATCCACCCGTACAGCCGCCGGTGGATCCACCTGCCGACCCGCCGGCTGCGCCGCTCGACCCGCCGGGTGTGGGCGATGAGGGGGCATCGAGCCAATCGTCACCGCCCGTGGATCCACCACCTGCCGAGCCGCCGCCTGATCAGGGTGGCTCGGATTCCAACGCGCCGGGGAACTCCGGCAACACGCCCGGCGGTCAACACTCCAGTCAGGCTCCGGGCCAGAACAAGGGCAAGAATAAGAACAACTAGCCGGGCATCGGCCCCGGCGTGCCGTTCCGGGTGACAGCAACGAAGGGGCGAGTGTAGAGCGCATACCTGCACCCGCCCCTTTTGATTCCATGCGGGGCAGCCTGCCAGCTAAACGATTACCCGGCTGCATTTCCACGGAGAAGATCGTGCTACAATGAGCGTGGCTGATCAGGCCCTTTTCTCGCCGGTAGCAGGAGTGCAGAACTCGATGACAACGCTGAGCAAACAGGAGCGCCTGCTTCAGCAGGCTTTCAAGTGGGGCAACCGGGCGTTCATGGTGCCGCTGTGGCGGCTGGGCCTCGGCAAGCTGCTCAATATGTGGCCGGATGTAGGCGGGCAGATCATGGTCCTCGAGCATACGGGCCGCAGGTCTGGCAAAACGTACCGCACGCCGGTCAACTACACCATTATCGGGGAGGATATCTACTGCATCTCCGGGTTTGGGGCTGCCTCGGACTGGTACAAAAACGTGCGGCAGACGCCCGAGGTTGAGGTGTGGCTGCCTGATGGCTGGTGGAAAGGCACGGCGGAAGACGTAAGCGACGATCCGAACCGGGTCGACATCCTCCGCAGGGTGCTCATCGCATCAGGCCTTGCAGCGGAGGTGTTCGAGGGGATCAACCCGCGCACCCTCACCGATGAGGAGCTTGGCGAGATGGTAGAGCGCTACCGTATCGTGCGCATCCGGCGCACAGAGGCCCGCACCGGTCCGGGCGGACCGGGTGAGTTCGCATGGATCTGGCCGCTGGCGACGATGGCACTTGGCTTCCTGCTGCCCCGCAGGCGGAAGAAGTAGACGCTTAGCGGTGGCGATGTAAACCCCCTCCGGCGTCTTCAGCCAGAGGGGGTTGTTTGCTCCTTGCCGCGATTACTCCCCCAGCGGGCACATCTCCTGTGGCTCGTACTGGCGGTTCGCGTAGCCATACTGGTTGAGCGGGATCATGTCGAAGTCGGGCGTATCGACGATCTCCAGCACGGCTGCACAGCCCTGCTCGACGCTGCCGCTCTGCTCGTAGGCTGCCCAGAACGCCTGCGCCCAGCCCGCAAACAGGCCGCCCGGCTCGTCCGCCGCCGGGAAGTCGCTCTGCAAGCCCTCGTACACCTGCTGTGCCTGCTGGTCGCTGCCAAGCGCAACATGCGCCAGCATTACACGGTAGCGAGCGTACGCCTCAAGGTCCAGCTCCCAGCCCTCGTAAGGCGCCCACTCGCGGTCGAGCAGAGGGTCCGCATACGAGCGCTGGAACAGCGGGATCGCGTCGGCGTACTGGCCGTTGAGCAGAAGTTCATCCGCCTCGTTGATCAGGTGGATGGGGTGCGCGGGGGAGGTCGCCTCGTGCCTGACACGCTCGAACCCCTCGCCCTGCCACGCGTAGACATCGCGCCAGGTGCGCTGTGGCCCCGCGCCAACCGAGCCGATCATGCCGACATCCACGATGATGTCACCTACACCGTCGCCCGTCTCGTCAAGTACCTCGACCTCGGCATACGGCGCGTTGATCGACTCGTCGAGAAGCGGTACGAACTCGCCCGCCTCGTCGCTCCAGCGCGCGCCCTGCACGTCGACAAAGCAGGTATGCGCCCCACACGTGCTGCTCGCGTGGAGCACGTCCGCGACGCCATCGCCGGTGACATCCTCCATCGCCACGACTTCCGGCAGGCCGGACTGTACTTCTTCCGGGCCGGTGCTGGTGTAGGCCAGCTCATACGCGCCATCCGTGCAGCGGTAGACGAACAGCCTGCCGGGCGGGATGAACGTGATCGGGTCAACGTCCGGGTTGACCGCGCTGATCACCACGTCGAGCAGGCCATCGCCGGTCAGGTCGTGGTCGGCGTCGACCGAGCCGAAGGTGGCCCCCTGCGTCTCGACGATGGCCCCCCACTGCTGGAGCGTCTCGCGAAGCTGGTCGATGGCCCCGCCAGCGGAGAGATACTCCGCGATTAGCTCGCCGTAGCTCTCGAACGGGGGCGGGCCGTCGGGGAGCGTCGCGCTGCCGGGAAGGACGCAGGCCGCGGCCCCGGTGGGCGTGCCGGTGGCGTCCGGCGTGGGGATGTCAGTCGCTGCCTCCGCTGGCGTCTCCGACGCGCCGGGGGAGGGCGTCGGCTCCGGCGTGTTGGTGGGCAGGTCGGAGGTTGGCGTCCCGGCAGGGCCGGGCGTGGGGATCAGCCCGCCCTCGAAGGCGGGCAGGTTGCAGCCGGTCAGCATGAGGCTCAGCGCGGCTGCTACAGCAACAAACCGTAATCTGGTGGCGTGTGATGAGTCCATACCCGGCAGTATAGCAGAAGAGAAGCGGCTGTGTGAAGAGGGAGGGCTGCCTGAGAATCTACGTAAAGTCGTCCCCGCAGGCGGCCCTGTCCGCGGAGCGGACAATTCAGGATAGCGAAGCTATCACGTAGCCCGGCAATTCTATTGCCGGGCGGGGGGTGCTGAGCGGGGTGGGGTGGCACCCGCCGCGAATGAACTTCGCGGCTCCATATGTGTGTGCGGGGAGTGCCCTCTGGCAATCTGCGCCTGGCGCGGTAGACTTAGCCGGTAATGTTGACTCGCCTTCCGGACCAATCACCAGCGGGGCATGAGCGCTTCACCAATGAAAGCCCGACTGCACAACGCACTACCCGATATCCTCATCCTCACGCTGCTGCTTGTCGTGCCGTTGCTGTTCTTTGCGCCGCAGACGCTCGGCGGCAAGACGCTGCTGCCTGTCGACAACCTGTACCAGTGGGAGCCGTACCGCTCGCTG
>DGDY01000304.1:0-9551 GCA_002385675.1 Anaerolineales bacterium UBA3940 | reverse complement strand
CTCGAAAACGCGGCCTGGAAGCTCTTTGCGCGGGCGGAGATCGCCGACGCGGAGATCCCGCTGTGGCAGCCGCACATCCTGGCCGGTTCGCCGTTCCTCGCGGCGGGCCAGTCCTCGATGCTGTACCCGTTCAGCGTGCTGTTTCTCATCATGCCGGTGCACGCCGCTTTTGGCTGGTTCACAGTGCTGCAACTGTGGCTGGCGGGCGCGGGGATGTACCTGTTCGTGCGGGTGCTCGGCGTGCGGAGGGGCGGGGCGCTCATCTCCGCGCTGACGTACCAGATGGCCGGCTTCATGCTGGCGAGCGTCGTCTTCCCGATGATCATCGCGACGGCGGCCTGGCTGCCCTGGCTGCTGGCCATGCTGGAGCTGGTGATCCGGCAGCGGCCCGTGCTCGGCGGGCAGCCTGCCAGCCTGCCCTGGGCGGCGCTCGGCGCGGTTGCGCTGGGGATGGCGGCGCTGGCGGGGCACGTTGAGGCGCTGTATTTCACGCTGCTGGTGATGGCCTTCTACGCGGCGTGGCGGCTGCTCGCAGAGCTTGTCGCCGGGCGGCGCGAGCGGGGTATCTGGCGGCGCGTGGCGATGCGCGGGCTGTGGGCCGCGCTGATGGTCGCTGCGGGGCTAGCGCTCGGGGCGGTGCAGATCATCCCGGCGTACGAGCTGGCAAGCCGGAGCTTCCGCAGTGGGGCGGCCAGCCTGCAGGACGTGCTCGGCTGGGCCTACCCGCCACGCCGCGTCCTTGCCTTCCTCATGCCGAACTTCTTCGGCAGCCCGGCCCATCACAGCGTGCTGGACGTGTTCACGTGGCAGCGCGTGCCGCTGACAACCAACGCGCTCGGCCAGCCGGTGAGCAGCACGGCCTGGGGCATTAAGAACTATGTCGAGGGTGCGGCCTACACGGGCATTCTGCCGTTGCTGCTCGCGGCGGGGGCGGTGGTACACTGGGTCGCCGGTCGCCTGCGCGGTCGCGGCGGGCCGCACGTATCGCGGTATCTGGCCAGGGAGAGCGCCGCGCGGCCTTACCGGGCGCTCTTTGGCGTGCTGGCCGCGCTGAGCGCCTCATTCGCGTTCGGCATGCCGACCTACGCCCTGCTGTATTACGGGCTGCCGTTCATCAACCAGTCGCACGCGCCGTTTCGCTGGGTCTGGCCGCTGACGCTGTGCGTCGCGGTGCTGGCAGGCTTCGGGGCAGAGGCCGTAACGCTCCCTCAGGGCGAGGGGGAGCGTGGGCGGCGCAGACAGCTTGCGGATGTGCTGGGCTGGCTCGGCATTGGCGGTGGCGCGGCGGTGATCCTCGGCGTGGTGGCGAGCCGCCTGCTGTACGGGGCGCTCGCCGGGCTGGTCGAGCGGGTCTTCTTCTCGCTGGCGGGCGCGGCTAACGCCTTCCCCGACGCGCGGGCCTTCTACTCCTACCAGGCTATCAATGCGCTGATCTTCGGGGTGATGCTGCTGCTCGCCGGGCTGGCCGTGCGCCTGATGCGCTCCGGTCGGCGTGCAGGGCGCGCCCCCGCCTGGAGTGTCTTCGCGGCGCTCGTCGTCGCGCTCGACCTCGGCGCGGCGTCGTGGGGCTTCAACCCGGCGGCGGACCCCGCGCTGCTCGACGCCGTGCCGCCTTCGATCGCGTGGCTGCGCGAGCGGGTCGATCCGCTTGACCCCTGGCGGCTGGCCGTCTACGAGGAGCCGGGGCGGGACACGCTCAACGCAAATATGGCGTGGCTGCACGGGCTGGAAGACATCAGCGGGTACGACAGCCTGATCCCGGCGCAGTACGCCGAGTTCATGCAGGCGCTCATGCCGCAGGGCGACCTGCCCTACAACCGCATCGCGCCGCTCTACACCACCTTCCCCGAGGCGCTCGACTCGCCGCTGCTGGACCTGCTCGGCGTGCGTTACATCGTCACCGAGCTTGAGATCGACAACCCTCGCTTCATGCTCGCCTACGAGGACGAGGCGGTGCGCATTTACGAGAACGCGGCGGCGATGCCACGCGCCTACACGCTGCCGCTGACCAGCACGCAGGTCTACCCGGCGGAAGCGGGCGGCTTCGCCGAGGCGATCCGGTCGGTGGATGTGCGGCGGCAGGTGCTGCTGCCCGCCGATGAGCCGGACAGCATGCCCGTGTTCCCCGGCACCCCGGCAGACCCCGGCCCGGCGACGATCACCGACGACACGCTGCAGCAGCAGATGATCGACGTGGCGGTTAGCGAGGAAAGCTGGCTGGTGGTGACCGGCTCGTACTTCCCCGGCTGGCGGGCATGGCTGCGACCGTTCGGGGCGGACGAGAGCGCCGAGCAGGAAGTGCCCGTCGAGTTGGTGAACGGCAACTTCCGGGGCGTGCGGCTGCCGCCGGGCGAGTGGACGGTCCGCATGAAGTACAGCCCGGACTCGTTCCGCTTCGGGGCGTTCGCGTCCTTCCTGACCGGCATGGCGCTGATCTTCGCGCTGGGCGTGTGGGCCTACCGGGGCCTCTACCGTGAGGACCCCGAGGCGGGGGGCATCCAGCGGGTGGCGAAGAACACCGTCACGCCTGTCGTGCTGAACATCTTTAGCAAGGGCATCAGCTTCGTGCTGACCTTTGCGATGCTGCGCGTGCTCGGCCCGGCGGGCGCAGGCCGCTACACCTACGCGATCATCGTCTACGGCTGGTTCGAGATCCTGGCGAACTTCGGGCTGAACACCTTCCTGCTGCGCGAGGTGGCCCGCAACCGCGATGAGGCCAACCGCTACCTCGTCAACACGACCGTCCTGCGGCTGGGACTGGTGCTGCTGAACATCCCGCTTGTGGTGGGCTTCGTGCTGTTCCGGCAGTACATCGCGCCGCAGTTTGTGGACGCCGCGCCGCTTGAGGCGGAGACGATCTGGGCGCTGGGCCTGCTGTACAGCGGCCTGCTGTTCTCGACGATCAGTACCGGGCTGACGGCGCTTTTCTACGCCTACGAGCGGGCGGAGCTTCCGGCCACGATCCAGACGGTGAGCGCCTTCCTCACGACGACGTTGGGCATCACGGCACTGCTGCTCGGCGGCGGGATTATCGGGCTGGCGACGGTCAGTGTGATCGTCAACGTGGTGACGCTCGCCATCCTCAGCACGCTGGCGGTGCGCCAGTTCTTCAGGCCGCGCCTCGAACTCGACTGGGGCCTGCAGCGGGCGGCGCTCGGCGAGTCCTTCCCGCTGATGCTCAACCACCTGTTCGCCACGCTCTTCTTCCGCGTAGACGTGGTGCTGCTGGAGTTGCTTCAGAGCGATGTCGTCGTCGGCTGGTACCGCGTCGTCTACACGTGGGTGGACGCGATCATGGTGATCCCGTCGTACTTCACGCTGTCGCTGTTCCCGGTGATGAGCCGGCAGGCGGTGGAGGATCGACCGGCGCTGAAGCGGGCGTACATCCTTGCTATCAAGCTCATGTCGCTGATCTCGGTGCCGACGGCCATCATGACCACGCTGCTCGCGCCGTTCCTCGTCAACGTGCTCGGCGGGGCGGAGTACCTGCCGCACGGCGCTATCGCCCTGCAGATCTTCATCTGGTCGATCCTCATCGGCTGGATCAACAGCGTGACGCAGTACGTGATCATCGCGCTGGGGCGGCAGCGCACGCTGACCATCGCCTTCATCGTCGTGCTGGTGTTCAACGTCGTGCTGAACTGGGTTTACATCCCGCGCTACTCGTACGCGGCGGCAGCCTTCACCACCATCCTCAGCGAGTTCGTGCTGTGGGGGATGTTCTACGTGGTGGTGCTGAGCGAGCTGGGGCGCATCAACTGGGCGCGGACGCTGTGGCGCATCGCGGCGGCGGGCGTGCTCACCGGCGTGGCGACTTACACGCTCGGCGGGCTGAACCTGTGGCTGGGCTTTGCCGCCGGGCTGCTTGTGTACGTCGCGGCGGTGTTCGCGCTGAGGCCCCTCAGCGACGACGAGATGCAGCGGATCGCTCCGGTGATCCCCTCGGCGCTGCGCGCCCGCCTGCTGCCCCGCACGCAGGAGGCGGCAAGCGGGGTGGAGTAGACAACCTCACCCCCGCCCCTCTCCGTGCAGGCTGTGCGGAGCGCAGGCCGGAGTGAGGGGTGGCGCGTCGCAGACACGACGGGGGTGAGGTAAAACCCGTCGAAGCCGCGAAGTTTATTCGCGGCGTCATTTACCCCGACAGGCGTCGTGATGACCCCGCGCAAGGCTGGCCCGCTTGTGCTATACTGGGACCGATGTCATATTCTGGCCGGACCCTTCCACCCGGCCTGGCGGCGAAGGGCCGATACCATGAGCGAACAGCCCATTCAGGACACAACCACAGACTTTAAACCCGTTGAGGGGCCGGTGCGCGACTCCGTGCCGTACCTCGCGCCGGACCTGCCCCTGTATTTTGTCCCCCGCGCCGAGCTTGAGACGGTCAAGCGCCTGCTGCTGAGCCGCCCGGCGGCGTCGCTCGCGCCGATCACCCTGCACGGCCCGGCAGGCTCCGGCAAGACCTCGCTGGCCGCCGCGCTCGCGCATGACGCCGACATCCTTGAGCGCTTCCCCGATGGCGTGCTGTGGGCCTCGCTGCGGGGCGAGGGCAGCATCCAGCATGCGCAGATGCTGTGGGGGCGGGCGCTCGGCGATGACCTTGCCGGGGTGCCGGACACCGCTAGCCGGTCGGCGACGCTGCGCACGCTGCTGCGCGACCGGCGCGCGCTGCTCGTCCTCGACGACGTAACGAGCGTGGAGGAGATCCGCGCGCTGAACGTCGGTGGGCCGAACTGCGCCCGCATCATCACGACCGGGGCGGGCGACGAGGTGCTGTTCGCCTTTAAGACACGCCGCTTTGCGGTCAGCAAGCTCAGCGAGGACGAGGCGCTCAAGCTCCTGACCGCCTGGGCGGGGATGCTCCCCAGCCTCTACCTGCCGACGGTCAAGGAAATCATCGTCCGGCTCTCGAACTCGGCGCTGGCGCTGGCGCTCGTCGGCGCGCAGGCCCGTCAGGGCATGACGTGGCTGCGCCTGCTCGAACTGCTGGAGGAGGAGCAGGGGCCGCTGGCGGCGCTCGACCCGAACGACGAGGAAGCTCGGACGCGGGCGCTGGGGCTGCTCATCAACCTCGTGCTCTCGCGCTTCGGCAGCGTCCAGCTTCAGCGCGCCACCCTGCTCGCGGGCTTCGAGCCGGGCGCGGGCAACCCGTTCTCCGCTGAGGCGGCGGCAGCCTGCTGGGGCCTGCCCCTCGATGAGGCGGAGGAGGCGCTGCAAACGCTGATCGACGCGGCGATGGTCCGCCCGATGCCGGGCGGGATGTACATGCTGCACGAGGCGCTGCGCGAGCCGCTGCGCCGCCGCGCCGAGCCGGGCGCAATCGAGCAGGCTGAGGGGCGCGTCCAGCGCAGCTATCTCTCGTTTGTGGAGTCGACCCCGGCGGACAGCCCGGCTATCGATGCCCAGTTGGGGCAGATCCTGGCCGCCTACAACGCTCTGCGCGAGAACGAGCCAACCTCGGCGGGCCTGTTCGCGGATGCGCTCATGCGCATCTACGAGGCACGCGGGATGTGGGAGGATCTCGCTGCGCTGGCGGGCGCGGTGGTGGACGAGGCCCGCGAGCGTGGCGACGTGTTCCGTGAGTATGCGGTGCTCACCGACCTCGGCTATGCGCAGGCGGCGCGCGGGCAGCTTGACGAGGCGCGGCGAGCCTACACCCGCAGCCTGACCATCAGCCGCAACCTCGGCGACCCGGCGGGCGAGGCGATGGCGCTCAACAACATCGGCGCGATCTGCGAGCGGCAGGGCGAGCTTGACGCCGCGCTCGGCTACTACCGCGAGGCGCTGGCGCTGCGCGAGAACCTGGGAGCGCATGAGGACGTTGCCGAAACGCTGCTCAACGTGGCGGGTGTGCTGTACTGGCAGGAGCGCTGGGATGAGGCAGCAAACGCCTTCCAGCGCGCGCTGGATATGTACACCGTGCTCGGCAACCGGCGCGGGCAGGCCAGTACGCTGCTCAACATCGGCGCGACGTATGAGCGGATGGGGCGCGACGGCGAGGCGGAGCAGAGCTACCAGCGCGCGCTGGCCGTGTACGCCAACCTCGACGATGCGGCGGGGCAGGCGCAGGCACACAACAACCTCGGCATCATCGCGCTGAACCGGGGAGATACGGACAGCGCGCTTGCGCACTTCAAGCGCAGCCTCGCGCTCAAGGAAGCCCTCGGCGACCGCTACGGGCAGGCCTCGACGCTCAACAACATCGCTCTGCTGTACGAGCGGCAGGGAAACCGCTCGCTCGCACTGGAGCATTTCGAGCAGAGCTACCGGCTGCTTGCCGCGCTCGGCGATTCGCGTGCCGAGGTGGTGCGCCAGAACATCGACGCCCTGCGCGCGCAGGCGGGATAGACCCCTCTTGCGACCCTCTCAGCCCTGCCAGTATTTATGCCTGGCAGGGCTGGCCCGGACGATTATGCAGTCAGAAGTCCTACCCTACCAGAATCTGTTACACTCAGGTTGAGCGAAGCGACCGGGGTAGTGTCCCTGCGAGGAGTTAACGTTACGTGAGTACAGAGATTGTCTGGCAGAGCATCGGCATTCTGGTGCTGATCCTTGCGAACGGCGTGTTCGCGATGTCCGAGATTGCGATGCTCTCTGCTAACAAAAACCGTTTGAAACAGATGGCGGACGACGGCAGCGCAGGCGCGAAAGCCGCCCTGCAGCTCAGCGAGTCCCCGACCCGTTTCCTCTCGACGGTACAGGTCGGTATTACGCTGGTCGGCGTGCTGACGGGCGCGATCAGCGGTGCGACCATCGGGCAGGTGCTGGCGGATGCGCTGTCGGACATCCCTGTGCTGGCGCCATACGCCGAGGCGCTCGGCGTGGGGATCGTCGTCGTGGTGATTACCTACCTGACGCTGCTGTTCGGCGAGCTGGTGCCCAAGCGGCTGGGCCTCAACAACCCGACCGCTGTCTCGGTTGTCATCGCCCGCCCGATGAACCTGCTTTCGAAGCTGGCGTCACCTATCGTCCGCTTCCTGAGCCTCTCTACCGACACCATCCTCAAGCTGCTCAACGTGCCGGCCTCACCCGATGTGGACATCACCGTGGAAGATGTCGAGATGCTGATCGAGGAGGGCACGCATCTGGGCGTGTTTGAGGCGTTCGAGCGCGAGATCGCCGGGCGCGTCTTCGATCTGGCCGATTTGCCCGTCAGCCTGCTGATGACACCGCGCACGGATATCGTCTGGCTGGACGTGAACGACCCGCCCGATGTGAACCTGCACAAGATGGCGGAAAGCCGCCGCTCCTTCTATCCTGTCGGCGACCGCTCGCTTGACCACATGGTGGGGTTTGTGGCAGCGAAGGACGTGCTCGTGGCGATGACGAAGGGGCAGGAGGTCAAGCTGGACGCGCTGGCCTCGCCGCCGCTCTTCGTGCCGGAGAGCACGCCCGCGCTGGATGCCATCGAGCGGCTGAAGCAGGCCGGACAGAAGCGGGCCATGGTGATCAACGAGTACGGTGGCATTGAGGGGCTGGTCACCATTGACGACCTGATCGAGGCGATGGTCGGCTACATCGAGGAGGCGGACGAGCCGCCGGAGCCGGAGATCGTGCAGCGGGACGATGGTTCCTGGCTGATCGACGCGCGCCTGCCGGCGGAGCGGCTCAAGGAGCTTTTCAGGCTGGACAGCCTGCCCGGCGAGAGCGAGGCGAGCTACGAAACAGTCGGCGGCTTCGTCATGATGATGCTGGGGCGTGTGCCGCAGGAGGCCGACCGCTTCGAGATGGACTCGCTCAGCTTTGAGGTGGTGGATATGGATGGCCGCCGGGTTGACAAGGTGGTTGTGAAGGACCTCAGGCCGCCGAGCAAAGGGCCGGATGATCAGGCGGCGGAACTGGCCCCCGGCGCGTGAGCGGGCAGCCCTGAACGGCAATTCGAGGCGCGGCGAGACTCTCGTTATACTATATTGGAGTGTTTTCGTCGCAAAAGGTCAGATGACCGCCGCAGCACGCAGGAGGGACAACGTTGGCAAAGATCGGGCTGTTCTACGGCTCAAATGAGGGGAACACGGCAACTGCCGCTGACTTGATCAAACAGGAGTTCGACAAGTACGAGCCGGACGTGGTCAAGGTCCACAATATTGCGGATGCCTCGGTTCAGGACATCATGCAGTGGGACTATATCCTGTTCGGTATATCGACATGGGATATCGGGCAGTTGCAGGATGACTGGTCCGCCTTCCTCCCGCACATGGACGACCTCGACCTGAGGGGGAAGAAGGTCGCTATCTTCGGGCTGGGCGACCAGTACGGCTATCCCGACACGTACATCGACGCCGCAGGCGTGATCGCCGACAAGGTACTGGAGCGCGGCGGCGACCTGTACGGGCTGTGGCCCGCGCAGGGCTACCAGATCACGGGCTCGCGCGCGCTGGTCGAAGATCACCTGATAGCGCTGGGCCTCGACAATGACAACGAGGCCGATAAGCACCGGGAGCGCATCGCGAAGTGGGTGAGGCTGCTGGCCTTTGCGTGGGGGATAGGCGAATACGAGGGCGTCGTCGCATAGCGCCTGAGCGAGAGCAAACATGCAGGTCCCCACGTATGAGTTCGGCGGCAGCGGCCCGGTGATCCATCTCGCCGGGGCGAACGGCTTTCCGCCGCAAACCTACCAGCCTGTGTTTCAGCCGCTGACCACGCAGTATCGCGTGGTCAGCCTGCTGCCCCGCCCCCTGTGGCGTATGCCACCCCCGCCGGAGCACCTTTACCACTGGCGGCAGATGGCCGGCGACCTGCTCTCCGGGCTGCGTCTGCTGGACCTCACGGATGTTGTCGCCGTCGGGCACTCGATGGGCGGAGTCTTTTCGCTGCTTGCGGCGCTGGATGAGCCGTCACGCTTCCGGGCGCTGGTGCTGCTCGATCCGACGCTGCTCCCGCCGCACATCCTGCTTGGCGTCCGCGCGATGCGGGCCGTCGGGCTGGAGGAACGTCTGCCGCTCGTGCAGGGTGCGCTGCGCCGCCGCACGGCGTTCGAGAGCACCGAGGCGGCTTACGAGTATTGGCGCGGCAAGCCGCTTTTCGCCGACTGGCCGGACGAGACGGTGCGGCTCTACGCGGAGAGCATGACGCGCCCCGACGGCAACGGCGGCGTGGTGCTCGCCTGGCCTCCTGAGTGGGAGGCGCGCGTTTACCAGACCGTCCCGACCGACGTGTGGGAGCACGTGGCGAAGCTCGACGGGTTGCTGCCGGTGCTGGTCGTGCGCGGGAGCGAGACGGATGCCTTCGTCGAGGCGTCGGCGCGGAAGTTCCGCGAGCTGGTGCCGCAGGCGGATATGGTCGTCGTGGAAGGGCACGGACATCTGTTCCCGCACTCGGCCCCCGACGAGACGCGGGGGATTATCCGGGGGTGGCTGGCGGGGTTGTGAGGTTCTTCTATAGGGTTGGGCATACATCGCCGCGACTAAACGTCGCGGCTTTTGTTGTAATGAATCCGCCGCGACTGAACGTTGCGGCTCCCTCTTAATCGATGGGTGTGAAAGCTGTCTCTTATACGCATCTCCGAGCCCACGAGACTAAGGCGAAAGTCGTATGGCGCCTTCTGCTTGAAAAAA
>DGDY01000266.1 GCA_002385675.1 Anaerolineales bacterium UBA3940 | reverse complement strand
CGCATGAGTCGTCCTTCTACGGGCGTTACCCGCTCACGCCGCGCAAATATAGACTTAACGTGTCTATTTACGTCAGCTTAAATCGGTCTTATAATGCGGTAATGTGAACATTTATTGGTATCGCGCCCTATCAAGGCGCACAATACCAGTATAAACACGGCGCTGTAAAGGTGTTGTCGGACCTACGGCTTAAGCCCACTCAGACTTTTGACGGAACGTCCGGCCTGGCGAGGAGATGGTAAGCGATGAGTATTCGGATTCTGGTTGTAGATGATCACAGTGTTGTTCGCCACGGGCTGCGCATGTTCCTGGGGCTTGAGCCCGAGTTCGACGTGGTAGGCGAGGCGACCAACGGGGCGGAGGCCCTGCAGAAAGCCCGCGAACTCCAGCCCGACGTCGTGCTGATGGACCTGCTCATGCCGGTGATGGACGGCATCCAGGCGACGGCGGCGCTGCGGCAGGAGATGCCCGACGTCGAGGTGATCGCGCTGACAAGCGTGCTGGAGGACGCCAGCGTCTACAGCGCGCTGCGTGCCGGGGCCATCGGGTATCTGCTGAAAGACACCGAGGCGGACGAGCTATGCCGGGCTATCAAGGCGGCGGCTGCCGGGCAGGTGCAGCTCTCGCCGAAGGCCGCCGCCCGCCTCATGCACGAGGTCGATCCGCCCCCTGCGCCCGACGCCCTCACCGACCGCGAGACGGACGTGCTGCGCCTGCTCGCGACTGGCCTCTCCAACAAAGAGATCGCCTACAAGCTGGGCATTGGCGAAAAGACTGTCAAGACGCACGTTAGCAACATCCTCTCCAAACTCGGCGTCCTTAGCCGGACGCAGGCTGCGCTCCACGCCATCCGGATCGGGCTTGTCTCGATAAGCCCGATTGACGAATGGGCGTATGAGTAACGAGCCGGACTTATCCTTCCGTTCGCTCTGGCAGGGCCCCTCCGCAAAAGCCGCCCTCGGCTCGCTGGCGATGTTCCTCCTGCTGCTCGTCGTGTGGTGGCGAGCCGGGGTGTGGTACCGCGAGCAGTTGATCGTGCAGCGCAGGGGCCAGCTTCTCGCGCAGGCGTCGATCCACGGCAGCGACTTCGCCTCGGCCATCAACCAGCGCATCTCCCGCCTGCAGGCCCTGCGCGCCTATGTCGAGACGGAGTACGACAACCCCCAATTCCGCACTCACTATCACGACTTCGCGGCGGAGTTGTACGTCGATGCGCTCGGCGTGCGCCACTTTGCGCTGGCCCCCGGCGGCGTCGTGCGCTACGTCTACCCCGAGGACGAGAACCAGTTCCTCATCGGCAGTGATCTGCTCAACGACCGCCGCGAGGAGGTACGGCAGGACGCCGAGCAGGCTATCCAGTCCGGGCGCGTGGTGCTGAGCGGCCCCTACGAACTGCTCCAGGGCGGGCAGGGCCTGCTGGCACGGCAGGCGGTGTATATCAACTGGCACTACTGGGGGCTTGTCAGCATCACCATCGACATGCAGTTGGCGCTTGACGAGGCGAACATCTCCCCGTCAGAGCAGGACTTCCAGCTTGCCATCCGCAACGGCGAGGGCAAGATGGTCTACGGGTCAGCCGCAACCTTCGAGCAGGACCCGGTTGTGAGCGCCTTCCGCGTTGGCGACGAGACGTGGCAGCTTGCCGCCGTGCCGCATGGAGGCTGGGGAGCGGCGGTCGAGCGGTCATGGCGGCTCTTCCAGGTGGCGGGGCTGGGCGTCGTCGGGATGCTCGCGGTGATGACATACGCGGTGATCAACCGGCAGACGCTGCTCGCCCTCGCCGTCGAGCAGCGCACGCGCCAGCTATCCCGCGTGAATGAGCAGCTTCAGCAGGATATCGCCGAGCGCCTGCGCACCGAGGCATTGCTGCGCGAGCGCGAAGAGCAGTACCGCGGCGTCTTTGAGTCCTCAATCGATGGGCTGTTCATCAACGACCCGGAGACGCACCGGCTGGTGGACTTCAACCCGGCGGCCCATCTGATGCACGGCTACACCGAGGAGGAGTTCCGCCAGCTTCAGCCCGCCGACTTCATCCACCCGGACTTCATCGGCGTCTTTGACAAGTACATGGCCACCGTCCGCAAGGGCAAGGAGTTCCGGTCGCTGGCCGTGGATGTGCGCAAGGACGGCACGCCGTTCTACGTCGAGGTGCTGGGGACGGTGTTCACGTACCGGGGCAAGCCGCACACCCTCGCCGTCGTGCGCGACGTGGACGAGCAGATGAAGGCCTACGAACTGCTGGAGCAGCGCGTCGAGGAGCGCACGCGCGAGCTGGTCAGCCTGCTGGAGGTGTCACGCAGCGTCGCCTCGACGCTTGAGCTTGACCCGCTGCTCGGGGTGATCCTCGACCAGTTGAAAAACATCGTCAACTACATGACCTGCGTGATCCTCACCGTAGACGACGACGGCAGCGTGCAGGTGCGCGCCCATCGGGGGCTTGAGGCGCTGCCGGAGAACGTCCGTCACCTGCCAACAACACGGGCAATGGCCCGCACTATCGTTGATACGCAAAGCCCCGTCGTCATCCCCGACGTGCGCGACGACTCGGAGATGGCGCGGGCGTTCCGTAAGCGCGTGCCGCCCTACAGCGATGCGGACAGCGTGGTCGGCTCATGGCTGGGCGTCCCGCTGATCGTCCGCGACCGCGTCGTCGGCGTGCTGGCGCTGGCGCACGGCGAATCCAACCGCTACTCGTCCACCACAGCAGACCTGGTGATGGCCTTCGCCAACGAGGCGGCGGTTGCTATTGAAAACGCGCGCCTGTACGTCGAGGCACAGGATGCGGCGGCTATCAAGGAGCGACAGAAGCTGGCCCGCGAGCTGCACGACTCCGTCTCGCAAGCGCTGTACGGCATTGCGCTGGGCGCACGCACCGCACGCACCGTACTCGCCCGCGCGGGCGATGGCACGCCCGTCGCCTCGCAACTCACCGAGCCGCTTGACTACATCCTGTCGCTGGCGGAAGCCGGGCTGGCGGAGATGCGCGCGCTGATCTTCGAACTGCGCCCCGAATCGCTTCAGAAGGAAGGCCTTGTTGCGGCGCTCGGCAAGCAGGCGGCGGCGATACAGGCGCGGCACCAGATCGAGGTCGATACGGTGCTGGGCGACGAGCCTGACGTCCTCCTGAATGTGAAGGAAACGCTATACCGTGTCGCGCAGGAAGCGCTGCACAACGTGACCAAGCACGCCCGCGCCAGCCGCGTGGACCTCGCCCTCCGTGAGGCGGACGGCATGCTGACGCTGGAGATCAGGGACGACGGGCAGGGCTTCGACACGGGCGGTGACTTCCCCGGGCATCTCGGGCTGCGCTCGATGCGCGAGCGGGTCGAGGGCGTCGGCGGCACGCTGGAGATCGAGAGCGCGCCCGGCGAGGGGACGTGCGTCCGCGCCCGGCTGCCGGCCCAGCCCCGCCTCGAGTCCGCGCCCGCCGGGGCGGCATCGGCGGGGTGACGCCCTTGTTGCAGGGAACCAAACTCCGGTACAGTCCGTTGTACAGGTAAGACTGGTTTCACATTCTGTACTGGAATGGAGAGGGTATCAATGCTGAAACGAACTGTGCTGGGTGTTCTCCTGCTGATGATCGCGCTCGTGGTCGCGGCCTGTGCGGGCGGAACCCCGGCGAATACCCCGGACGGCGAAGCGCCGCTCCAGCCGGGCGACAACCTGGACGATAATCTGGATGACGACCTGACCGACGATCTTGACGGCGACGGTGACGATATGAGCGACGACGATACCGGGGACCTGCCGCCGGTCGCGGTGCTGGAGGCCCAGCAGATGCTCGCCGCACAGCTTGGCATCTCCGCAGATGAGATCAGTGTCGTCAGCACGGAGCAGGTCAACTGGCCCGACGCCTGCCTCGGCATGGCCGACGAAGGCGAGATGTGCGCGCAGGTGATCACGCCGGGCTGGCTCATCGTGTTTGAGGTCAACGGGCAGCAGTATGAGGTCCACACCGACGATCTGGGCCAGTCGATCCGCTTCGCGGACTCCTAGCATGGCTGACCCAACCGCATAGCTGAACCCGAAAGGCCCGGCGCACGCCGGGCCTTTTTCTTGGAGAGAGTCCACAGATGACACAGATAGCGCAGATAAATTGATTTGCTCCACGAATGGCACGAATGGGTAGCCATCACTATTCGTGCTATCTGTGTGCATCTCCGGGGTAATGAGACCCTCGTGCCGGGTGTGCGTAGTAGAATCATGAGCGACAACATCAACGCGCATCACCTGGACATGAGGAGCACGCCCCATGCAGCCCCGCTCGAATACCGGCTGGCTCGTTCTGCTGGCAGTGTTTGTCGTCGGTGTGACGCTCGGCGGCGCCGCCGTCTTCTTTGCCTACATCCTGCCTGACACACTCGCCGCGAGCGCCGTACCGCAGATCGCTACCACCGCGCCCACCGCGACGCCACCGCCGACGCCCCTGCCGCCACCGGCGGCGGGCAGTTCTGCCGCCACGCTCGACGACGTGATCGCCCGCGTGTACGAGCAGGCCAGCCCGTCCGTCGTGCACATCATCAGCCGCACCGAGGTCTTTTCATTTTTCTCCGGTACGACCTTCCGTGAGGGCACCGGCTCGGGCTTTGTATACGACGAACAGGGGCATATCGTCACGAACTACCACGTCATTGAGGGGGCGAGCGAAGTAGACGTCGTGCTGGCCAGCGGCGAGACGTACCCCGCCCGCGTGATTGGCGTGGATAGCTACTACGACCTCGCCGTGCTGGAACTGGACGGCGGCCCAACGGGCCTCGTGCCGCTGCCGCTGGCCGACTCTGACAGGCTGCGGGTCGGGCAGACGGTGATCGCCATCGGCAACCCGTTCGGGCTGGAGCGCACGCTCACCACCGGCGTCGTGAGCGCGCTGGGCCGCCGGCTGGAGACGGAGAGCGGCGCGCTGGTCGGGCAGGCCATCCAGACCGACGCGGCCATCAACCCCGGCAACTCGGGCGGGCCGCTTCTGGACACCGCCGGGCAGGTGGTCGGCATCAACACCGCGATCAACTCGCCGAGCGGCGGCTCAGTCGGCATCGGCTTTGCCGTGCCCTCCAACGCGATCGCGCGGGTCGTGCCGGAGTTGATTGCGAATGGCCGCTACGCGCACCCCGACCTCGGTCTGACGGTTGTGGAGCTGGGCACGGAAGTCACACCGAGCGACCAGACACGTCGCGGTCTGCTCATCGCCGAGATCGAGGCGAACGGCCCGGCGGACCGGGCCGGCCTGCGGGCAGCGCGGATCAGCCGGCAGGGCCGCCGCTACATCTTCACCGGGGGCGACATCATCACCGCCGTCGGGGGTGAGCCCGTCTACAGCCGCAGCGACATGCTGATCTACCTTGAGGAAAATTACCGCCCCGGCGACGAGGTCACGCTGACGATCGTCCGGGGCAGTGAAACGCTTGAGGTACCGGTAGTGCTCGGCGCCGGCTGATACCTCACTGCCGCAGCGAGGCCCACGGCTCCTCGTCGCCAACCTCCACCGACACGTAGCCGCCCTCGCCCACGCACGGGCCGAGGATAGCCAGCAGATGGGCAGGGCTGTCGGACACGTTAAACGAGGCGTGGACGACATCCGCCGGGATGAAGGCGGAGTCGCCCGCACGCAGCGTCTGGCAGTCCTGCTCCAGCCACTGCTCGATCTCGCCGCTCACCACGTAAATCACCTCTTCCTGATCGGGGTGCTTGTGGAAGTTGTGCCCCTCACCCGGCAGCAGTTCCACCTCGATCACGGTGAGCTGGCTGGCGCCGGTCGTCGGCGGGCGGCTGACCCAGCCCAGCGTTCCCCAGGCCAGCTCCTCGCGCTCGACCTCACCTGACGTAACGAACTTTCCGGCCATGTACACCTCCCCCTTTGGCTGTTTTCCGTATTATACACGGGTTGTGGTGAGAACCCGCCCGCCAATCACGCCCGGTCAGGCTGTGCGGCGCAGCAGCGTCACCCGGTCGCCCACATTGAGCTCTTCCACGTTGCGGAACATGCTCACGCGGCCATTGTGCTGCAGGAGAACCGGCACGGAAGGCTGCTCCGCCTGGAACTTCTCGAAGGCCTCCTGCGGCGACATCGGCTCCTCGATGACCACCTCATACTCGGCCACTTCCCCATGTGTGATCCAGTGGTCCCACTGCTCCAGGTCGGCCAGTTCCATCTGCAGCTTCTCCGCCCCGGACAGGTCGGCCAGGTTGCGCAGCGAGCCGTTGTCCGCCTGCGTCAGCAGCACGTACAGGCGGGGGATGTCAAACACGCGGCGGGCAAGCTGAGCGGCGAGAATGTTGACTTCCGAGTTGGTGGTAAGGGCGATCAGCGTGTGCGCCTCATTGCCGCCAGCATCCGCCATAACGTTCTCGTCGAGGGCATCCCCATGAATGGCGTTGAGCCCGTCCTGCACGGCAAGCTCGTAGTCATTGCGGTTTTTGTCGATCAGCCAGACCGGGCCAGCCGCCTGCAGAATCTTCGCCGTCTTCCGGGCGAAGGGGCCTGCACCGACAATAATCGTCACCTTGCGGTCGTCCTCCGCACTGACCAACTCGCCCCGGCTGCGCAACCATTCCACGCCCCACTTGAGGAAGAAGGGCACCGTTGCCGTCGTAAAGATCGCCATGAACACCAGGATGGAGAAAATCTCCTGCGAAATGATGCCCATCTGGAGCGCGATGCCGGCGATAATCACCTCAACCGCGCCGCGCCCGTTCATGCCCGCGCCGACCGTAATCCCCTCTCGCCAGCCATGACCGCTTGGTAGATAGAACAGCGCCGTACCGAAAATCTTGCCAACCGTCGCCACCACGAGCACGGTAAGCAACAGCACCAGGTCAGTCTGGAAGACGCCGAACGACACCTCAAAGCCGGCCATCACGAAGAAGATGGGCGCAAGGAAGCCGATCGACACATCATGCACCACGTCCGTGATCTGGTGCGAGAGCGTGCGGTCCAGCACGCCTTCACGCAGGAAGAGGCCCGCAATAAACGCGCCGAGAATGGCGTGCAGCCCGGCAAGCTCCGCCAGCCCGGCAAACGCCAGCGCGATCAACAGCACCAGCGTCGCGCTGAAGGTGCGCCCCCGGAAACCCCAGCGGTCGAGGCTGGGCCAGATCAGCGGGAACACCTTGAGCCCGATGAAGGTCGTGACGACGAAGAACAGAATAGACCGCCCGCCGACGAGCAGAACCTGCCCGAGCTCAATCGTGCCAACTTCCGCCAGGCTGATGACCGCCGCAAACACGATCAGCGCGAGCGAGTCCGACACCAGCGCGCCTGCCATGAGCACGTGGGCCACACGGGTGTTGAGCAGCTTGAGGTCCGCCAGAATACGCGACTTGGTCGCCAGGGACGTGACGCCCACGGCAATGGCCACGAATAGCGCGCCCATTGGCGTGCCGCCCAGCCATATCACGGCGAAATAGCCCAGCACAAACGGCACGATGAAGCCACCAATGGCAGCCAGCAGCCCCGGCCACGAGGCTTTCCCCAGGTCGCGCGGGTTGATCTCCATGCCAACGTAGAGCATCATCAGCAGGATGCCCAGCTCGCCCAGCACATCAAGCGCCTCGCCGCCATGCAGAAGCCCCAGCAGGGGCGGCCCCAGCACAATGCCGACGGCAAGCTCGCCCAGCACTGCCGGGTACTTCAACCGCTGCGCGAGGTTGGCGGCCAACCAGGCGAGCAGCACGACAAGAAACAGGTTCAAAATATCAAATTCCATTGAGTCCTCCTCGGCGATGAATCATATCTATGCGGGTAAAGGGAGGCTCGACGGGGAGGGTTGGGAGAGGGGACACAGGCTGTGAGCCTGCACATCGTTCTCAAACCGTGATCCTCAGGAGGGAGTGCGCCCGGCAGGCGGCGGTTTGAGGTCTGGCGTTGAGAAACCCGGTCGCTACCTGTAAACATCTATCCTATCTTATCTGTACATCCGCTTATACGCCGGTGGTCTCTGGCATCTGCGACCAGATGGCTCTCCTGACCCGTTCAGTATAGCAACTGGAAAGTTCCTCTCACAACCTAATTATTGTTAAAGATCTGCTTGTTCCGCCGCTTGAGACGAGTTCCGTGCAATTTTGTGAAAGTTGTGCAACTTCGTCGCCACACCTGTGTTATTGATCGTGAAAGTTGAGGCAGATCTGCACAGCGGGCCGGGTCTCCTCGCAGGTTAAAAAATTACTGGCATTTTGGGCAGGTTTGTACTTGACGGCCAGTCATAACTTGATTACGATATTCACAGATGTGATCACCTTCGCACAGTTGTGATGCACATCTGTTCACATACCTTTATTGATTTCTTCGGAATCATCACACTGGGCTCTTCTTCTGTCTAACACTGTGTTGTAACGGCACAAGCAAAACCTCACCGGATTATTCAAGACGCTAACGCCGCGCACCGGGCCATCTGCCCGGGCGGCCTTGAACGCACCGGAGTTTCACTCCTGGTTCAGAACACAGACAACCGAACAGGAAACCGTCGCATGTCTCAGCCTGAGCAAGGAGATGATCGGGATCAATTGCTCGCCGACGTCTCAGAGATGTACTACGAGGAGGGACTGACGCAGCAGAGCATCGCGCGAGCCATCGGGGTTACCCGCTCCGCGATCTCCCGAATGCTGTCCGAAGCTCGCCGCAAGGGCATTGTCGAGATCAAAGTGCGCCGCCCGCTCCGTTTTGACCGTCGGCTGGAGGCGGCGCTGTGTGAGCGGTTCGGGCTGGAGCAGGCCCGGGTGATCGTGTGGCGCAAGAACGACTACAACAGTCTGCGCCGCTACCTGGGCATCGCTGCCGCCCGTACGCTGCGGGAGTTGGTCTCACCATCCTCCGTCCTCGGCCTGACACTCGGCACCACAATCGCTGCAACGGTGGACGCCATCGAAAACACCGATTTGCGTATTGCGCGGGTGGTGCAGCTTGCAGGTGCGCTCGGCGCGCACGTCCTGCCCTATGACGGGCGAGCGCTGGTGCAGCGGGTGGCAGATGCGCTGGGCTGCGATGCCGCGTACCTGCCCGCCCCCTTCATCGTCGAGACGAAGGAACTGGCGGAGTGCCTGCGCCGTACGGGGAGCATTCAGGAGGGGCTTGAGATGGGCCGCCGCTGTGATGTGGTGCTGGTGGGCATTGGCAGCGCCTCGGCGGAAACCTCCAGCCTCGTCAAGGGCGGGCACCTCACACCCGAGGAACTGGACTCGCTCGTTGCTGCTGGCGCGGTCGGGGATGCCTGCGGGCTGTACTTTGACATGAACGGCCAGCCCGTCGCGAACGACTACCACGACCGGCTGATCAGCATCTCGCGCAAGGACCTCCTCGCTATTCCCATGCGGCTCGGCGTAGCGGGCGGCCCGGCCAAGGTACAGGCGCTGCTCGGCGCGCTGCGCGGGGGCTACATGAACATTCTTGTCACAAACAGTGCGACGGCTGCCGAAGTGCTCGCGCTCGACGAGGCACAGAGAGCGGGTCAGCCGGATGCCAGTGCCAACCAGCAGAGAGAGAACACAGACGATGAAAATACCTGAACTTCTACACCCTGAAGCCATCTTCGTGAACCTGGACGCGGCTGACTCGACCGCCGTCATTACCGAACTGGGGAACAGACTGCTCAAGCTGGGTGCTGTCAAGGAGGGTTTCGTTGAGGCGACGCTGGCCCGCGAAGCCAGCATGCCGACCGGCCTGCCGCTCATGGGTGAGTTCAACGCGGCGCTGCCGCATGTGGACATCGAGTACGTGAACCGCCCGGCGCTCGCGCTCGCCACACTCACCCGGCCTGTGATCTTCAAGAACATGGTCAATCCCGATGAGGATGTGCCGGTGAGCCTTGTTATCATGCTCGCGCTCGACCAGCCCAAGTCTCAGGTTGAGATGCTCCAGGAGATCGCCGGGCTGCTCCAGCAGCCGGA
>DGDY01000066.1 GCA_002385675.1 Anaerolineales bacterium UBA3940 | reverse complement strand
GTCGCGTGGGCGGGGAGATGTGAAAAAGAGAAAGTTCGTGGGGGGGGGGGAGGATGTCTCCCGGCTCGTAGCGGCGGGCGGCGACCCTGCCCAGCCGTGAGGAATCGCCCTGGCGAGCGTGTATAATAGGGTGCGTTTTTCCGAGGAGAGGTACGCGCAGGCCTATGTCAGACCGACCGCACGCCGACGACCCCATACCCGCGCTGATCGACCGCGCTCTGGCAGGCGACGAGGCGGCCTTTGAGGCTATCTACCGCCACTTCGTCGGCGCGCTATACCGGCTGTCGTATGGCGTGCTGCTCCACGAGCAGGACGCAGAGGAAGTCGTGCAGGACACCTTTATGTACGCCTTCCGCAACCTGCACGGCTACGACCCGGCACGCGGCAGTTTCAGGACGTGGCTCTACACCATTGCGATGAGCCGCTGCCGCAACAAGCGCCGACGCCGCTGGCTGCCGACCCTCGCCTTCGGCGAGCTGGCCGAGCGGGTGGCAGGCGGCGGCCCGCGCCCGGAGAGCGCCGCCGAGCGGACGGGCGTGCGGGACGCAGTCGTGGCGGCGCTGCGCCAGCTTTCGCCCAAGCTGCGCGAGGCGATCGTGCTGCGCTATTTCGACGGGCTGACGTACCGTGAGATGGCGGACGTGCTCGACTGCCCGCAAAAGACCGTCGAGTCGCGCGTGCGGCTGGCCCACGAGGCGCTCTACCACCTGCTGGAGGAGCAGCGCGACGTGCTGTTTGAAGGGGTGTGGGGCTATGAATAGGGCTGTAAACGGCCTGCTGAGCCGTCACGTCGAGCACCTGCTGGCGGCATATACCAGCGGGCAACTCACGGCGCGGAAGGCGGCGCGTGTGCGGCGGCATCTCGCGGAGTGCGCGGCCTGCCGCGAACGGCTGAGCCGCTACGAGCGAGTCGCGAGCGACCTGCGGCTGGCCCTCGGCAGCGCCAGACCGAAGGCAAAGGAAATCGACTCGTGGTGGCAGGCGATCCGCACCGCGCCGGTGCGCAGGACGCACAGCGGGGCACGGGCGGCGCTCGCCCCGGTCCTGCTGACCCTGCTGCTGCTCGTCGTGCCGGTGCTGGCCGGCGGGCAGAGGGCGCTGCCGGCACACGCAGGCAGCACAGCCGCGTCACCGGCGCTCAACACGACACTTGCGCCGCCTGCGCTGGTAATGACCGTGAGCGCACCCGCCCACGAGGCAACGGAAAGCCTCGCTCTGATGGCGACATCGCCACACGAACACTGGGCAGCGATCACGCCGGCGCCATACGCGCCAACGCGCGACGGCTAAGCTGCTCCCACAGGACATGGGCCGCACGCCCCGGCCTTGAGGGCAGCGACATGACTGTTGACACGAAGCGTTAGAGGAACACAGCGACGTTATGACTGTACGGGAAGACACGACCACAACCGGAGCCGCGCCGCTCGCCGGGCGCTGGGACAGGCTGGAGTACGAACTCACGCGCCTGCTTACCATTAACGGCGAGGTGATTGCCTACACCGTGATTTTTATCCTCGCCGTGCTGACCCGCTTCTGGGACCTCGGCGTGCGGGTGATGAGCCATGACGAAAGCCTGCACACCCGCTACTCGTGGAACCTGTACCGGGGCGAGGGCTTCTCGCATACGCCGCTCATGCACGGGCCACTGCTGTTCCACATGACGGCACTGAGCTACCTGCTCTTTGGCGATACCGACTTCACCTCGCGCATCTACCCGGCGGTGGTCGGCATCATCGTCGTGATGATGCCCGTGCTCATGCGGAAATGGCTGGGTAAGGTCGGCGCGCTCGCCGCGTCGTTCTTCTTCCTGATCTCGCCGCTCATCCTATACTACTCGCGCTACATCCGGCACGACATGCCCGCGATCTTCGGCGCGCTGATCATGGCTGTGTCGGCCTGGCGCTACATCGAGGGGCGCAGCTTCCGCTACCTGATCGCGCTGGCCATCGGGCAGGCTATCCTATACGCCTCGAAGGAAGTGTCCTTCATCTACATCGCGATCTTCGGCAGCTTCCTGACGCTGTACTTCATCGCGCGGCTGCTCGATGTGCGCTGGGAGAATCCGCTGTGGCGGCGCGTGTTCGCCGGCGCGCTGATCGCCGTGCTCCTGCTGGGGCTTGCGCTCGGCGTCATACAGACGGCACAGGGCGAGGGAGGCATACTGCCCGGCGGGGCAGAGACAGGCACCGCCCCCCTGGCCGACCCCAGCGCGCCCACCAACCTCGGCGCGCCGACCACGTCGCTCTCGCCGCTTGCGCTCGTGCTGGTTGCGGCGCTGGGGCTGGCGCTCGTCGCGGCAATGGCCTCAGTCATGATCGGCCAGTGGCGACGTCTGCGGGACTTCCCTGAGCTGGACGTGGCGATGGTCATGGGCACGCTGATCCTGCCCTCGCTCACGCCGTTCCTGCTCCATTTTGCCGGCTACAACCCGATGGACTCCTCGCCGCAAGGCGTGCGTGCGGCGATGATGTTCACCGTGCCGATATTTCTGATAGCGGCGCTGATCGGGTTGACCTACTTCATGACCCCGCCGCAGCGCCGCCAGATACGGCTGCCCGCTCGCCCCACTGACGAGGAGATCGCCGGGCTGCCGGGCCACTACGACCCGCAGACGAACACCGTCACCGTCGAGCCTGACCTGCTCGACTGGCTGAGTGCGCTGTCCACCAGCCGCTGGTGGGCCATCGGCGGGCCGTACTGGCTGTTTTTCATCTTCTTCTTCACAACGATGTTCACCAACGGCAGCGGCATCGGCACCGGACTGATCGGATCGCTCGGCTACTGGCTGGAGCAGCAGGGCGTGAAGCGCGGCAACCAGCCCTGGTACTACTACATCATGGTCATGGTGCCGCTGTACGAGTTCCTGCCGCTGATCCTCTCCGTTGCGGCGGGCGCGCTCGGGCTGCGGCGCTGGCTGCGTCCCCGGCGTGCAGAGGCAACCGCAGCGGCAACCGCCGAGACGGACGGCAGCGATCCGGGGGTTGTGAGCGCCCCACCCCGCCAGTACCTCGACCCGGCAGCGCCCATCAGCTTCCCGGTATTGCTCTTCGTCGGCTACTGGGCCGTGATGAACTTCCTGGCCTACAGTATCGCCGGGGAAAAGATGCCCTGGCTGACCACCCATCTCACCACGCCGATGATCCTGCTGGCAGGCTGGGTGACGGGGCAACTGCTGACCAGCATCCCGTGGCGGCGAATCTGGCGGGATAACGGCTGGGTGCTGTTCGTGCTGATCCCCGTGCTGGCGGTGGCCCTGCTGCGGGCCATTGCGCCCGTCTGCGGGCTGTGGGAGGCAAATCCGCTGTGCAACACCATCATCCCCGAATCCTACCAGCAGGGGGTGCTCGCCGGGCAGACCATTAACGACCTCGCCGCGACCGGCACGTGGCTGGCGGCGGTGCTGGTGACCGTCGGTGTGCTGAGCGGCGTGCTGCACCACGTCGGGCGCGTCGGCGCGGCGACGTTCTGGCGACTCGTCGCGCTGTTCGCCGTCGGCTGGCTGACCTTCATGACCGCACAGGCTTCATGGCGGGCGGCATACATCAACTACGACGATGCGACCGAGTTCCTCGTCTACGCACACTCGTCGGGCGCGGTCAAGGACGTGATGGAGCAGATTGAGGAGATCTCGCTCAAGACGACGGACGGGCTCGGCCTGCGCGTCGCCTATGATAACCGCGTATCGTGGCCGTACTCGTGGTATCTGCGCGACTACTACAACGCAATCTACTATGGCGAGGAGGCATCACGCGGGATGATCGGCGACGCGCCGGTCATCCTCGCCGGGGCGGACAAGTGGCCGCAGATCGAGGCCATCACCGGCGACCGCTACTACCAGTTCGAGTACATCCGCATGTGGTGGCCGATGCAGGACTACTTCGGCTATGAACAGCCTGCCGCCATGGTTTCGATGCTCAAGGATGTGCTGCGCGACCCGGATCTCCAGCGCGGCCTGTGGGAGATCTTCGCCAAGCGCGACTATGAGGCTTACGCCGACGCCGTCGCCGATTACCGGGGCGGCAATCGCCCCAGCTTCAAGCTGAGCGAGTGGCCCGTCCCCGACCGGATGCGTGTCTACATCCGCAAGGATATCTTCGCGCAGGTGTGGGATTACGGCGTCGCGGCAAGCGAGATTGCTGAGGCCATCGACCCCTACGCGGAAAACGTGCTGGAGATCGCACCGAGTGCCGTGCTCGGGCAGGGCGTGCTGAACCGCCCGCATGGCGTGGCAATCGGCCCTGACGGCCTGTTCTACGTGGCGGACAGCCAGAACCACCGTATCGCCGTGCTCGACGCGGACGGCAGCCTCGTCCGCACGATGGGCAGCTACGGTGTTGCCAACGAGCCCGGAGCGCCTGAGGACGCGCTCAACGAGCCCTGGGGCGTCGCCGTCGATGCAAATGGCATGGTCTACGTGGCTGATACGTGGAATCACCGCGTGGTGGTCTTCGACCAGACGGGCCAGTTCGTGCGGGCGTGGGGCTTCGAGGGCGCGCTGACCGACAACACCATGGCCTTCTGGGGGCCGCGTGCCATCGCCGTGGACAACGAGGATCGCGTCTATGTCGCCGATACCGGCAACAAGCGCATCATGGTGTACCAGTTCGATGGCGACTTCCTGCGGCAGATCGGCGGCGGGGGTGTGCTGGAGGGCCAGCTTGAGGAACCGGTTGGCCTCGCCTTTGGGCCGGACGGCAACCTGTACGTGGCCGATACATGGAACCAGCGCATCCAGGTGTTCACGCCGGAGGGCGTCTTCGTGCGGCAGTGGCCGTTCGAGGGCTGGTTTGCGCAAACGAACGAGCGCCCCTACCTCGACGTGGACGAGGCGGGCAGCGTTTACGTGACCGACCCGGAGGGTTCACGCGTCGTCGTGTTTGACAGCGAGGGGACCTTCCGCTACAGCTTTGGCGACCTGCCGACCGTCGGCATTGCCGGCGGTATCGCGGTCGGTGCGGAGGGCGAGGTCTACGTGACGGACGCCGAAACCGGCACGCTGCGCCGCTTCGACATCGCGCCGCCTGCCGGGGGTGCTCCGGTCGAGGAAACGCAGCCGTAGTACTTTCCCCTCACCCCGGCCTGGAATGCGGTTCCGCGCCGGGATGAGGGGCCCATCTCCACGAATCAAAAACACCCCGCCGACCTGGTGGGGTGTTTCGTTTACATCGGAATGGGCTATTCGGGCTTCAACTCCTCGGCGAGCGCCCGCAGCTTGTGGATGTTGCCGCTCGGCGTCGTCACAAGGATCACGCAGCCGGTGCCGAGCATCCAGCGGCGCCCGCCGGACTGCTCGAAGGCGTCGCGGGCCTGCTCCAGCGCGAGTTCGGGGTCGTCCATGTGCAGCACGTCGCGGTCTACGCCCGCCAGCGCTGCCCCCCGGATGCGCCGCAGGCCCTCCGCCACACTGGGGCGTGACTCGCGGTCATGCCAGTTGACGATCTGCACCGGATAATCGGAGATCAGGTGGAACATGCCGTGCGAACCGTGCAGATGCAGCACATTGAGCCACAAGTCGCTGATGGCGCTTAATACCTGGAGATCGTAAGGGCGGCCAAACACCTGGTACTCCGCCTCGCTCATCAGGCGATAGGTGGCGTGCTGCACCGCGTAGAAGATGCCCGCGATACCGCGCTTCTTGGCGGCGTTGATGAAACGCACCGTCGTGTCGGCGACGGTTTGCAGTGCGTGGTGGATCTGCCCGGCATTCTGGCGCATGTGCAGCGTCAGTGTTTCCTGCCCGGCGATGTTCTTCAACTGCGCAAGCGGGCTGAATATCGTCTGGATGTAGGGCGTTTCGGTGCCAAACTCCTGCTGAAGTATCTCCAGGCACCGGAGTTGCTCGCCAAGCGAGCCTTCCTCCGGGTCGAGCACCCTCAGGCTGAGCCAGTCGTCGGGCGTCTCGATAATGCGGCGGACGTAGCGCCGGGTCCCCTCTATGTTGCCCTCCCAGCGGTCCTCGACACCCCAGTCACGGATGCAGAAGCTGCTGGCGGGTGACACTTTGACGAAATCCCAATCATACGTCTTCTGGAACTCGATGTGCGCCCTGGCGAGGTCTTCTGCCCGCTGATCGTCGCCCGGAAAGTGCCGCCAGAGCGCAACCGGCACCCGGTCCACCTGCTGACCCTGAATGGCTGCCTGAAGTCGTTCGCGTTTGTTCATGTATTCCCGCCTGGTGTGTCGTGTTCTGCTCAAAACAGCTTCCGGGCGGCAGCAAAGGCGCCGCCTCCGGCGCAGCGCGCCCCCATTATACCACCGCTGACCGAAAATGGATCGGGCGGCGGCGCAACCGGGAGTGAGGTTGTGACGTTTTGCTCGCTCAGGAGGCCCAGGGGCGGCGACCGCGCAGCTTCTCGGTGCGCGTGCGGGGGCGCGTATCGAGCTTGGCCAGCGCCGTCTCAAGCTTCGCGGCGACGTCCGCCCGCTTGTTGCGGCGAGCCCGGCTCCAGCGCTCCTCCAGCACCTCCACGCAGGACGCGAGGCGCTCAGCGTCGCTGTGCTGCAGCAGCTCGACGGCGCGTTCAAGCGTGCGCGGGTTGGCGGCAGGGGCATAGGTCAGGCCGACGATCACGGAGACGAGCGCACGGCTGCGCTCCGGCTCGTCGAAGCGGGAGAGCAGTTCAAGCGGCTCGATGGCATCAACGAGCGGCTGGCCGACCGGGTCAAGCAGCAGTGCCACAAGCGACTGCGGCGAAAGCTGCGGCAGCGCTTCCCGCCAGACTTCGAGGTCGCCTTCACGGCTGCGCGTCGCCAGCGCTTGATAGTAGTACTCGCGGAAGTCGCTCGGAAGCGTATTGTGGTTAGCCATCCCCCCCGCCAGCACGTCGGGCAGGATCTGGAGCATGGCGGCGGTTGCGGCGGGGTGCGGATCGGTCGCCAGCGCCTCAACGAGCGCCAGTTGGACCTCGCTGTCATACTGTGCCGGGTGTTTCATCATCTCGTTCATGACGAGAATCAGACGGGTGCGGCGCTCATCCGAATTGACGCGGGTCAGCGCATTGAGCGCCCGCAGATGCACATCGACTTTTTGAGCGGGGTCACACAGCAGATTGGTGAGTACCTGGATGTCAAGGCTGTCGTAACTGTCTCGGGGGAAGTCCAGCATGGCCGGTGATCCTCTGATAAGCGAAGGCGCTCGGGTGGCCTGCCCGCAGCGCCGGGAAACATAAGTCCAAGGCAAACGGCTACGATGGTAACAGCGGAAGCGGATCAGCGCAAGAGACCCATACAGCTCGACGCGGCCTAGAGACGCGCCAGATAATCCGCGAGGATGGGCATCATGTCCGCCCCGGCAAAGTATTCAAACAACCCGCCGATCTGCTCGGCGCCGATGCCGTACTCGCGGAGTGACGGCCTGATGAGATATTCCGGGGCCTCCAGCACAGCGGTTGTGCCCAGCCGGAGGGCCGCCAGCAGGGCGTTGACCGCCTCCGCTGCGATGGCTTCCGCCGTGCGTGGTGTGATGCGGTCCCCGCCAAACTCGACCAGCATCCCCGCGAGGTGCTCGGAAAGCGGCACGGCGGAGCGGTGCACCACCTCGTACGCGCTGGCGAGGGCATCGGGCACGGGGCGCGGCTCGTTGGGCGCAGGCTGCCACGAACCGGACAGCAGTCCGTCGATGCGCTGCACGGCTTCAACCAGCGTGTCACCCCCGTAGATACCCGGCACCCGGTCGGCAAGCGACGGCACGCTAGAAAACAGCGTCCCGCCGAACACGAATCGACCGGCAACGCTGTCTGCCCGGCTGGCAATCCTCGCGGCTTCGGGCAGATCGCCCGACGACTCGAGCGCGCTCGATGCCATCACGACCACGTCCGGCTGAATGGCCTCCAGCGCGTCTTCCAGCCGGTCGGTTCCCACCGCCTGCCCCAGATAGACGACCTCCCAGCCGCGCCGCCGCAGGATCATTGCGAGGATCAGCACGCCCATCTCGTGCAGATCGCCCGGTGCGCACCCGGCAACGACCTTTCCCCGGCGCGAGGGCAGCGGCATGGCTGCGTCGAGAGCCAGAACCTGCTGCCGGATCAGGTTGGTCAGGAAGTGCTCGACGTGCAGGCTGGCCGCCCCGGTGCGCCATTCGTGCCCGACCTCCTGCAGCACCGGCAGCAGCAGATCAAGGCAGACATCCTCGACCGGGAAAAGCGCGAACGCCTGCGAAATGATCTGCTGCACGCGCGCGGCGTCGAACTCGTGCGCCGCGTCGAGCATGTTCTCCGCCATCGCTTCGAGGTTGGTGCTCTCGCTCGGGATGGCGCGCAGGGGGGACGTGTGCGGCAGCGACTGTGGGGCCTGGGTGCGGAGCATCGCCACCGCCTGCTTGATCTTGACCCCGGCATCCACCTTGCTCTTGAGCCAGCGCAGGATGGCAACGTCGCGCTCCGAATACAGCCGGTAGCCCTGCTCGGAGCGGGCCGGCTTCGGTACGCCGTAGCGCCGCTCCCACGCGCGCAGCGTCACAGGCTCGATGTTCGTGGACTGCGACACAGCTTTGATGTTCAGGAGAGGCTCGTCAGGGATATCGGCGAAAGGCTCCGGGCCGGGCATGCGCACCCTTTCAGGCTTCTGAATTAGCCTGTGACATATCTGTGTGTCCTGAGTGCAGACTATTGTACTGGAAACGCACAGCGTTTGCGACAGCAATGAGCAGGGTCGGGAGCGAAGTCGGCGTGCGCGGGGGCGGATCAGCCGCCCTCAAGCGGGGCTGCGACCGCGCTCATATACTCATCGATCTGCTCGTCGGTCAGCGGGCCAAAGTGCCGGGCGTGCACGCGCCCCTCGGCGTCGATGACGATGGTAGTCGGGAACACCCGCACCTCGTATAGATCGAGGATCTCGCCCTCCGGGTCAAGCACAGCGGGGAAGGTCAGCCCAAGCTCGTCCATAAACTCGTTGACGCGATCGACCGGCTCCATCGCGTTGATCGCCAGAATGGTCAGGCCGGATTCTTCATAGCGCTGGCTCGCACTCTGGAGTGCGGGCATCTCCACACGGCACGGCGCACACCACGTCGCCCAGAAGTTCAGGACGACGGGCCGCCCGCGCAGGTCCCTCAGGCGGATCGTTTCGCCGCTCGCCGTTTCGGCGGTGAAATCCGGGGCCCTCTCGCCGACCATAACCGCCTGCGGCACGGTGGTCGGCACCCTGCCGCCTGCGGTGCGCTGCGGGCTGAACGGCTCGAAAATGATCAGGGCCGCCGCGACCACACCGACGAACAGCCCAGCCACAACGATCATCAGCAGGCCAAGCGGCAGCACCCGGCGCTTGCTGTTGGGCATACCGCCCTGCGGATCAGAACTCACCGGTTTCCCCTCCTTTACGTTGCGCTCCAGCGGGGCGGCTACGGTAGCCACGCCCCGTCAAAGGCGTTCTCGACGAGCAGGGTCATCTCGCCGGTCGCCAGGTCGTACACCCACAGCTCCGGCGCAGCGACCATCTCGTCGAGCCGGAACCGTTGCACGAGCACGCGGCTGCCCGACGCATCCCAACTGAAGACAGTCTGATTATACTCATCGCCACTCGTCACCTGCTGCACCTCGCCGGTTTCAACGTCGTACAGCATCATCTGGATCGCCATCCCCTCGGCCCGGTCGAGCCGCCGGCTGCCGTAGACGATCCACCGGCCATCAGGCGACCACGCCGGCGCGATCTCCTCCTGCGGATCGTCAAGCAGGCTGCGCAGCTCCCCCCCCTCGCCGAGCGTCGCCAGCCACAACTGCGAGAAGTACTGGCGGCCCACCGCGCGGATATCGGCATACACCAGGGCGCTGCCATCCGGCGAGAGCGACCCCACCTCGCGTAGTTGGGTCGGGACGAGCGTTGCGCCGCCCTGCTCCAGGTCCACCACGCGGATCGCACCGGCGCTGCTGTCGACAAACGCGAGGCGGCTCCCCTCACGGCTGAACTGCGGATCACTTCCCGCGATCTGCGGGTCCTCGTAGACCGGCGCGGTTTCGCCCGTCTGCAGGTCGAGCAGCCAGATGCGGCCCGTCTCCGCGCCGCGCTCGACACGCTCGTATGCCAGCAGGCTGCCGTCGGCAGACCACGCCGGGCTGCGGCAGGCATCGGGCGCACAGTCCGTGAGCGGCTGCGACACGCGCCCGAGCACGTCCACCAGCCAGATGTCCTCGCCGCCCTCCGTCCCCGGCACGGTGGCCGCCACACGCCTGCCATCCGGCGCGGGCGCGTAGTCCAGTACGCCGCGCTCCGGGGAGAAGACCTCGCGCGGCTCGCCGCCATCCGCCGGGGCCAGCCACAGACCCGGTGCGTCGGCGTCCGCGGGCGCGAGATACAGCACGCCGGATACGCGCGCCCCGCCTCCGAGCGTGCCGTCGAGCAGCAGCGAAGCGCTCGTGCCATGCTCCCCATGCGCATGCAGAGGCAGAGCAAGGCTCGCCAGAAGCGGCAGCGCCATGAGCAGCACCGGCCAGACCGGCGCTTGCGCTTCCTGCGAAGGCTCCGGCGGTTCCTCACCTGCGCCCAGCCGGTAGGAGCCTGCCATCAGGATGAGCAGCGCAATCGACGGGAGGGCAGCCCATCCGAAGCCTCCGCCAAGCTGCTCGAACAGCGCGCCGCTTGCAAGCTGCCACGCGAAAAAGACCGCCGTCAGTACCAGCACCAGGGCTTTGAGCCGCTCCGCAGCCCGTCGAGTCAGCATCATCAGCCCCTACCCACCGACGAGATTCAGGGCCACGCCCGCCGCGAACGTCAGCACGGCCAGCAGCGCAACGAGCAGCGCCGCCGCCCGCACGCGAAAAACGGGACGCAGCATCAGCAGGCTCTTCACGTCAACCATCGAGCCAAACAGCAGGAAGGCCAGCAGCGAGCCGGGCGGCGTCGTGCCGGAGAAAGCCAACGACAGGCTCGTATCGCCCGCCGAGGGCACCGCCAGCACAAAGGACAGCCCCTGCAAAGCCAGCACGGACGTTGCCGGGGCCTGCCCCGCACCAAGCCACACGCTCGTTGGAATGGCAAGCTGGAGCAGCGCCGCCAGCAGCGCGCCCGCCACCATATACCCGCCGAAGTCGAACACATCGTCGGCGGCTGCCCGGAGCGCGCTCTGCATACGCACGCTCACCGGCTGCCCCGTATGGGTCGCCTCTGCGCCACCCTGAACCGGCGGCAGCGCCCCCGCGTGGAGCAGATCCGTCAGGCCGCCGCGCCACGTCAGCACGAGCGCAGCCGCCAGCGCGATCGCCGCGCCAAGCCCCGCCCGCAGCGCCAGTACGCGCCCGCCGCCGTACGCGGAGAAGGTCAGCGCCAGCACGAGCGGGTTGATCACCGGCGCGGCCAGCAACAGCCCGACACCCGCCGGAGCGGGCAACCCCTTGCGGAACAGCCGCCGCACGACCGGCACGATGCCGCACTCCGTCACCGGGAAGGCCAGCGCCAGCACAAGCCCGGCAAGCGCCGCGCCCAGCCGCCCGCGCGGCACGGCGCGCAGCACCTCGCCGGACGACACGAACTCGTTAATCAAGCCCGATATCAGCGCGCCCAGCAACAGGAACGGCATCGACCGCGCGAAGATGCTTAAAAACAGGGTCAGAAAATCGACGACGAGTTCGCCTACCATTCAAGCCTCATCCGGTTGCTCGCAGGCTGATATCCGCCGCAGAGTATAGCGTATTCCCTGCGCCATCCCCCATCCTCGCCGCATTTCGTGTTGACGCTGGCACACCACCCGGGTAAAATACGTCGACGCGGGGCGCTCCCGCCCAATGCCTGGCCGGGCTGCCGGGCGTGGTGGAGAGGCCCGTTTTGTTTGTCGTGGCTCAGTTGAAAACGCACCGCCGTCACCAGGTATTTATGGAAATGGGGAGTGCGGGGGCGTTGGACCCGCAGCAGGGGATGGCGTTAACAGGAGATACAAGGACATGCCCGAATTTATTACGTTGGACGCGACGAAGCGCACCGTTATCGGTAAGCAGGTGAAGCAGCTCCGCCGGCAGGGGCTTATCCCGGCAGTTGTCTACGGTCGGGACACCGAGCCGATCCATCTCACCATCGATGCACGCGAGCTGCGCCAGGTGCTGCTGGAGGCCGGCGGCACGCAGATTATCGAAATCCACGTTGATGGCAAGAAAATCCCGACGCTCGCGCGCGAGGTACAGCGCAATCCGCTCGGCGGTGACATCCTGCATGTGGACTTCTACCAGGTGTCGATGAACCGCCCGATCCGCGCCGAGGTGCCCGTCCTGATCGTCGGTGAGAACGAGCTGGTGGACTCGGGTGCAGCCATGGTGCTGCACGTTCTCAATGCGCTGACGGTCGAGGCGCTGCCCGCCGACCTGCCTGCGTCGATTGACGTGGATATCAGCGAGTTGAAGGAGATCGGCGACCAGATCACCATCGGCGACCTTACCCTGCCCGCCGGCTGCACGGTGATTAACGATCCCGACGAGCTGCTCGTCAAGCTCGAGTACGCCCGCATCGAAGAGGAAGAGGAAGTCGCAGAGGAACTTCTCGTCGAGGAGTCGCCGGAAGTCGAGGTCATCCGCGAGGCGCGCGAGGACGAAGAGGTCGAGGAGTAGGCCGCACACAGGCCCCTTCACGAGAGACACAAAACGAGCCGGGCATGCCCGGCTCGTTTTGTATTTCTGCCTGTTTAGTCTGCGGCTTCGGGTGTTTCAGGTGCTTCAGCCGAGCCGCCGCTATCCTCGTCGGGCAGGTTGGCTTCCACCCGGAGAAACTCGTGCGCAAAGGTGGTGATCACGACCGCGATGGGCACTGCAAACAGCGCGCCGAAGATGCCGCCCACCTGCCCGCCGATAAACAACGCGATCACGACGAGCGCCGGGTGGATGTCCACCGCCTGCCCGTAAAGCTGCGGCTGGACGACGTTTGCCTGGATCTGCGTAACGACGATGTACAGCAGCACCACCCACACCACCGTAATCGGGCTGACGGTCAGCGCAGCAAGAATGGAGAGCGTCAGCGCGACGACACCGCCAATAAATGGCACGATCTCCAGCAGCCCGCCGATCAGGGCGATGAGGAATGCAAACGGCACGCCGAGGATCAGCAGCCCGGCACCATAGGCTACCACCGTGTACAGCATGATCACAAGCTGAGCAACCACCCACCGAGACAGCCGCTTCGTCGAGTTGACGACGACTGCCGTCACGCGCGGCTGGTAGGCTATCGGCACCCAGTTGACGAGCAGGCTCCGGCCAATGTTCTTGTCGGTGGTGAAGAAGATCGACAGGATCACCACCACGAGCAGTTCCAGCACGAACGCGCCTGCCCCGGTGGCCGCGTTGAACAGCGCCGTAGCGATCTGCTGGACCGCCTGCCGCAGCGTATCACCAAGCTGGTCCAGCGAGGGGAACAGGTTGGTCAGCCAGGGGATGTCGTCGAGCAGGTTGTCAAGCGTGCGGGCGGCGTCATCGACAAGCGCGGGGGCATCCCTCAGCAGTACCGTCACCTGACGGTTGACCGCCGTCCCGGTAATGCCGCCGATCAGGCCCAGCAGTGTCAGCACGATGAGGTAGATCAGGATGACCGTCAGCCAGCGGGGGACCTTCCAGCGCGCCAGGTAGTCGGCGGCGGGGCGCATGGCGAGGCTGAGCAGGAAGGCCCCGAAGATCAGGGCCAGGGCATCGACGATGACCCCGCCAAAGGTAATCAGCACCCAGGCAGCGACCGCCAACAGCAGGGCGCTCAACCACATGCGCGGCGTCAGCCCGCCGCGCTCCGAACTCCCATCCGGCATAATTCTGATTCCCCCTCATGCAGTCAGTGGCAGTAACATCGACGAGGGTGTCCGGCTACCCAGCCGCCCGCCATTACTCCCCGCCCAAGTCGAGCGGCGGGCCGGGCGGTGTGGCGGGCGCGCCCAGGTCGTTCACGAACACGTCAAACGTGCCCGTCGTGCCCCCATAGTTCCACAGCGTCAGCGCATAGCGCCCGCTCTGAGCCAGTTCAATGCCGTCGAGAACCGGGTTCTTGCCGACGACATCGTCACGCCGCACTAGCCGGGTGCCATCCGGCGCGTAGAGGTCAAAACCCAGGTCCAGGTTGTTGCCTCTGCCCGTCGCATGGGCGTCGATGCCAATGAGTGTGCCTGCTCCCGCGTCAAACAGGTAGGTGATCACCGAGCCCGGCCCCTCAATCTCGCCTGACTTGCCGAACTTGCCCGGCGCAATGAAGCCGCCCGTCTTCTCATCATCGAGTTCGACCTGCTTATAGTAGCGGATGTAGTACTCGACTAGCCCACCCTCGGCATTCGTCGAAAACTCGATCTGGTAGCGGGTGTCAAACGGGAACTGCACGAGCGACATCACTTCCTTCGCCCCAACGCCGCCCTCGTTTACCTCTACGATCTTGTTGCCGTTCGAGTCATACAGCGCGACCATTACGTCCACGCCCTCGGCAAGCGGCTCCACCTCGACGGACACCGCATCGAGCGCGGTTGCCTCGAACGTCAGCCATGAGCTCCGGCGCGGCGATCCCTGCAGTTCGAGTTCCGTCCGCGCGCCGAGCACGGCTTCCCCGGCGCTCTGCGAGATAGTATATGATACCCGGTACTGGCCCGTCGTCTCGCCGTAGTTGCTCAGCACAAGCGTGTATACGCCGGACTGGTTCGGCATGTAGTTCCACAGCCAGGGGTCGGCGTCCACATTGTCGTCTCGCGCGGCGACCAGCGCGCCGGTCGGGTCGTAAAGCTCGTACTGGAGGTCAAGCCCCTCGGTCAGCGCCTCCGCGCCGAGATCGAAGCGCTGCCCGCGCTGGACCGGCAGGCGGAACGTGTGGTAGGTAGACGGATGGTCGATCACCCCGTGCAGGGTCTGGTCGATGGCCTCGAAGGTGCCACCGCCCTCCACGTCGGCAGGATCGAGCCGGTAGACAGACACTCCGACCTCGCCCTCGCCATCCCCGCCGGTAATGCCCAACTCATAGTAGCCGTCTACCGGGAAGACAAACTGCCCGATGACCTCCGGCTGGTTGGGACCAGCCGTGTTGGACTGCGCCAGCCGGTCGCCCTGCGTATTGTAAATGACGATCACCGGGTCCAGGTTGCCCGACAGCACGATGACCTCGATGCGGACCGGGTGGTCGATCTTGCCTTCCAGCGGGAAGACGGCAGTCGTACCCGGCGCAACCGTCGTGCGGAACTGCTCGACAAGCTGCGGGCCGGAAGAAACCTGCACGGTCGTCGCCCGGGTCGGGGGCTCTGGCGTTCCCTCGACAGGCTCGCCGGTGGCTTCCTCCCCCGCCTCGCCGGTCGCATTGTTCGAGCCACGCAGTGTGGGGGATGGCGTGGGAATAAACGGCGCGAGCGTCGGCCAGGGGGTGTCGGTAGCGGAAGGCGTCGCCTCGGCAGCGGCGTCGGCACGCCCGCCACAGCCGGCGAGCATCAGCGCAGCCGCCAGCATCACGAGGATGAGCAGCTTACGATTCAGGGATGAAGTACGAGAAAAACCCGGCATGGTCATTTACGGGAAATCCGGACTACTCCGGCTGTTCTTCTTCGTCATCGTCGGGCAGGTCGGGCGAGGCCGAGGCGTCGTCCGGCACGACCGCGCGGGCGAACACCAGAAACCCCGTGTGTGCGACCATGCGGTCCTCAGGCCGGACACGCGCCGGGAGAGTCTTGTAGCGCCGCAGCAATAACTCCTCCGCCTCGACGAAGGCGAAGCCCGGGTGCGCGTGCAGCGCGCCGAGCAACTCGGTAAGCTGGTTGAGCGTCGGCACCAGGCAGCCCAGCACCCCGCCGCTTGCGAGCGCCGCGTGCGCCTGGTCCAGCACGGCCCACGGCGTGAGCATATCCAGAAACAGGGCATCCACGTCCGTCTCATCGAAGCCGTCCGCCGCATCGCCCAGCTTGAAGGTCACACGCTCGTGCAGGCCGGCCTCTCTCAGGTTCCTCCGTGCAACCGACTGAAGGTCCTCGCGCACGTCGTACGAGTACACCCGCCCGCTATCACCGACCATCGTAGCGAACGCCAGCGTCAGCCCGCCGCTGCCCGTCCCGGCCTCCAGCACACGGCTGCCGGGCCGCACTCCCAGCTTCATGATGATGTATCCGGAATCCTTGGGGAAGATAATCTGGCTGGAGCGGCGGATATAGCGCACAAGCTCCTCGGTCGTCGGCTGAAGCAGATAAAACTTCGCGCCGAGGTGCGTGCAGATCTGCGAGCCGTAGGGCTGGCCGATGATATCGTCGTGCTGCAAATAGCCGTTGTGCGTGTGAAGGGTCGCACCGTGCTCCAACGTCCGCAGGTACGTCTTGCGGTCCCGCAGGCTGATGAGCAGCACGATGTCCCCAGATTGTGCCTGGCGCAATCCCCTACCCCTATGCTTGGCGTTCACATCGGGCAATTATACTGTAGCGCCGGGAGGCCAACAACAGAGGGCAGCCCTGGTCAGCACGGCGTTTAGCGCACTATGAAATAATCATGGCAACCAACGTTGAGGTGGAGGGCTAGTTGATCATGCATACTGGCAAAGGGTACTGTAGAGATGATCCCCGGTGGCTCAAATGCGCGTGCAAGCTGGCGCAGACGCTCCCAGCACGCCAGTCGGGCGGATTTCGGCATAAAAAACAGCCTCATTGTTTATTTTGGCGTTTGCATTTTGTTAGGACTTAGATAGACTGGAATATGGTTTCATCGCTTTCTTTTTCTCACTGCATCAATCCACGTGGGCGAGGAACAACCGAATGGCAACCATCCTTGTAGTTGACGATGAGGTGGGGGCGCTCACACTGATTGGAATCATGTTGGAGCGCGGTGGCTTTGACGTCATAAAGGCGCGTGACGCTTACGCCGCGCTGGAGGCGCTCGAAGAGCACACACCCGACCTGATCATCCTCGACGTCATGATGCCGGGCATGAACGGCATCGAGCTATGCCGCCGGATCCGCGAGCGACCGGAGACCACGGAGATTCCGATCGTGATGCTCTCCGCGCGCGGTGAGCCGGCTTCGGTGGATGCCGGACTGGAAGCGGGTGCGGATGACTACCTGCAGAAACCCATCCTGCACCACGATCTCCTCAGCAAGATCCGCAAGATGCTGGATCTTCAGAGTGTTGACTGACGCGCGTTTATCACACCCTATCGTTGACCTGCACAGGTTGCACCTACCGGGCCTGACGGCGGGGGAGGCTGGCAGCCAGTGAGCGCACCTCCGCCAGCTCAGGCACACGGCTCGCGCCGCCTGCCCGCGTCACATTGATCGATCCCGCCGCCGCCCCCAGGGCGGCGGCTTCAGTGAGCGGCGCGCCCTCCAGCAGGCCCAACACTACCCCCGCACGGAAGGCGTCCCCCGCGCCGGTCGCATCGACCACCTCAACCCGCGGCGGCGTGATCGCCACCGGTGGCGCATCCCCCACAAACACGAGCACATCGCCCGCCCCGTCCGTCACGATCACGTGCAGAGCGCCCGCCGCCTGCACAGCCGCCGCGAACGCGTCTACGCTCCAGCCGGGGTACTCAACGCGGATCTCGGCGGCGGAAGCGATGGCAACCGTCGTGTAGGGCAGCACGGGGTGATCAGCCCGGCGAAGATCGCCAACCACGACAGGCCGCCCTGCGTCCGCGGCGAGCCGCGCCGCCCGGACGCGCTCTGCCCCGCCATACAGGTCGAGCGTCAGCAGGCGCACATCCTCGATCATCTCCCGTGTGGGCTCGGTTTGCGGCGTGTCGTCCGCCCTCACGCCGATGATCGCGCGCTCGCCCGCCGGGTTCACCAGAATGCGGCAGTACATGCTGGACAGGCCGGGCCGCTGCTCCAGGTAGCGGGTGCTGAGGTTCTCATACTCGCTGAGCCGCTCCAGCAGGCGCGTACCCACCGGATCATCGCCGATGACGTACCCGCTGATCGCCACCTTCCGACCCCACCCCGCCAGCAGGACCGCCGTGTTCGTCGCCTTGCCGCCGAGGTGCTCTTCTTCCTCGCGGGCATGCACGCCGCGATCGGGAGTAGGCCAGTAAGGAACTCTCAGGATATAATCGAGCCCGATTGTGCCATAGCTCAGGACATCGAACGAAGGGGGCATAACCGCTCTCCTGGTCGGTGCGGGTGCTTGTACGCACCGTCCCTGATGCTGTTAGCAGTATGGTCTCATTGACAACTTCCGTATAGACCGGGATAATCCCGCCTATGATACACCAAAAACGCTTGACCCTGTCCCTGCTTGCCGTAGTCGTCTCCCTCCTGCTTGCCGCCTGCCGGCAAACGCCAGAGGGAGCGGCCCAGGCACCGACAGACGCGTCGACCCCGCCGCCGCCTACCGCAACGACCGAGCCGGCCCCTACCCCGACGCCCACACCGCTCCCCATCGAGGCCGTGCACCAGGGAGAGCGCGACCTGCGCAATGGTGATTGGGATTCCGCGATCGCCGCTTTTGAGCAGGTGCTGGCGGACCCCGGCGCGAGCGACGACGAGCGCGCGATGGCCCGCATCGGGCTGGCGCATGCCGCCCTGCGCAGCGGTGACTTCGCCGGGGCCGAGGAGGCGCTTACCACCTTCCTCACGGAACACCCTGAGCACCCCGACGCCGCCAGGGCCACCTTTCTGCGCGGCGAGGCAAAGCTGGGCCTGAGCGACTGGGCCGGGGCCATCGCCGACTTCCAAACATACCTCTCGCTGCGGCCCGGTATCATCGACAGCTACGTCTATGAGCGTATCGCGGACGCGCAGCTTGCGGCAGGCCAGCAGAGCGATGCCCTCGCCAGCTACGACCGGGCGCTTGCAGCGGAGCGCCATCTTGTCAGCCGGTTGCAGCTTCGCGAGAAGGTCGCGCAGGTGAACCGCTCGCTGGGCAACACCGGCGGCGCGGTCGCGCAGTACCAGATGATCCTCGATGAGGCGCAGAACCCGTTCTACCGCGCGACCATCGAGTACTACCTGGGACAGACGTGGTTTGAAGCCGGTGAAACCAACGCCGCCTACGTGCAGTTCGAGCGCGTCTTCATGAATTACCCGGAGAGCTATGAGGCGCTCAGCTCTCTGCGCGCGCTGCTCGACGCCGAGAGGGAGGTCGACCAGTACCAGCGCGGCGTGGTGAACTACAACCAGGGGCAGTACGAGATCGCCATTGAAGCCTTCCTGGCCCACCTCGCCAGCCTGGAGAGTGTACGCGACGATACGCCGCTTACGCATATGTACATCGCCCGTGCCTACCGGCGGTTGGGCAACGCACAGGCGGCGCTGACCGAGCTTCAGGCGCTTGTCAACCGCTTCATGCCGTCGGATGGCGAGGAATGGGGCGAAGCCTGGATCGAGATGGCGGACATCCACGCCTCGCTTGGCGATTCGGAGAGCGCGCTGGCGACGCTTGACACCTTCCTGCAGGAGCATGGCGACCTGCCGCAGGCCCCGGATGCGCTCTACCGGGCCGGGCAGATCTCCATCGCCATGGGCGACCTGACCCGCGCCGCAAACTACTTCCGCGAGTTGGCTGCCAGCTACCCCACCGACTCGCGCGCGGCTGCCGGGCTGTTCGACGCCGGTCTGGCCGCCTACCGCTCAGGCGACATGACGACCGCCGAGGCGCTGTTCAGCGAGGCAGCGGACATGCCGAGCAACGACGCGCCCGCCGCCAGCCTGTTGTGGCGCGGCAAGATACTGCTCGCCAGCGGCAGCACCGACGAGGCCGCGCAGGTGTTGAACAACGCCGCCGCGACCGCGTCCGATGATTACTACGGCCTGCGTGCCGCTGACCTACTCGCGGGGCGGGAGCCGTTCACCCCGCCGGAGAGCTTCACCCTGCCCGAAAACCCTGACGAGGGGCGCGAGGTGGCGGAGTTGTGGCTCGTGAGCACCTTCGGGCTGGAGACACAGCCGCCGCTTGCGACCGAACTGCGCGGCGACATCGCTGGCGATCCGCGCATGGTCCGCGCGCGTGAGATGTGGGACCTCGGCATGATCGCTGAGGCGCGGCAGGAATTCGAGGCGGTGCGCACCAGCTACGCGGAAGACCCGCTCGCCCTGTACCAGTTTGCGATCTACTTCCGCGAGATCGGGCTGTACCGCTCGTCGATCAGCGCGGTGGCCCGCCTGTACACGCTGGCGGGTGTGGATCCGCTTGACGGCCCGGTCTTCCTCGCCCGGCTGCGCTACCCGACGTACTTCTCGGACCTGATTCTGCAGTACGCGCAGCAGTATAACCTCGACCCGCTGTTTGTGTTTGCCATCATCGAGCAGGAAAGCCTGTTCGAGGGCTTCGCGACGTCAACAGCCGCCGCGCAGGGTCTGATGCAGATCTGGCCGCCCACCGGCGAGGACATTGCTGCGCGGCTGAACTGGCCGGAGTATCACGTCAGCGACCTGCAGCGCCCGGTGGTGAACGTCGCCTTCGGGACGTGGCTGCTGCGCGACGAACTCAACCGCTTTAACGACGACAAGTACGCGGTGCTCGCGGCCTACAACGCCGGCTCGGGGCGGGCGATGGACTGGCAGCAGAAGTCAGGCGGCGACCCTGACCTGTTTGTCGAGATCATCAACCTCAGCGAGCCGCGCATCTACGTGCAGAGCATCTTTGAGCACTACACCATGTACCGCGCCATCTACGGCACATCGTCGTAGCGCAGCGGCGCAGTGTAGCATCGGGATCAAAACAGAAGCGGCCCCTTGTGCAGGGGCCGTTTCTGTTCTGTCTCAGGTACGAAGCGGCTAGTCAGCCAGAATCGCGCCGTTGGGGCAGACGTCCACGCACTGCGGCGAGTCGGCATAGCCCTCGCACTTCACGCAGACGCTCTGGTCGATCACATACTGGTACTCGTCCTCGGAGATCGCGCCCACCGGGCACTCATCTGCGCAAGCACCGCACATCAGGCATTCGTCAGTGATGATCGGCATGGTGTCCTCCACCGAAAGGATTCACAGGTATCTGGATGGTTTGTCAAAGCGATCATACGTCGCAGCCGGAAACATGTCAGGTGCCAAACGTCACCCCACATGCCTGAAGAATTGTGTGACAGACGGACGAACGTCACACTAGGTTGTCGGTACGCTGGTGGTCAGTTCCATGTGCCCCAGGAGGTCGTCGTAGAGTGCGGCGGCGTTCAGCAGCGCGCCGGGCCGGGCGTTCGGCTGGACCACCACACTGAGGTCCTGCCGGAACTCGCGTGACAGGTCCACGCCGACCGCGTCCTGCGTCAGCTTGATGGCATAAGCAGCGTTTGCGATGCCGTACACGGTCGAAAGCGTGTCGAGGTCGGCAAAGAAGAACGTGCAGCTCGAGTACATGCGCTGCCGGTAGTACTGCGCCTCGACGAGCTTCATGAGCCGGTCCGCTGCGTCAGAGGGAAGGTCCAGCCCGCGCGAGGCAAGGAACTCCGGCGCGGACACCCGGCCCAGCACCACATCGATGTAGGCATTGCGCAGCGCCAGCGGGTCGCCCGCCTGCAAACGCCGCACCTCGTCCTCATACACGGCATCCAGCTGGTAGCGCAGGTTGTCCATCGCGCGGCGGACGCCGCCCTTCCAGTTGGAACTGCCCCGCGTGCAGTCGCAGCCGGTCACCCAGCGCGCCACACCATGCCCGCAGCTCCAGGCTGTGTTCTCGCGGAGCGTCACCGTGCCGATAGGCTCAACCATCCTGGCGTACTGCCCCAGCGTAACGACCTCGTAGCCCGCGGCCTCCGCCTCGTAGCGCAGCAGCCAGTACAGGAACTGCTCTTCGCCGGGCCAGTGGTGGCCGAACGTCTCGCCGTCCGTCGCGATAAGCGTCAGCGCGCCCGCGCTACGGCGGCGCGGCACGAGCACGTCGCGCGCCCAGCGCCCTGCCCCGCCGAACTTGCCCATGTTGAAGGCGATGTCGTTCGAGAGTCCCTCGTCACGCAGGAAAACCTTGATGCGGCTGCCGTTTGGAAGCTCCACCCAGTACGGGCCTGCGCCGTGCAGCTCGCCGCTGACCTGTCGCTCGGAGAGGATCGTCCATTCGATCCCCTGCTCGACGAGCACTTCCAGCGTTTCGGAGTCAACCGCCATCTCGGGGAGCCACATGCCCTCAGGCCGGTGGCCAAAGCGGTGCGCAAAAACCTCGCGCCCCCACAGCACCTGTGTAACCTTATCGTCGCGCCGCGCAAGCGGCAGGATGGTATGATGCATACCCTGCGCGATGGCGTTGCCGACGCCATGAGCTTTACGGTGCTGGCGGTCCGCCTTGATGATGCGCTTGTACACCTTCGGTGCGTGAAGCGCCAGCCACGAGCCAAGCGTCTCACCGACGTTGAACGAGATATGGTCGAAGTTGCCGATCTCCGCGTTGGGGCGGTAGCACTCCGCTGTGATACGCTCGTTCCAGTTTCTATAGGGCGCAGCGTCGGGCTCGACTAGCGGCTCGTTGCTGAAGGGGTTGCCACGTGGGGGCTGGTAGAAGTGACAGTGGACACAGAGATAATGTGAATCAACCATTCCAGTTTACTCCTGCCGCCGGAGCGGCAGTCGGCGTTCGCGTGAGATCCAGTACGGATGTGAAGTTGGCACAGAAGGCGCCCTGCTGGCGGGTGCCACAGGCAGAACGCACAGTTATAAAGCCGCCAGCCGAACACTCCGTTCACCTGGCGGCTCTCGTTTCTGCGCCTGTTAACCTGATTGTACCTCTGACGGGCACAATTTCGCACAAAGGGGTGGTCCCTACGCGTGTCAGACGTGTACCGCCGAGTGAATGTAGGCGTTCTCAGGGACGGCTGACTCGGGAAAGTGCGTCTTGTCGAGGTCGGAGCCGATACGCGCGCCCCGCCCCACCCTGATGCCGTTCGGCAGGTGCGTGTTCTTGCCGATAGTGACGATCCCCAGGTCTTCTGCGTCGGGGCGGATCTCGCCGACGATTGCGCCATGCCCGATCACACAGCGCTTGTCCACAATGGCGCGCTCGACGACCGCGCCCGCCTCGATGTACGCGCCGGCCAGAATGATCGACTCCCTCACCACCGCGTCCGGCCCGACATACACGCCGGGCGACAGCACCGAGCGCTCCACGCGCGCGCCGCGCGCAATCACCGCGCCATCCGTTATCAGGCTGTCTGCCACGACCGCGCCCGCCTCAATGCGAGCCGGAGGGCGCTCCTCGCTCCGCGTATGCACGATCCACGAGCGGTCACCGAGGTCGAGCGACGGCGGGTGGCCGAGCAGGTCCATGTGCGTCTCCCAGTAGGCGTCGATCGTGCCCACGTCCACCCAGTAGCCGATGAAGGGATACGCATAGACCTGCAGCCGTTCTTTGATCATCTGCGGGATGATGTCGCGCCCAAAGTCGTGCGTCGAGTCGGAGCGGAGGGCATCGTCACGCAGGAGCCGCTCAAGGACAGCCCGGTTGAAGAGGTATACGCCCATCGAGGCCAGCGTGCCCGGCGGGTTCTCCGGCTTCTCGTAGAAGTTCAGCACCCGGCCACTGTCGTCCACATCCAGAATACCGAAGCGGCTGGCCTCTTCCAGCGGCACGCTGATCGTGCAGATGGTGGCGTCCGCCTCGTGCCGCTGGTGAAAACGGATCAACTCCGAGTAGTTCATCTGGTAGACGTGATCGCCGGAGAGGATCAGCACGTAATCCGGGTTGCTGCGCACAACGAAGTTCAGGTTCTGGCACACGGCGTCGGCAGTGCCCGCATACCAGTCTGAGTCGTCAAGCCCGATGTAAGGCTGCAAGAGCTGCACGCCCCCGCTGAACGACCGGTCGAGGTCCCAGGGACGACCCTTACCGATGTGCTCGTTGAGCGAGTGAGGCCGATACTGCGTCAGGATCAGCACGTCGAAGATGCCGGAGTTAACGCAGTTGGAGAGCGTAAAGTCGATAATGCGGTACTTACCGGCGAAGGGCACGGCTGGCTTGGCACGCTTGTGCGTCAGCACGCCCAGCCGGGTGCCCTCGCCCCCGGCCAGAATCACAGCCCTAACAGACATGGTATCGTTATGGCCTCCGTTTCGTTATTGCGCCTGCATCAGGCGTACTGGCTTCGCAGCACGCGCGCCCGCTCGTAAAGCTCGACGTAGCGGCGAGCGGAGCTTTCCCAGGAGAAGTCTGTCAGCATGGCGCGGCGCTGCCGCTCCCGCCAGTCGTCCGGGTGATTATAGTATACGTCGAGCGCCCGACTCAGTGCCCACTGCAACGCGCCGGGGCTGTAATCCTGAAACAGAAAGCCCACATCCGGCGGGACGGTATCCGCCAGGCCGCCGATGGCGCGAACAACCGGCAGCGAGCCGTAGCGCATGGCGATCATCTGCCCGATGCCGCACGGCTCAAACAGCGACGGCATCACGAACATATCCGACCCGGCATAAATGCGCTCGGAGAGCGGCTCGCTGAACATCAGCTTGATAGCTGCCTTCTCAGGGAAGTCGCGCCCGATCCACCAGAAGGCCTGCTCGTACTCGTACTGCCCCGTGCCGAGCAGCACGAACTGCATGTCCGTGTGCTCCAGCATATGGCGGATCGCCGGGTGCAGGATGTCCGTGCCCTTCTGGTCAACGAGCCGCATCACCGCCGCGACGATGGGCACGCTTGCGTCCTGTGGCAGGCCAAGCTCAGCTTGCAGCGCCAGCTTGTTCTCGACCCGCTTCTCCAGCGACTCCACGTCGAAGGGTTGCGGCAGATGCGCGCTCGTCGCCGGGTTCCAGCGGCTCACATCTACCCCGTTGAGGATGCCGACCAGCCGCGAGAGCCGGGCGTGGAGCAGGCCGTCCAACCCGAAGCCGCCCTCCGGCGTGAGGATCTCCTGCGCGTAGCGCGGGCTCACGGTGCTGATCATCGTGCTGTAAGCAATACCTATCGCCATGCAGTTGTCGGCACGGTCGATGGCCCGCAGCATGCTGTGCTCCACGGGCGGCAGCCCGGCCCGGTCGAGGTGCCAGCCGGGGCCCCAGCCCTGGTAGCGCAGGTTGTGGATCGAGAAGACCGTCGGCGCAGCGCCGAGTATGGCGTCCTCGTAGTAGACGCGGGTCAGCAAGTGGGCCGCGAGCGCGGTGTGCCAGTCGTGCAGGTGGAAGATGTCGGGGCGCCAGCCCTCGCTCTCCCCGAGCCAGCGTACGAACCGGAGCATCGCCGCGCAGAAGAACAGAAACCGCCCGACGTCGATCCCCTCATCGCTGGGATGGTAGACGAACGGCTCGTCCGGCGCGAAGAAGGGCCACCCGCGCAGGAAGTAGTGTTCGACGCCGCCCTGCACCGCCCGCGCGACCTCCACGCGGGTGGTCGCCTCGTTCCACATCATCTCGAAGGTGTGGTAAGGCTCGATGCCGAATCGTTCGTCGTTTATCAGGCCGTAGTGAGGCATGAACACGCGCACGCTGTGCCCCAGCCGCGCCAACGACGAGGGTAGCGCGCCCACCACATCGCCAAGCCCGCCCACTTTCACAAACGGCACGCACTCGGCGGCAGCAAACACAATATTCACAGTCGACCCTCTTACTCCGGCCAGCCTGTCATGGTATAGAAGCCCGGATCGGCACGCCCGCCCCTGCCGGCGGTTGAGAGGCGGGCGTCAGCGAGTGCCGGGTGGTGCGCGTTAGCGTGGCGCGTGCCACCAGCGATAGTCAATGTTGGGGAAGACCTTATCGACCTCGTACAGCTCATCGGCGAGCTGGCGGTCCGGGCGACCCTGCTCCAGCGAGTCGGCCAGCGCCTCGAACCGCTCGACGTGCCGGGTAAAGCGTCGCACCGCGTACTCGCGGGCCTGTCCCGTCGTGACGAGGAAGGGCCAGTCGCTCGACTCAAGCAGCAGAAGCTCGCGCGCCGCCTGGTTCAGCACGGCCCGCTCGTCCTCAGTTGGGTCGGGGTATTTCTCGGCGAGCTTCTGCATCCGCTCTTCCGCGCTGTGGATCGGCCCCCACATCCAGTGCGTGTCGTGGTTGTCCCACGTCCAGTGTGTGCCGCCGACGCCCCACGAGCTTTCCGGGATGTGCAGCACCTCCTGCGGCGGGTGCGCCGCGATGAACTCGCTCGCCTGCACCAGTTCGACCGTCTCATCTTCGGCGAGGAGCCGGAGCACCTGCTTCAGCCAGTCCACGCCCTCAAACCACCAGTGCCCGAAGAGCTCCGTGTCGTAGTTGGAGGAGATCAGCCCGTACTGGCCCGTATCCTCGTGATACTGGCGCAGCCGGTCGGCGACGAGCCACGCGAAGTGGCGCGCGTGTTCCGTGACCTTGCCCGCCGCCCAGTCGGGGTGATAGTAGTCCTTGTACTCCAGATCCACGCGCGAGCCGGAGACGCGCCAGTACTGCAGGCCGGACATTCCATCCTTCTTGTGGAACTCGCGGTAATCGTAGTCGCCAGGGTACCCCCACTCGCCCGACCACACCTGCATGCCGGTGCGGTTGTCCCGCCCGATGACGGCAACGCCGGAGTGCTGATCAGCGCCCGGCCCGGCGGTGGTCGCCGAGACGTAGTACGGCTGGAAGGTGGTCGCCTCACGCGGCGGGACGGCGGCGGACATCGGGACAACATAGCGGCGCTTGATCTGCCCGTACGGGCCGATGGCGTCGCCCGCCGCCACACCAACCGGGCGCCCGCCCTCGATGGTGTGCGTCTCGACGAAGAACAGGCCCAGCCCGACCTCGCTCAGCCAGTACTCGATGCCGGGCCGCTTGGTGCCATCCGAGTCGATGTACGCCGGGCGGTACGCGCACTCCGGCAGCCAGATCGCGCGTGGGGCCCGCCCGAAGTGCCGCCGGTACGTCTCCACGCCCGTCCTGAGCTGCCCGTAGATGGCCGAGTCGGTACCGAGCAGCGGCAGGTAGCCGTGCGTGGCTGCCGACGTGAGGATCTCGATGTAGCCCTCTTCCTGCAGCCGCCCGAATGCCCCTACGATATCGCGGTTGAAACGCTCGTCAAAGCTCCGCTTAATGCGCTCGAAAAGCTCCAGATAGAACCCGGCGAGATACTCGAGATGCGCTTCCCCTTCCTCGGCGAAGCGCTCAACGTCCTTCTGCGCCGCCTCGATCTTGTCGTCCAGATACTGGTCAAAGTGATCGATCACGTCAGGGTCGCGAAGCTGCTCGACGAGGATCGGGGTGAGGCCCAGTGTCAACTTGAAGCGAATGCCCTCCTCCTTGAGGTCATACAGCGCGTTCAGCAGCGGGACGTACGTCTCAGCCGCCGCCTCGTGGATCCATTCCTCGCCATGAGGCCAGCGCCCGGCCAGGCGGGCATACGGGAGATGACTGTGCAACACAAAAGTAAACGCACCAACTGGGGACACTTTGCTGAGCCTTTCAATACGGAGCAGATTCAAGCCGTTAGCACTTCAAGCGTAGCGCCTGCAATCTATTCTAGCATACGTCATTTTGAATATCATAGCCGCCAAGAGCACACGCGCCGCGCTGCATCGGCATGAATGAGTCCACAGATATCACAGATGGCTCAGATGGAGAAAACAGGAGCGGCTATCTCCAGCGTCTTGCACATTTGCGGCAGATCTATCACCCCTCTTATCCCGGATCGCAAAAGGGCGGGAGGGCCTTTCGACCCTGCCCGCCCCCCTGCAAGGAGACGGGGCGGCGCTGATCGCACCGCCACCTCACCCCCTGTGGACCCGCCTCCCTAAACAGCAGGCGGCGCCTGCCGGGGCTGGCGCTGAAGCCAGCTCGCGACCCAGCGCCCAACATACGGGTAGCGGTAATCCTCCCCGCCGCCGGTCTGTACCGCCGCGACGAGCGAGAACGCCGAGAGCACGAAGGGCGCGGCAAGGAACCCGACGACGAGCGCAATCGTCAGCACAATCAGCACGGGGATGAGGATGATACCAATCAGGATCACGCTGAGCAGCGCGACCAGCAGCGCCGCCACCGACCACACAATGCCCGCCGCAATGATCGCGGTGAAGTAGCCCACTGTACCGATAAGCTGCAACGCCAGCGCCTGCGCCGCATGGTAGGCTACATAATCGGAGCGGTCCTTGTAGCTCAGGTAGATGGCCAGCGGTATCCAGACCGTCAGCAGGCCGCCCAGCCCCATCGTGGGGAAGGCCAGCATCAGGGTTATAATGCTGCTCGCGTGAGCAAGCGCCGCCCACGAGCGCTCGTCACCCGTAAGCTGCGCCTCGTTAAAATCCAAGTTCATACTTTCTCGCACCTGGTTCATATCTTGATCTCCGTGTTGTCATGTCTCATACAACTGTACGCATTTACACGCCCGGAGTTGCGCGGCGTCGGGTGTTTTCCTACGTGCCCGGCCAGGCAACAGCGCCTATACTGTGCCCAGCGCATTTCTCCAACAGCAGGGACGGTGAACGATGATCGAGGGCTATGTCTGTTCGGCGTGTGGCGGGAGCCGCTTCCGCGACGACGAGCATGGCAACCTGATATGCGACTTCTGCAGCACGACGTACGAACTGGCAGGCCAGAAGTACGACTGCCGGGTATGCGGCACGCTCAACCCGGCACATGCGAAGCGCTGTATGAAGTGCGGCTCGGCGCTGGGGCGACTCTGCCCGATCTGCACGCACCTGAACGCCCTCGGCGCAACCATCTGCGAGAAATGCGACACCGTGCTCGACACGTATTCGAGCATCACCGCGCGCCTGCCGGTCAGCGGTGAACCGGAGCGCCGTGTCGAGCGGCTGGTGGAGACCAAGTGGGACGACGTCACCTACATGCACGCAGAGCGCGCCCGTCTCGACGCCGAGGAGCGCGAGCGGCTGGCATGGCTCGCCGCGCAGGCCGCCGAGAACCGGCGTCAGCAGCAGCAAATCATCAAGTTCGTACTGATCGGCGTCGGAGTGTTCCTGGCCCTGCTGGTCCTGGTGGCTGTCGTCACCAACGTGCCGTGACGCCCACCTCCTGACAGCCCGGTTGAAACCGGCTCCCCGCACATCCATAATCAGGTGACACGCGAGCCACGTAGAAGGGACACCGGCCAGCACAGCGGCGACATGGGCCTGCTTGACCCGGCGACCGGCGAGATCACCCGCTTCGAGTTGCCCGCCCCCTCCGCGCCGCACGGCGTGATCGTCGGGCCGGATGGGCATGCGTGGATCACGGACAGCGGAGCCAACGCCATCGTCCGCATCGACCCGGCGAGCGGCGAGATCACCTCCTATCCACTGCCCCCTGACCGCCCCAACGCCAACCTCAACACCGCCGCCTTCGACGGCAACGGCGTGCTGTGGTTCACCGGGCAGAACGGCGTCTACGGGCGGCTGGACCCCGCCACCGGCGAGATGGTCGTCTATGATGCGCCGCGCGGGCGGGGGCCGTATGGCATCACCGCCACCCCGAAAGGCGATATCTACTACGCGTCGCTGGCGGGCAGCCACATCGCACACGTCAACACCGAGACGGGTGAGGCGACCGTCATCGAGCCGCCAACGCCCAACCAGGGCGCGCGCCGGGTGTGGTCTGACTCGCAGGGGCGCATCTGGGTCAGCGAGTGGAACGCCGGTCAGCTTGGCATGTACGACCCTGCAACCGGCACATGGCAGGAATGGCCTCTGCCCGGCCCGAATCCTCAGGCGTATGCCGTCTATGTGGACGACAGCGACATCGTCTGGGTGACGGACTTCAGCAGCAACGCGCTTGTGAGCTTTGACCCGCAGACGGAGGCGTTCGAGGTGTATCCGTTCCCCGGCAACAGCGCGGCGGTGCGGCAGCTTCTGGGCCGCCCCGGCGAGGTGTGGGGCGGAGCCTCCGCGCTGAACGAGGTATACGTGCTGTACACCGGGCCGTAACAGAGTCCACAGATGGCATAGATGTTAGGATAAGCGGCATCTGCGCCATCTGTGGCGTTGAAATATCTGCCCGCCCCTACTCCACCGTGACGCTCTTCGCCAAGTTGCGCGGCTGATCTACATCCGCGCCGCGCCGCACCGCGATATGGTACGCCAGAAGCTGGAGCGGCAGCACGTTGATTACCGGGGAGAGCAGTTCCGGCGTCTCCGGCACAGTGATCACATAGTCCGCCTTATCGTGGATCAGTTCGTCGCCCTCGGTCGCCAGCGCGATCACCACACCGCCGCGAGCCTTCGCCTGCTCGATCTGTGAGAGCATCTTGTCATAGACGTGGTCGCGCGTGGCGATGGCGAGCACCGGCATATTTTCGTCGATAAGTGCGATGGGTCCGTGCTTCATCTCGCCCGCCGGGTAGCCCTCGGCGTGGATGTAGCTGATCTCCTTGAGCTTCAGCGCACCTTCCAGCGCGATCGGGTAGTTGAGGCCGCGCCCCAGGTACAGGAAGTTGTTGTAGTGGTAGAACTCCAGCGCGAGGCGGTGGTACTCGTCGTCGTGGTCCAGCACCTGGCCGACGAGGTCGGGCAGCCGGGCGAGGTCCGCCACATACTGCGCAACGACGTTCGGGTCCTGCCCGTTGCGAAGCTGGGCAAGGTAGCACGCCAGCAGATACTGGTCGATGATGGAGGTGGTGAAGGCCTTGGTGCTCGCCACGCCGATCTCCGGCCCGGCCTGCATCGCAATATAGCCGTCCGCGATGCGCATGGCCTGGCTACCGATGGCGTTGACGATACTCCACAGCAGCGCGCCCTTCTCGCGTGCCTCCTCCATCGCCGCCAGCGTGTCGACCGTCTCGCCGGACTGAGTAATCGCCAGCACCGCGACCGACTCATCGATGAGCGGGTCGGCATAGCGGACCCCCGAGCCGATGGACACGTCCACCGGGATGCGGGCGATGCGCTCGATCAGCATCTTACCGACCAGCCCTGAGTAGTACGACGTGCCGCAGGCCACCGTGTTGATGCGCTTGATCCTGCGGGCAATCTCCGGCGTGAGGTTCATCTCCGGCAGGCGCACGCACTTGTGCTCGAAGTCCACGCGCCCGCGGATGGTGTCCGTTACGGCGCGGGGCTGCTCGAAGATCTCCTTTTGCATGAAGTGCTTGTACTCGCCCTTGGCCGCACTGACCGGGTCCTGTCTCTTATACACATCT
>DGDY01000275.1:2028-21880 GCA_002385675.1 Anaerolineales bacterium UBA3940 | reverse complement strand
AAGTCGAATGGCCGCCTGAAGCTCACCCAGCTTGGCGGCTGGGCCTGGGGCTCCGTAGAGGGTGAAGGCGTCACCATCTACACCCATGATGGCCGGGCCTATCGTGGCACGATCATCCCCTGCAAGGCTTCGGTCCACATCTACGGCAGCGACGCCCGCGAGTTCAAGCGCGACGAGAACGGCTACGAGGTGCGCATCGACGCCCGCACCACCTCTGCGGACGAGACACGCGCGCTCGGCATTGAGGTCGGCGATTTTGTCGTCTTCGACCCGCGCGTCGAGGTCAGCGATACCGGCTTCATTCGCTCGCGCCACCTTGACGACAAAGCCGGCGTCGCCTGCGTGTACGCCGCCGTGAAGGCGCTCGCCGATGCTGGCCTGCAACCCGCCCAGCGCACGACAATCCATATCAGCCACTACGAGGAGGTCGGGCATGGCGGCGCAAGCGGCTTCCCGCCTGATCTGGCCGAGCTGCTTACCGTTGACATGGCGGCGGCGGGTGGCTCGCAGAACTCCGATGAGTTTTCCGTCGGCATCTGCGTGAAGGACGCCGGTGGGCCGTACCATATCGAAATGAAGCGGCGGCTCGTCGCGCTCGCTGAGAAGGCCTCGATCCCCTACAAGCTGGACATCTACCCGTACTATGGCTCGGACGGCGAGGCGCTGTGGCGTGCAGGCGCGGACGTAATCGTCGGGCTGATAGGCCCCGGCGTGGACGCATCTCACCACTACGAGCGCACGCACATCGACAGCCTTGTTGCATCCGCGCGCCTGATCGCCGAGTACCTGCTGGCGGAGTAGCTCCCCGTGAATGGTAAGGATCGACCCGTGCTGATCGTTGACGCCCACGAAGACATCGCCTGGAACATCCTGACGTTCGGGCGCGATTACACCCGCTCCGCGCTGGCGATCCGTGAGCGAGAGGTGGGCACCGCCGCGCCGGGCATCAACGGTGACACACTGCTCGGCAAGCCGGAATGGCTGCTGGGGCACGTCGGCGTGATCTTCGCCACGCTCTTCGTCGCGCCCGCCGCCCGCGCACTCGGCCCGTGGGATACGCAGACCTACCGCAACGCCGCCGAGGCAGCCGCCCGTGCCAGCGCCCAGCTTGACGCCTACAAGCGCCTCGTCGAGCAGGACGAAGTCTTCCGGCTGATCGGCACGCAGGGCGAGCTTGAGGAAATACTCGCCACCTGGGCCAACGACAGGGGGATTGAGGACCGGCGCATCGGGCTTGTGCCCCTGATGGAGGGCGCCGACCCGGTGCTGGAGCCGGAGCAGGTCGAGGAGTGGTTCGAGCAGGGCGTGCGCATCATCGGGCTTGCCTGGGAGGCCACGCGCTACGCCGGGGGCACGCACGAGCCCGGCCCGCTCACCGCCGACGGCATGCGCCTGCTCGAAGTCATGCAGGACCTCGGCATGGTTCTCGACCTCAGCCACCTCGCCGAGGAAGCCTACTATCAGGCCGTGGATCGCTACGAGGGTGTCCTGATCGCCAGCCACGCCAACCCCCGCCGCTTCCTGCCGACCACTCGCGGCTTGTCCGACGACATGATCCGGCGGCTGGCCGAGCGTGAGGGCGTGGTCGGCATCGTGCCGTACAACCGCTTCCTCAAGCCGGGCTGGCAGCGCGGGGATGGCAAGCAGGCCGTCCCGCTGGACACCGTCGCCGCGGCCATCGACCACGTCTGCCAGGTGACGGGCAGCATCGACCACGTCGGTATCGGCACCGACTTCGACGGCGGCTTTGGCGTGCAGCACACCCCGGCGGGCATCGACACGATTGCTGACCTGCAGAAGCTCCGCGAGCCGCTCGCCGAACTCGGCTACACGGAGGAGCACATCGCGGCGATCTTCGGAGGCAACTGGCTGCGTATCCTGCGCCGGGCGCTCCCGGAGTAGCCGGGCGGCGCAGGCAGATGATAGAATAGTGCAACTATGGAGCAACAAGGACGTACGATGAAAGCCGCAGGCAGCCGAGCATGAGTCGCCTGGCCCAGTTGGGTGTTTTCTGCATGGTTCTGGGCGCCGTGGTGCTCTTCCTCGGGCTGTTCCCCGGCGCAGTCAATGCCGATGTCACGCCAGGTATCGGCCTGGTGCAGATTATCGGCATTCTGACCGGCCTGGTGTTGCTGGTGCTCGGCGCGTACGTCGTCACCCGGGCGCTCATCCATCGCAATGGCCGGCGCACGCTGATGCGCGACATCGGCGTGCGTCTCGGGCTGACAGGTATGGTCTTTGCCGCCGCCGTCACCCTTGCCGATGCGATGGGCTACGGCTCCCACGTCGGCGGGTCGGTGTTTGGCTGGCTCCAGACGATCGGCCTGCTCCTCGGCTTTGGCATGGCTGCGCTGGGCGTCATTATTTACGGGATGGGCGGCAGCTAGCCCATCGCCCGGCAGCAGAACCGCAAACGGGCCGAGGGCATTCTGCCCCGGCATTGAAACTGGACAGGTTGGTTGCAGCGTGTGGCGAAACGGCGGCATCCGCGTTGCCCGAATCGGCGGTATCGCCGTTGATATACACCTCAGCTTTGCGCTCGTCATTGCGTGGGGGGCGTGGCAGGGCTGGGCGCGCTACGGCAGCGTCGAGGGCGCCGCTTTCGGCATCCTGGCTGTGCTGCTGCTCTTTGGGTGCGTGCTGCTTCATGAACTGGGTCACGGCTTGCAGGCACGGGCCTTAGGGCTGGCCGTCCACCGCATCACGCTGCTGCCAATTGGTGGGCTGGCCGAACTGGAGTCAAGCCCATCGTACTACCGGCATGAGCTGTTCATCGCACTCGCGGGGCCGGTAGTCAACCTGGGGCTTGCCCTGCTGCTGGGTGTAATCGCCTATCTGATCCAGCCGTTCTCGCTGGCCTCCTGGCCGGATTATCTGCTCTTTCTCGCGCCGCAGAGCGGCAGGACGCTCCTGCTGTACACGTTCTGGGTCAACGCCCTGCTGTTCTTCTCGAACATGCTGCCCGCCTTCCCGATGGACGGCGGGCGGGTGATGCGGGCGGCACTCGCCATCCTGACCGACTACGAAACAGGCACCCGCCTGACCGCGTGGCTGGGGCGGCTGGTGGCTGTCGGCATTATACTGTGGGTCGGGCACGGCCTGCTGTCCGGCAGCAACTCGCCCAACCCCGTCCTTGCAATTGCTGCCCCGCTGGTGTGGGCCGGGGCGCAGCACGAGGAGGTCTACGTACGGCGGCGGCGGGCGCTCGTCCGGCTCGAAGTCGGGAGCGTGTACCGCGCCGCGACCGACAGCGTTGCGCCCTGGGAGGCGCTCACGCCACGTCTGGCGGCCCGTCTTGAGCGCGCCGGCGGCACGCTGCCGGTCGTCGTTGGTGGCCGCGTCGTCGGGCTGGCCAGTATTGACGATGTGCAGCGTGCTCTCCGCAGCCGCCAGCAGCGCACTGTTGCTCACATCATGCGCACTCAGTTCCCCGTCGTCAAGCCGCAGGAAACCCTCTGGGTGGCCCTGCAGGAAATGTCAACTTACCAGCTTGCGGCGCTGCCCGTCATGCACGGGCAGGAGTTTTACGGCATTGTCAGCCTGGATGACATCCGCCGTAGCTGGTCGTAATCATCGTGCGCAGCCGCGCATGATCCTCTTTTCAACTACATAGGAGACAACTATCATGACTGACGCTGTTGCCCCGAAACCGCTGAACCCCGACACGCCGATCCCCGGCCCGAAAGGCGAGGCGATCATCGAGCGCGATCGTCGAGTCCTGTCGCCCTCTTTGCCCCGCTCCTATCCGCTGGTCATCGATCACGCCCAGGGGGCCGAGGTCTGGGACGCTGATGGCTGCCGCTACATCGACTTCATGACCGGCATCGCCGTCACCTCAACGGGCCACTGCCACCCCGAGGTCGTCGCTGCCATCAAGGAGCAGGCCGAGAAGTTCCTGCACATCTGCCTCGCCGACTTCCATTATGATGTCGCGGTCACGCTTGCCGAGAAGCTCGCCGCCATCGCCCCCTTCGAGGAAGAAGCTCAGATCTTCTTCACGAACTCCGGCGCTGAAGCGGTTGAGTCGGCGCTCAAGCTGGCCCGCCACCATACCGGGCGCCAGGGGCTTATCTCCTTCCACGGCGCATTTCACGGGCGTACGATGGGCGCACTCTCGCTGACTGCCAGCAAGTACCGCCAGAAGGAAGGCTTTGCGCCCTTCGTGCCCGGCGTGACTCACGTCCCCTACCCCGACACCTACCGCCCGGTCTTCGCCGTGCCGGATGGCAAGGACTACGGCGAGGTGATCGTGGATTACATTGAGCACACGGTTTTCAAGAGCTTCATGCCCGGCAACGAGGTTGCCGCCATCTTCGTCGAGCCGATCCTTGGTGAGGGCGGCTATGTCGTGCCCCCGCCCGGCTTCTTCCCGGCGCTGCGCGACTTGTGTGACCGCTACGGCATCCTGCTCGTCGCCGACGAGGTACAGAGCGGTATCGGGCGGACGGGCAAGTGGTGGGCCATCGAGCATTTCGGCGTCGAGCCGGACATCGTCACCAGCGCGAAGGGCATCGCCAGCGGCATGCCGCTCGGCGCGGTCATCGCCCGCAAGAGCATCATGACCTGGGGCCCCGGTGCGCACGGCAACACCTTCGGCGGCAACCCGGTTTCGTGCGCGGCGGCGCTTGCAACCCTGCGCCTCATCGAGAACGGCTACATGCAGAACGCCGCCGAGATGGGCGAGTACCTGCTCGACGCCCTGCGCGAGATGCAGACCCGCCACCCGCTGATCGGCGACCTGCGTGGCAAGGGCCTGATGATCGGCATCGAGATCGTAAGCGACCGCGAGAAGCGCACCCCGGCCCATGATCTCCGTGACCAGATCGTAGATGAGGCATTCCACAACGGCCTGCTGCTCCTCGGCGCGGGCGAGAGTGTTATCCGCCTGATGCCCCCGCTCATGATCACCCGCGAGATCGCCGACGAGGCGCTTGCCATCTTCGACCGGGTGCTCACGTCCGTCGAGAGCAATCTATAAAGTCGGGTCCGCTTGGCCCCTTAACAATTAGAAGTGCGTAAAAAGGAGGTCGCTGCATGCAGCGACCTCCTGATTTATCGCCTCTAAATGCTACAATTAGGGTATGTTCCAGGACATGATTTCCCATTTGATACAGCAGCGAGATTATCTTCTCGATATCTCTCGCGCGCTGACCTCACAGCTCAGCCTGAACGAGGTACTGCGCCGCATCCTTGAGTCCGCAACGCAGATGCTCGGTGGGCAGGCCGGGCTGATCGCGCTGGGCAACGAGAACAGCAAGACATTCACCGTCCGCGCGAGCTACGGCATCCCGTCCGCCGTGCTGCACCTGTTCACCCCGCTGCTCACAGACATCGTTCATAAGGACCGCGACAGCTTCGTCATTCCGGAGCTTAACCGCAAGATGCGTCTGGTTGCGCAGGCCGCTGGCATGGGGCTTCACCAGGTGATCGCCCTGCCAATGGCCATCGGCCAGGAGCTCGTCGGCGTGGTGTACATCTTCCGCGCCACCGGTGGCAATTTTACGCGGAACGAGGTGCGCCTGCTCCAGAGCTTCGCCGACCAGGCCGCCATCGCTGTGCACAACGCCCGCCTCTACGAGCAGGTCACCACCGAGAAGCAGCGGCTCGACGCCATTCTGCGCCACAGCGCGGACGGCATCATGATCCTGAACCGCGATCTCACCATTGAGAGCATCAACCTCGCGCTCGCCCGCATGACCGGCTGGCGCGTGGACGAGGCGCAGGGCGCGCCTCACAGCGAAGTGATCCGCTGGGCACGCCGGGAATCGCGCGTCGATCTCGAAGAAGCGGTCGCGAACGGCTGGCCGCTTCACGAGCAGAGCATGCTCTACGTTGAGGGGGACCTCAAGCACACCAGCAATTCGACGCTCAGCGTCGGCATTACCTACGCGCCGCTGTTCAACGAGCGCGGCGAGCTGCGGAACATTATCGGCAACGTGCGCGACATCACCAAGTTCCGCGAGGCAGAGGAAGCCAAAACCACGTTCATCTCGGTCATCTCGCACGAACTCAAGACCCCCGTTTCGGTGATCAAGGGCTATGCCAGCACGCTCAGCCGCGACGACGTCGAGTGGGACCGCGAAACAGTGCTGCGCGGCCTGACCGTCATCGACGAGGAAGCTGACAAGCTCTCCGAGTTGATCGACAACCTGCTTGATGCCTCGCGCCTGCAGCTCGGCACTTTCACACTCGACTTTGGCGAGGTCTCGCTAGACCAGCTTGCCGAGCGTGTCGCAGAGAAGTTCCGCACGCAGACCACCCGGCATGAGATCCGGGTCGAGTTCCCGCCTGACTTCCCGCCGATCCCCGGCGACGAGCGGCGGCTCGGGCAGGTGCTCTCCAACTTGCTGAGCAATGCCATCAAGTACTCGCCCAATGGCGGGACGATCACGCTTGGCGGCGAGGTCGCCACGGACGCCGTCCGCGTCTGGGTCAGCGATCAGGGCGTGGGCCTTCGCCCCGGCCAGCAGGAGATGATCTTCGACCGCTTCTACCGCGCCGACAACGCCCTCACGCGGGAGACGCAGGGCGTGGGTCTCGGCCTGTACATCGTGCGTTCGATTATTGAAGCACACGGCGGGCGCATCTGGGCGGAGAGCGAGCCCGGCGAAGGCACGACATTCACCTTTGAGCTGCCGTTGTCTCGTGAGGATTGAGCATGTTACAATCGCGCGGTCGTTTCACCCCCTGCATCGACCCATGACTCGACCGCGATCCGACAAGTGTTGGAGTTTGCGCGTTAGTGACTTCTGAAAGGACCTTTTATGGCTAGACCAATACAGCAGACTATTAGCTGCCCCAACTGCAGGCAGCCTTTTCGTGCCATTCTCGAGCAGATTATTGATGTTGGTGTCGACCCTACCGCCAAGGAGAGACTGATCAGCGGGCGCATAAACCTCGTTTCCTGCCCGCACTGCGGCTTCCAGGGCATGGCCAGCATACCGATCATGTACCATGACCCGGAGAAGCAACTCGCCCTCGTATACGTGCCGATGGAGCTCAACATGGGCAAGGAGGATCGAGAGCGCCTCATCGGCACTTTGACCAACACCGTCATGCGCTCCCTGCCCGAGAACGCGCCAAGGGGCTACCTGCTCCAGCCCGGCACCCCGCTGACCCTGCAGGGGCTTATAGATACGGTTCTTGAGGCGGAGGGCATTACGCGCGAGATGATCGACACGCAGCAACGCCAGGTCGATCTCATCAACAGGCTTGCCACCGCCAGCAACACCGAGGAAGCAAACCGCCTGATGGAGGAGAACCTCGACCTGGTCGATGCCACCTTCCTCCAGCTTCTCAGCGTCGCCGCCCAGCAGGCCAGCCAGGCAGGCCAGGCCCGGACGTCGCTCCGCCTGCTTAACATCCGCAGCCGACTGATGGAAACGACCGAGGCCGGGCGCGAGCTTAAGGCCCGGGAAGACGCCATCGCCGAGGCCAACGAGGAACTTCGCGCGCTGGGCAGCGAGATCACGCGGGAGAAGTTTGTCGATCTGGTGGTCAACGCCGCCGGCAACCAGCCCAAGTTGGAGGCGCTCGCCGCACTCGGCGCGCCGCTGCTTGACTACCTCACCTTCGAGATACTGACAGACCGCATCGAGCAGGCAGAGGGCGAGCGGGCCGAGCAGCTTAAGCAGGCGCGGGCGCTTCTGCAGGAGGTCGGCAACGAGTACCGGCGCCAGACCCAGGCGGCCTATGAGCAGGCGCGCCAGACGCTCAATAAGCTGGTCAGCGCGGACAACCTTGACGAAGCCATTCTGCAGAACAGCCGGGGGATCAATGACACCTTCATGTCCGTCCTGCAGAGCGAGCTTGAGCTGGCACGGCAGAACGGCCAGCTCGACCGCTCCACCAGGCTCAAGGATATCCGCGACCGTGTCCTGTCTCTCCTCGAGCAGTCAACCTCGGTCCAGTTGATCGAGCTTCTGCTGCAGGCCGAGTCGGACGAGCAGGCACGGGCGCTGCTGCGCGAGCAGCCGGGGCTGCTGACGCCGCAGTTCCTGGCCACGCTGCGTGCTGTCACCAAGCAGCTTCATGAAGCCGGGCAGGAGCGACAGGCCGCGCGCCTTGAGGCCGTCGAGGCGGAAGCCACCGAGCTTATCAAGCAGGCCGCGCCTCCTGAGATCCGCCTGATCAACGATCTTCTGTCCGCACAGTCGATGGACGAGGCCCGCCAGATCCTGCGCGAGCGCAGCGACGAGCTCTCCCCGGAACTGGTCGAACTCATGCAGGAGCTGTCGGCACAGATCCGCGAGGCGGGTAATACACCGGTCGCCGAGCGCCTTGACGCCATCCGGATGGAAGTGCAAACCCTCGTCTGAGCGGCGCTGAGCGCCCGCCAGTTTGAGACATCAAAACCCCCTTCTGGCAATCGGAAGGGGGTTGTTTCATCATCGGATGGCGTTCAGCGCGCTCCGTAACACCTCCCCGCCAATGTGGGAGGCCCGGCTCACGTCGGCGCTGTTTTCGAGCAATACCGCTGCCGCAACCGCGCGGCCATCCCCGGCGCGCATGAAACCGATAAACCAGGCGTTGGTCGTCGCCTCAGGCCCGGAGAGCGCCAGCCCGGCATGGCCGTACACCCGGCTCTGGCCCACCGCCGCCGCAGACGCCACGCCCTCGTCCGCCGCCCGACCCATAAGCTCCACCATCGCCTCTGCGCTTGCCCGGCTGAGCGTCCCGCGCGGGTTGCCGCTCGCCTCAACCTCCTGCCACGGTCCATCGGGGGCGCGGCGGGCCTCGATGAGTTGCACAGGCGGCATACGCCCGTGATCGGCATAAGCGGCGGCGACGAGCGCCATTTGCAACGGGGAAACGGTCAGCCCGCCCTGCCCCACGGCCAGTCTGCCGGGGTCGTCGGCGGCGATCACCTCTTCCTCGGTTACAGCGTCAGTCGGTATGCCGAGCGCCGGTGCGCTGAGCAGCCCGAAATCGCGCAGCGCCGCGAGCACGCGATCCTCACCCAGGTCGGTCGCCATCCGGTCAAACGGCGCCGGGCAGGCCGCAATGAACGCATCCCCGATGGTCTCCACCCCGAGCGAGTCGCCCGCACACGGCAGAATCAGGTTGTCAACCGAGGCCGAGAGCGGGCCAAACCACTCGTCGTCTACGCTCACACTGCCGCTGTTGAGCGCCGCCCCCAGAATCACGCTCTGCAGGATTTCTCCCGGCTGGTAAAGTCCCTGCGTCGCCCGGTTCAGAAGCGGTGCGTCGGGGTCGGCAATCAGCTCATCCCAGCGGTCGCTAAGCTCGTTCGGGTCGAAGCTGGGCGCGCTGGCCAGCGCCAGCACTTCGCCTTCTGGCACAGACAGCACGACAACCGCACCCGCCTGCCCCTCCAGCAAGCGGGCCGCCGTCCCCTGGACATCCAGATCGATGGTCAGCCGCACATCGCCGCCCACCGGAGGCTCATGCAGTAGATCGCGCACGAGTTCCTGCCGCGCGTCGAGCAGGCCCACGCCCCGCAGGAAGTCATCCTGCGCCGCCTCGACCCCGCCAACACCGAAACGCAGGCTGTAGTAGCCGACCACCGGCGCGACGCTGGGTGACACATACTCGCGCGATGCCAGCCCGGTGTCGGGGTTGACAACCGTCTCGGCGAGCACCCTGCCATTGCGGTCGTAGATCGTCCCCCGCCGCACCCGCTGCTCGTCAAGGATCCGGCGCGGGTTGTCCTCACGGGCAAGAAGCGACTCGCTGCGCACGAGCCCCCAGTACCCGAGCGTGAGCGCTACGATGGCAAAGGCAGCCAGCATCGCCGCCGCGAGTCTCCTGAGCGATCGGTTCATGGCATGAAGTTCCGGTTCAGCGATTCCTGCAAGGTTCCGCCCGCCGCGCTCGCCTGCGCCTCGGCATCGGTGATGCGCAGCAGCAGGCCGATCATAATGAAGCTCGACAGCAGCGAGCTTCCGCCGTAGCTGACAAATGGCAGAGTCACGCCTGTCAGCGGCGCGAGCTTGAGCACCCCTGCCATGATCAGCAGGGACTGTACGCCCAGCGACACGCCAATCCCCGCCGCCAGCAGCGAGTGGAACGGCCAGCGGCTTGCGCTGATGGCAGCACGCAGCGCGCGCAGCACGAGCACAGCCAGGCACAGCACCACGCCCAGCGCCCCGAGCAGGCCCCATTCCTCCGCGATGGCCGCAAATACGAAGTCCGAGTGCACCACCGGGATGAACGTCGGCGCGCCCAGCCCGACACCCCGCCCGAACACACCGCCCGCTGCAAACGCCAGCAGCGACTGAACGATCTGGAATGCGCGGTCCGACGCCTCCGGCCAGGGGTTGATCCACGTATCGACGCGGAGCCGCACCACATCAAACAGGAGGTAGCCCACCACGCCCGCCGCTCCCAGCAGCGCCAGCCCGCCGACCACATACCCGATCTGCCCGGTCGAGACGTACAGCATGGCCAGGAAGATGAGGAAGAACAGCGACGCGGTGCCGAGGTCGCGCTGCCAGATCAGCAGCACCATGATGAAGCCCCACATCAGCAGCATCGGCGCCAGGTAAGACGGCGGCGGCAGTTCCCAGCGCCCGATCTTCACCCGCGTCGTTACGATGATCTCACGCTTCTCGGCAAGGTAACTCGCCAGGAACACGATGAGCAGCAGCTTGAGGATCTCGCTGGGCTGGAAGAAGATCACGCGGAAGCCGAGCCAGAGGCGCGGCGCGAACGCGTCACCGGACGGGTTCACGCCGAAGATCAGCGTCGCCGCGAGCAGGACCACGCCCGCCAGCAGCCACGTGTAGCGGTAGCGCTTCAGCACGCGGAGGTGCGGCGGCAGCAGCACCACAACCGCCAGCAAAGCGACCACCGAAATCGCTAGCCAGATGGTTTGCCTCACCTCGAAGGGCGGGGCCAGCCGGCTGACGAGCGTCAGCCCCCACCCGCCAAGTAGCATCACCAGCGGCGTGATGAGCGGGTCGCGGTGGGGCAGCACGCGGTTCAGCACAACGTGCATTCCGACGGTGCATGCCAGCCACACGCCGACCGGCCACAGGCTGTACCACGCATCCCCGCGCACCAGCACGAGCAGCACACGGTTCAGCACAACGAACACTGCTGCGGCCAGCAGCAGCATCCGCTCCCGGTAGCTCACCAGCTCCGGCGACGGACGAGCGGTATCAGCAAACATGGGCGGCGCGTTCAGACGCGGCTCTCACGGCGGACTTACAGGTACTTGCCGACGATGAGGCCCAGCCGCTTGGCGACCTCGGGTGAGACTTTGCGCCGGTCGGTGATGATGGCCGACTCGAGGGCGTGGTCGCACTTGCAGGTCGGTGTGCGCTCGGCGAGCCGGGCCACCACCCGCACGAGGGCCTCCTGCGCCAGCGCGATGTTATCCTGCAGGATGCGCACGACCTGATCGACCGTCACCGCCTGCTCCGTCTCGTGCCACACGTCGTAATCGGTGACGTGCGCCATCACGGCGTAGCACATCTCCGCCTCGCGGGCGAGGAACGCTTCAGGCGAGGTCGTCATGCCGATGATGGACATCCCCAGCGCGCGAAAGACATTGCTCTCGGCCTTCGTGCTGAAGCGTGGCCCCTCAATCGTCACGAACGCCCCACCCTCGTGGACGATACCGCCCGCTTCCTCAACGCATTCAATCAACATACCGCTCAACTCGCGACAGAACGGCTCCTCGACGCCGACGTGCGCTGCCAGCCCATCGCCGAAAAACGACGTCTCGCGGCGGCCCTTCGTCCAGTCAAATAGCTGGTCGGGGATGACGACGTGCCCCGGCGAAAAATCCTCCCTCAGCGAGCCGCACGCGCTCACGGCGATCACTTCCCGCACGCCGAGCGACTTCAGGGCATAGATGTTGGCCCGGTACGGCACCTCGTGCGGCAGGTAGATGTGCCCTCGCCCGTGGCGCGGCAGGAACGCAACACGTACGCCGTTCAGCGTACCGACGATGATCGAATCAGAGGGCGGGCCAAAGGGCGTTGAAATTTCGCGCTCCACGACGTCGGTAAGCTGGGGCATATTGTACAGGCCGGATCCGCCGATCACTGCAATGCGGACGTCGTCGCGGTCGCTGTCCATACTTGTCTCCTGTTCTGCCGGTGGCTGGCCTGGGTTCAGCCAACCTCGAATCTAAACTCAACGCGCCCGATGCTGATAATATCACCCGACGACAGCACAATTGGCCCCGAGAGGGGTACGCCGTTCAGGTATGTGCCGTTGCGGCTGTTGAGGTCGTCCAGCCACCACTGCCCGCGCCGGGCCACGATGCGTGCGTGCTCCGTGCTGACGAAGCTGTCCGGCACGATGATCGTGCTCGTCGGGCCACGCCCCACCACCGTGATCGGCTGCAGGCGGAACTCTCGCCCGACCTCAACCGGCACACCGTCATCACAGCGGACGATCACCAGACGCCCGCTCAGGAGCTGCGTTTCCTCGATCTGCTCGCTGGCAACCTGCACATCACGCCGCAGGTAATAGAACACCCCCGCGAGGAAGGCGTACAGAACGAGGGCAATCGCCACGCGTAGCAGCAGGATGACGAGTTCTGGGGACATGGGGAGACATTACCTCACGGGCGAAGCGGCGGATAAGCTTCGGTATCGTCCATCGGATCATCGAGATCGTCTGCGACGCCGTCCTCAACATAAACGCAGGTGCTCGAGCGCGCCAGCCCGATGACGTCGCCGGGCTGCAGGACTTTCTCGTGGATCGGATACCCGTTGACCGTCGTTCCGCCCCGGCTGCCCAGATCAAACAGGACGTAGCTTCCGAAGCGCAGCCGGATCTGGGCGTGGTGCCGGGAAACCGTCGGGTCGTCGATGATCACGTCGTTGTCGCGCTGACGCCCGAGGTTAATCACCGGCTTGTCGAGCGTCACGTAGCGGTCACCGTTGACGATCAACATAGCTTGCCGTGGCCGGGCCTCCTGCATCACGTCCTGCAAGCGGTTGAGCGGCATCGCCTGCGTGGTTTCGCGGTTAGGGCGCACGTGCTGCGCGGTGATCTCCACCTCGTGAGGCGGCACGCCCCGGTCGGCTAGCAGACGCACCTCCGGGTGCTGCGCCAGTTGCAGCCCCGACGCTCGCGCCAGCTCGACCAGTTCCTCGGCTAGCCGCGTTGTGATGTCCTCGCCGCTCTCGATGATCGCGCGGTGATCCTGAGGGTGTAGCCGGACGAGGTAGACGTCCGGCGCCCGCATAACACCCTCCGCCGTCTGTACGGCTCCATCTTCCATGGCGCGCGCCAGCCGTATCGCCACTTCACGCGGGTGCAGCCGGCCCGCGAACAGCCGGGCAAAGCCACCCTCGATCAGCCGCTGGATGCGCGCCTCAAACCGGGAAAAATGATCGCCGTTCATATTTCGGCATTATAGCTTACCCGTCGCAAACCTACCATGCCGCGCCTCTGATGGCCGTTTAGCCGCGAAGTTTATTCGCGGTGAAGTTCATCCGTGATGCCCCGGTTCTCCCTGCTCTGCACACCCACTCCAATTCTTCCCCCTTCTCATAAAAATACAGTTAGAAACATCCACGAGATCGTTGCGAAGGTGAAAAACACGCGTTACAATATGCCCCGCATTGGGGGATAGTTTAATCGGCAGAACAGTGGACTCTGGATCCATTAGTCGGGGTTCGAATCCCTGTCCCCCAGCCTGAAGAAACTCCTGGCCGACCCGGTCAGGAGTTTTTTTGTTGCCTGCTGCCTACGCCACATTTATGACAAACATCGTCAACTTACGTGACGCCCGTGCCTGCCACCTCCCGCGCAGGGTGTTATGATCGCCTCGAACATAGTCGCAGGAATGCACCATGCACGAACTGGGGATCGCCGAACAACTGCTCTCGCTCACGCTTCGCCACGCCGAGGACGCCGGCGCGGAGGCGGTCACCCGCCTCAACATCGTCGTCGGCGAGTTTTCATCCATTGTGGACTCCTCGCTCCAGTTCTACTGGGGAATGATCGCCGAGGGCACCATTGCCGAGCAGGCAGAACTTCACTTCACGTACATCCCCGGCAAGCTAAGGTGTGAGGGGTGCGGTGTCGAATTCCTGTTCCGGGAGTTTGACGGCGCGTGCCCGTCCTGCGGCTCGGTCCGCGTACACATGTCCGATGGCGACCAGTTTCAGCTAGAGAGTATCGAGATCAAAGGACCCGGAGATCATGACGACAACCCGGAAGATTAACGTCGAAGAGAAGATTCTCAGCGCGAACGACCGCATCGCGCAGGATATCCGCCAGCAGCTTGCCGATGCGGGCGTGTTCGCGATCAACATCATGGCCTCACCCGGCGCCGGTAAGACCAGCCTGATCCTGCGCACCGTCGAGGCATTGAAGGGTGAGATGCGCATCGCCGCGGTTGACGGCGACGTGGTCCCCGTCGATGTCGAGAAGATCGCCACGCAGGGCATTCAGGTCGAGTTGATCAACACGGGCGGCAACTGCCACCTCGACGCCAACATGATGGCAAGCGTCATGCCCCGGCTTGATCTTTCCGGCATCGACCTGCTCATCGTCGAAAACATTGGCAATCTCATCTGCCCTGCCGGTTTCGATCTGGGGACCGATGCCCGCATCGTCATTGCCAGCGTGCCCGAAGGCGACGACAAGCCCTACAAGTACCCGGCGATGTACAAGGGTGCGGATGTGCTGCTCCTGAACAAGATCGACTACCTCTCGCTGCAGGATTTCGACGTCGAATACTTCCGCCGGGGTGTGGAGGCGCTGAACGAGGGCGTGACCTTCTTCCCCGTTTCATGCCGCACCGGCGAGGGGCTCGATGCCTGGTTTGACTGGCTCCGCCAGCGTGTGCGGGAGAAGCGCGCGACAGTTGCGCAGGCCAAATGACCACTGAGAGGAGTTGTACCATGTGCCTGGGAGTCCCCGGCAAGATTATCGAGATCTTTGAGCGCGACGGCCTCCAGATGGGCGTTGTGGACTTTGGCGGCGTGACGAAGGAAGCCTGCCTGGCCTACGTCCCGCAGGCGAAGGTCGGCGACTACACACTGATCCACGTCGGCTTTGCGCTCAACATCATCGACGAGCAGGAGGCGCTCGAAACACTGAGCCTGCTCCGAGAGATCGACGTGCTTGGCGAAGAGCTGGGAGTTGAGCTACCCGGCGAGGAGTAACCATGAAGTACCTGACCGAGTACCGCGATGCGGAGAAGGTCGCCGTCCTGCTGGAGGAGATCCGCAGCACCGTGACCCGCCCCTGGGTGATCATGGAGATCTGCGGCGGCCAGACGCACAGCATCATTCGCCACGGCTTTGACCGCCTGCTCCCCCCAGAGCTTGAACTCGTCCACGGGCCCGGCTGCCCGGTCTGCGTCACCCCGCTGGAGCTTATCGACCGGGCGCTTGCCATTGCTGCTCAACCCAATGTGATCTTCACATCCTTCGGCGACATGCTGCGCGTGCCCGGCTCCGAGAAGGACCTGTTCCAGGTCAAGTCCGAGGGCGGTGACGTGCGTGTCGTATACTCGCCGCTTGACTGCCTGAAGCTTGCCCGCGAAAACCCGGACAAGGAGGTCGTGTTCTTCGCCGTCGGCTTCGAGACGACCGCCCCCGCCAACGCGATGGCCGTTCAGCAGGCCCGCCGGCAGGGCATCCAAAACTTCTCAATGCTGGTGTCGCACGTCCGCGTGCCGCCCGCCATCGACGCGCTTCTCAGCTCGCCCGACAACCGCATCCAGGCCTTCCTTGCTGCCGGTCACGTCTGCACGGTGATGGGCACATGGGAGTACCAGCCGCTTGTGGAAAAGTTCCACGTGCCGATTGTCGTCACCGGGTTTGAGCCGGTCGATCTCGCCCGCGGCATTCTGCGCACGGTGCGCCAGCTTGAGGCCGGGCGCGCGGAGATCGAGAACGCTTACGAGCGGCTCGTTATACCCACCGGCAACGTCGCGGCGCAGGCTGTCATCAATGAAGTCTTTGAGCCCTGCGACCGACAGTGGCGCGGCGTCGGCTTCATCCCTCAGTCCGGTTGGCGTCTGCGCCCGGAGTATGCGGAGTTCGATGCTGAGGTCCGCTTCGCAGTCGGGGATATCGAGGTGGAGGAGTCGCCGCTGTGCCAGGCAGGGCTGGTGCTGCAAGGACGGCTCAAGCCCAACCAGTGCCCGGCGTTCGGCAAGCAGTGCACCCCGCGCACGCCGCTCGGCGCGCCGATGGTTTCCAGTGAGGGCGCCTGCGCGGCTTACTACCAGTTCGGACGGCTGGAGGCGGAGGCCATCGAGGCGTAAACAACCTTTGCCAACGGTGAGGGCTTGGCTTTATAGAACCACTCACAAGACTGGAGCCGCGAAATTTATTCGCGGCTCCATTTTAATATCGTTCGCCTGTCGTATAGAGGGCTCAGATGCCCTACTCCTGCACAAAATACTCGGTGAAGGTCGTGTCCGCCTGCGCGGGGTCGTCGTAGTTAACCGTACCCGTTACCTGCAGACGCTTATCGAGCAGCAGCGCCGCCTGCAGCGTCTCCGTGCGGGCAAGTTCCCCCTGCCCCTCGATGCGCCACGTTAGCGTCAGCACGTTGTCGCTTGCGTCCGCCACCGATGTAGACTGCTCGCCCCGGTCGCAGAGCGACGTGCCGCACTGGTCCCAGCGATGCACCACGATGCGGTCGCCCACGACCCGCGCCTGCAAGCGCGCAATATCGCCATCCTGCACGTCCTGGTTGACCCACGTGCTCGCCAGCGCGATACCGGCTCCACCCGGCGTGTCACCACCTCCCGGCTGGGCGTCGCCGTTCGCCTCGACCACCTCGATCTGCACGTACACATACGGGCCGACGCCCGCACCGTCCGGCGCGCGGATCTGCCAGTAGCCGGTGTAGCTACCGGGCTCGCGCGGCGCTGTCAGCGGCACGGTGATGTCCACCAGCTCATTGAAGGTGGTGGGCGGCACGTCTACCGCGTCCGGCCCGCCCATCTGGTCGCCGCCCCAGAAGATCATCTGCGTACCCTCGGGCCAGTCCAGGCAGCCGTTATTGCGGAAGCGCCACGTCTTCTCGAACGGTTCGCCCGGCGCGAACTGCGATCCGTCGGGCACGGTCACATCATCCACGAACTCCGCCCAGTACCCGCAGCCCGTCGGCGAGGGGATCGCCTCGGCGGGCTGGGTTGGTGAGGGCGTGCTCTCCACCTCCTCTGTCGGGGCGGGCGTGAGCAACGTCGGGTCGATAATCGGCGTGGCAGGCGTCGCCTCCGGCTGGGGCAGTGCCGCGCCCCCGCGCAGGCCCGGCGCGTTGCAGGCCAGCGCTGCCAGCGCCAGTATCACAACTCCCGTTATCCAGCCTCGCAGTTGGCGTTTCAAGGCTTGTCTCCTGTCCCAGTTGAAGTAGAACGTGCCGCCAGTAGAGCTCCGGCTCACGCCGGCGCACCGTCCTTCGCCATTGTCAAAAGCTGCACACCCTCCATCTGCTTGAAGCATGCGCCCTGCCCCACGTGCCGGCTCGCAACCTCCGGATCAACGATCTCCGTCCCGGACAGGTAATCCACGCCCATCTCGAACAGCACCGGGGCAAACGGCGTCGAGGGGCCGAGCAGCAGCACGGTTGCATCGGGCCGCCACAGCTTCGCAAGCGGCTCGAATGTGTCGTTCAGCAGCGTCAGCGAGGTCACAGCGACGATATCCGCCTGCGGCAGCACGTCCTCCGCCGCCGAGGCGGGCAGGTCGCCCGGCGCAGGGTTCAGCTCCAGCACCCACACATCCTGCGCCGCCCCGCGCAGCTTCTCGACAAACGGGAAGTGCCCGATCACCGCAATACGCTTCCCGCGGCCATGCTCCAGCAGAAAGTCCCGCGCGTTGAGCTCCACACATCGGCTGCGATCCGGCGCGTAGAGCGCGTTCAGCGCCGCCCAGCCGATGCTTCGCTCCGGCCCGGAGCCGTCGCGGATCAGCCCGATAAGCTCGTGCGCGGAGTACGTATGCAGCCGCCCCGCCTCAATGACAGAGCCTTCCTCGTGCTCGTGGCTGTGCCCCGGCCCTTCCACAGGCAGCAGCGTCTTGGCAATGCCCCAGCGAGCAGGCTCGCCGCCGGGCCCTTCCGCCAGCCCGACAATCGTCCAGTGGATGCCCACCTGCACGCCCGTCACGGGCCGGTCGGCGGGCAGGCCGCCGAGCAGAGCGTCTAGCACCATCCTTAACTCCTGATCATGTTGTTTCAATCCTGACCGTATTCTACCCTCCATTCAATCTCACCCCAAGGCGGCACGCCACGCATCCAGCCGTGCGGCAACTCACCACGGGTGTTATAATGCGAGACGGCATACCCGTTACAGGCAGCAATCAGCGGGGGCATCATGGGCGATTCCGAAAGTACCGAGATGTACATCAAGACGATCTTTGAACTCGACGGCGGCGACGAGCAGGTTGCCATTTCGCGGATCGCTGAGCGTCTGGGGGTCTCGACCGTCTCCGCGACCGAGATGATGAAGCGGCTGGCCGAGCGAGACTTACTTGTCCATACGCCGTATAAGGGTGTCCAGCTCACAGCGACGGGCCGGCGCCGGGCGCTGCACGTTGTGCGGCGGCACCGCCTGTGGGAATGCTTCCTGATGGACCAGCTTGACATCCCCTGGGAGAAGACTCACGAGTATGCCTGCCAGCTTGAGCACTCGACTGCCGACGAGGTCGTTGAGAGTCTCGCGGCGTTTCTCGGGAACCCGGCGACGTGTCCGCACGGCAACCCGATCCCTACTGCCGAGGGCGAGCTTGCCGACCTGCATGACGTACCGCTGAGCGAGATGGAGGTCGGCGCAGCAGGGCGCATCGCCCGCATCTTCCGAGAGGAGACGACGCTCCTTGAGTACCTCGGCGAGCGCGGCCTGTACCCCGGCATGCCGCTGCGCGTGGAGGACATCGCGCCCTACAATGGGCCGATGACCCTTCTCGTAGACGGCACGGAGCACATCCTGGGCCGCGGCATCGCCGCCCACATCTGGGTCAACCTCGACTGAGCTGTCGCCCGTGATGTACCCCGACTCCACTCCCGCAACCGTTCTCGGCGTCGATATTGGCGGCACGTTTACGGACTTCGTCCTCGTCGAGGATGGGCGTATCACTGTGTACAAGCGCCCTACCACGCCCGACGATCCGTCGCGTGCGCTGCTGGCGGGCGTGCAGGACCTTAACCTCAGCCCTCATGCCGACGTTGTCCACGGCTCGACCATTGCCACAAATGCGCTGCTGGAGCGGCGAGGCGCACGCACGGCGCTCATCACCACGCGCGGCTTTGCGGATGTGCTCGCCATTGGGAGGCAGGACCGCCCCGACCTCTACGCCCTCGTTCCGCAGAAGCCCGAGCCGCTCGTCCCGGCGGCGTGGCGCTTCGAGGTGGACGAGCGGGTCGCGGCGGATGGAACCGTGCTTGAGGCGCTGACCCCGGCCTGTGCCGCCGCGGTCGCCGAGCGCATCCGCGCGGAGGGCATCGAGTCCGTCGCGATATGCCTGCTCTTCTCCTTCCTGCACCCGGAGCACGAGCAGCTTCTGGCCGAGACGCTGCGCGGCCATGCGTCGGTATCGCTCTCCAGCGAGATCCTGCCGGAATACCGCGAGTATGAGCGCACGAGCACGACCGTTATCAACGCCTATGTCGCGCCGCTCGTCGATCGCTACCTGGAGCGTGTCGAAGCCGGGCTGGATGGACGGCGGCTGCGCATCATGCAATCCAACGGCGGCGTGATCAACGCCGCAACCGCCCGCCGCGAGGCCGCCCGCACCGCGCTTTCCGGCCCGGCAGGCGGCGCGGTCGGCGCGTTCCACGTGGCGCGCCTCGCCGGGTATGAGCGCATCATCACGTTTGACATGGGCGGCACGTCCACCGATGTCGCGCTCTTCCCCGGCGATATTGTTTACACGCGCGAGGCGACGATTGCCGGCCTGCC